>JBMNQO010000005.1:0-46514 GCA_050944195.1 Methanomethylophilus sp. | reverse complement strand
CCGGTGACGACCGGGCCGGTGATGTAGATCTGCTCCCCGAGCTTGAGGGACCTCGCGTCCTTCTCCGACAGGGGGGCCTGCACGATCTTCACGGCGGCGCTCACAGCACCGCCCCCTGCGCGTACTCCACCTCGGAGCTGGTGATCTTCGCCGAGGCCCTGCGGGTGGCCCAGCAGCCCACGTTGACGCAGACCGGCAGGGACGCCGTGTGGCAGGCGAGCTTCCTGATCTTCACGCCCAGGACAGTGGTGCTCCCGCCCAGCCCCATGGGGCCCAGGCCGGAGCCGTTGAGCTTCACGAAGAGGTCCTCCTCGAGCTGCTTGATCTCGGGATCTGGGTCTTCGTAATCGAGGGGCTCCATGAGCGCCCTCTTGGCGGCCTCGGCGCAGGTGTCGGAGGTGCCGCCGATTCCCACTCCGATGATGCCGGGCGGGCAGGGGCGCCCGCCGGCGTCGAGGACGGTGTCGACGATGAACTTCCGGACCCCCGCGATGCCGTCGGCGGGGTTGAGCATGGCCAGTTTGGTCATGTTCTCGGAGCCGGCCCCCTTCAGGAGCACGGAGATCTCCGTGAAATCGTCATTTGTTGGAATGTAATGTATGATCGGCATCCCCACTCCCGAATTATCGCCGGAGTTCTTCCTGGTGAAGGGGTCCACGGCGTTCGGCCGCATGGGGATCTTCTCGGTGCTCTTCCGCACCGCCTCGCGGATGTCATCTTCGATGCCCGCGTCGATCTTCCCGCGTACCCAGAAGACGGGCACTCCGGTGTCCTGGCACATGGGCTTCCCAAGGTGCTCCGCCTTGCGGACGTTCTCGAGGATGGAGCCCAGCACGGTGTACGCCGTCTTGGAGGTCTCCCACTCGGCGGCCGCCTCGAGCGCCCAGCCGATGTCCTCCGGGATCTTCGTGTTGGCGAGCTTGAGCAGGTTTTCGACGACTTTCTCCCTCGTTTCAGGCAGCTTCACGACCATTCTTTTCACCTCGCAGGGGCACGTAGTAAAGGGTTTCCTCGATCCTGACCACCTTCACGCTCTCGCCGACGACCGCCCCCTGGGGGACCAGGAGGTCGACGGTGGAGTAGTCCGAGGGGTCCAAGACCTGCACCTCGTTCCCCGACGACGATATCACATCGGCGCGCATGAGGTCGGCGTACTTCGCGTACACCTTGATGTCGGGCATCTCGCGACGGTCGATGGAGGTCTCGCGGAAGTTCTCCAGGGAGATGAGTTTCCCTCCCTTCCCGCTCACGCGCGACAAGAGCCAGTACTTGTCCTTGTAGCGCACAACATCTCCCACGTGAAACTCCGGGAGGCGGACCAGGTAGGTCACCCGGTACATGTCGAGCCCGTCGCGGGTCTGCCCCACCAGCTTGGAGGACTCGTCGGTCTCCGCGGCATAGGTGTCGGCGAGGTCCCGCTCGCAGGCCCTCCCGAGGGCGATCAGCGAGAGGTACACGTCCACCCCGCCGGGGACGATCTCCATCTTGGTGATGAAGGCGTTGGGGTCGGTGGCCATGGCCGCGTCGACCAGCTTCTCCACACGTGCCAGCACCTCGTCCTGCAGCTCCGGGTCGAGGGTCTTGCCGGCGCTCCGGACCTGCAGGATGGCCTCGTAATAATTGCCGGTGCGGCGGGAGCAGATCTTGCAGACGGTGTTCTTGATGCGGACGATGGTGCCGGCGGCGGCCTCGGTCTCGAAGTCCCCGATGGCGACCTTGCAGGTCAGGATGACCGAGACGTTGCTGTCGTCCAGCCAGCTGAGGGCGGGGGAGACGCTGGTCACCCTCGCCTCGGGGATGCACTCGAGGACCTCGACGGCCGCCTGGACGACGGCCTCCTCGGGCTCCATGTGCCGGAACTCCCCGTGGCGGTAGAACTGCCCGCAGCCGGTGCACACCTGGAGGTCCACGTGGTCCGGGAGGGACAGCAGCTGGCGGTCCTTCAGGAAGCATTCCAGGCAGAGCCCGTTGACCGTCCGGTCGGTCTCCTTGCCGCATTCCACGCAGAAGCCGTTCACAGCGTCACCGCCTGGGCGTGCAGGATGCCGCCGATCTCCATGACCGCGTCCCTGTCGACGATCTTCATCTCGATGGCGATCTCCACCGCGCGGTTGCCGGCGATGTTGAGGATGGTGAACGCCCCCAGCCGGGAGCGGAGCTCCTCCTCGTCGATGAGGTCCCCGCCGTAGAAGCCCTCGGAGACGGTGATGTGCACCTTCTCGGCGGCGAACGATTTCCCGAGGACCTCCTCGTCGCAGACGGCGATGATGGTCTCCCCGGGGTGCTTGTGCGTTTTGAAATAGAACCCGCCCGCCATCTCAGGTCACCCGGTAGATGCCCTCGCGGGGGCAGTAGAGCGTGCCGTTCTTCTGCAGCTTCTTGATCATCTGCGAGGCCTCCTTCTCGGAGACGCCGTCCTCGGCGGCGGCCGCGATGATGTCCTCCGCGGACATCCCGTCGTCGCCGGCGGCCTTGACGATCCTGACGATCTGGCTCACGTCGGCGCGGTCCTTCGAGGAGTACTCGGACTGCATGCGGTCGATGTCGAACCCGCCGCCCTGCGTCCCGGCGATCCGCTGGAGGTAGTAGGTGACGAGGTCGATGGCCCTCTGGGCGTCCTCGTCGGTGACGGTGCTCGACAGCCGCATCTTGGCCGAGGCCTCGGCGATCCTCACGAAGGCCTCCAGCTGCCTGGCGGTGATGGGCACGGTCTTCCCGTCCTCCGCCGAGCCCCTGATCCGCACATAGGTGTCCTCGATAAGCTTGGCGGCGGAGTCGGTCATGACCGGCACGATGTGCTGCTTGGCGTAGGCCACGTACTTCCGCAGCTGGTCGATGGTGTACTTGGGCTTGATGTTGACCGTGGACTCCTTGATCTGCTCGATGTCCACGCCCTCGGGGGGCTCCGCCCCGTCGAACTGCCGGGCCTCGCCCCTCCGGTGCACGTTGAGGATGTGCTGGGTCACCTTGCGGTCGTACTTCTCGTCGGGCTTGTCGGTGAGCACGAAGATGAGGTCGAACCTCGACAGCAGGGGCGGCGGCAGGTCGATCTGGCTGACGATGGTGGCGCCCTCGGTGTCGAACCTCCCGAACTTGGGGTTGGCGGCCGCCAGCATGGAGCAGCGGCACTGCAGGGCCATGGTCAGGCCGGCTTTGGCCACCGAGATCCTCTGGGACTCCATCGCTTCATGCAAAGAGGACCGGTCCTGGTCGGTCATCTTGTCGAGCTCGTCGATGCAGGCGAGCCCGCCGTCCGCCAGGACCAGGGCGCCCGCCTCGAGCACCCACCCGCCGGTGTCCTCGTCCTTGACCGCGGTGGCGGTGAGCCCGGCGGCGGAGGCCGATTTCCCGGAGGCGTAGATCCCGCGGGGGGACAGCTGCGCCATGTAGCGGAGCAGCTGGGACTTCGCGACGCCGGGATCTCCCACCAGGAGGACGTGCATGTCGCCGCGGATGACGGAGCCGTCGTCCATGACCTTGTGGCAGCCCCCGAAGAGCTGCAGGGCGACGGCCGCCTTGACCTCCCGCAGGCCGTAGATGGTCGGGGAGATGGAGTCGATTATGTTGTCGAATAGGTGGGGGTCGCGGGACATCTCGAGGATGGCCTTCTCGTCCTCGTCGGTGATGACGATCTCGTCGTACTCGTGCTGCTCGTACTCCACCGAGATCACGTCGAGGTAGGTCTCGAAGGTGGTGGTCTTGGTGCGGTCCTGCTTCTCGGCCGAGCGCAGGATGCCGTTGAAGGTGACCCTCGAGCCGGGGGTGACCTGGCCGGCGATGTCGTCCTCGAGATAGCCGCTCATCCTTTCGGGCTGGTCGCCTCCCCGGAGGTCCTCCGGGCTCTCCTGGAAGTCGATCCTCTGGGTGTCGCGGTAGAGCGACTCCTCCTCGTCGAGGATGAAGCGCAGGGGGCCCTTGTTGCAGACGGTGGCGGGATTGGTGCACATGGCCGGCTCCTGGAGGATCATGCCGGGCTGGTCGACCCAGATCTCCTGCCCGCATTTGGCGCAGCGGAAGAGGGCCTTGGTCATGCGGGGGCGCACCGGGGTGACCCTCTTGACGATCCCGTCCACCGAGACCAGCCTCCCGAGGTGCTTCGCCCGCAGCTTCCTGATCCCGACCTTGGCGTCGCGGGGGATCCCGGTGATCCTCACGTTGACGATGTTGGCGGGGTCCCAGGTCGGCGGCATCGCCGACTCCTTGATGTACTCCTTGGCCGCCTTGATGCAGCGGTCGGGCGCCTCCATCACGTACATCGCGAACTGCGAGCTGTACATGTCGATGTCGTCGTACTCCACGAAGACGCTCCGCTTGTCGGGGTAGCTGTCCGCCACCTCCCGCAGCATCAGGACGTACTTCTCCTTGCCGAGGATGCTCGCCCAGGCCTCCTTCAGCTCTCCATCCTGGAAATTAGCCGTTTCTCATACCCCCTTGGAGCGGCACTCGCTGTCCGCCCACCAGATCCATCCCCCGTCCTCGAAGGACACCCGTCCCTTCACCAATCCTTCGCGGCGGTACCTGTTCATGGTCTTGATCAGGTCGTCCGGGCACCTGTAATGGAAGTATGATTCCAGCCTCGCGGAGGCCTCGGCCGTGGTGACCTTGTCGTCGCCCAGGGCCTTCCAAATCATCTCCAACAGCTCGTCCGGCATTGCGCTCGCTCCTATGCGCGCGAGGTATAAAACAGAGGCGATTGCAGTCAGTCGCCGGCTACCGATTTCACGTAATTGTCCGACATCGCCTGGATGCTGTCGGAGTCCTCCGCCGTGCGGTACTCCTCGAGGAGGGCGCGGTTGAGGTTGACGAGCTCGGGCGCCCAGTTGAAGCGGGGCATGAAGAGCTCCGCCTGCTCGTCCTGGTGCATTATCAAAAGAGAGGCGAGCACCGCCTCGGCGCTGTTGAGGCGCCAGGGCTTGCCCCAGTTGACGGGGTTGGAGGCGACCAGGTAAGGCAGCTTCCGGGCGCGCACGCCGCGCAGGTGCGGGATCTCATCGATGTGCGTCCATGTCAAGTCCAAAACCACAAGACCCAGATAGGCGTATTTCGCGTCCGCGGGGGACAGCGTCTTCTTCGCCGTGGGGTCGAGGACCAATGCTCCTTTGGGGACCCTGTTCGGCTGCACCTCGCGGGCGAGCCCGAACTTCTCCATGCGCTTGGCGGTGCACTTCTTGGGGTCGCACTGGTCCTTGTCGATGATGAGGATGGGGATCATGCGGTGATCAGCGTCTTGAGCTTCTCGGGGTCGGCCATGTTCTCCCTGACCCACTTCGCGACGCGGTCGGCCATGGCCAGGAGGTCGTCGGCCAGCTCGGCGTCGTCGGTGGCGGTGAACTCCTCCCGGGTGCCCATATGGGCGCAGATCTGGTGGCCCTGCCAGGGGGATTTCTTGGCGAGGCGCTCGTAGACCGGCCTCTCCGTGTACACGACGAAGTCGAAGTCGTCCGTCGGGGGGAGGAACCGGTCGTCCCCGAAGTCCTTGGAGACCTGGTCGCGGAGGTCGTCCCCGTTGCAGTACATCACCGAGAGGAGGTCGCAGTCGACGGTGTCGTGCTTGGGGCCGGCGCTGTAGACCTCGTATATCGCCGGGAACATCTTCCTGGTGTAGTATTCGGCGAGCTGGGAGGAGAGGTCGTTCTTCGAGTCGACGAAGAGCACGCTGTACTTCTTCTCCGGCTTGTTGCTTCCTAGCATATACGAAGGCTAAGGACGGGGTCAGAATTAAAGTATCCGCCCCGCGATGGGAAGGATGCCGCGATGATGACCGTTTCATTGAGCTGAACACTGATGATTGACGGGCGAGCTGAGCGGCATTGACACCGGGGGCAAACCGCCCCCGGAAGTCCCTTTTCCATTGACATTCAAACGAAAATCATGTCAAATTCCCCGCGAAAAACGTCATTCGACGTTGGTCTCGTTCTAATACTCGCGCGTGCATGACCCGCACATGGAACCCGTATTGCAGGTGGCCCTCGACATGATGCAGCTCAAGCGCAGCGAGGGCATCGCCGAGGAGGCCGTCGCCGGCGGCGCCGACTGGGTCGAGGTCGGCACCCCGCTGATCAAGAGCGCAGGCACGGACGCCGTGCGCACCATGAAGAGGAAGTTCCCCGGCCACAAGATCGTAGCCGACACCAAGACCATGGACACCGGCGCCTTCGAGGTGGAGATCATGGCCAAGGCGGGGGCGGACATCGTCACCGTCCTCGGGCTCGCCGAGGACTCGACCATCTCCGAGGCCGTGGAATCCGGCAGGAAGTACGGCGCGGAGATCATGGTCGACATGATCAACGTCCCGGACAAGGTGAAGCGCGCGAAGGAGGTCGAGAAGCTCGGCGTGGCCTATGTCTGCCTGCACATGGGCATCGACACCCAGATGCGCGGGGAGGAGGCCCCGGTGGACGTCCTCAAGAAGATCGTGAAGGCGGTCAGCATCCCCGTGGCCGTGGCCGGCGGCATCACCGCCGACACCGTCCCCGAGTACGTCAAGGCGGGCGCCTACGACATCATCGTCGGCGGGGGCATCACCAAGACCGACGACATCAAGGGAGCGGCGGCCGAGATCAAGAAGGCCATGAAGGGCCTGAAGATCAGCAAGGTCATCGCCAAGAAGTACACCGAGGACGAGCTCTTCGAGGCCTTCTCCAAGGTCTCCACCTGCAACATCTCCGACGCCTACCACAAGAAGGGCATCATCTACGGCCTGCACCCGTACATCGAGCGCAACGCCAAGATGATCGGGCGGGCGCTCACCGTGCAGACCGCCAACGGCGACTGGGCGAAGCCCGTCGAGGCCATCGACCGCGCCCGCAAGGGCGACGTCATCGTCGTCGACGTGGGCGGGGCGCCCATGGCCGTCTGGGGGGAGCTCGCGTCGAACTCCGCCATGCAGATGGGCTGCACCGGTATCGTCATCGACGGCGCCATCCGCGACATCGACGACATCGAGAACCTGAAGTTCCCGGCCTTCGCCCGCACGGCGGTCCCGTGCGCGGGAGAGCCCAAGGGCGCCGGGGTCATCGGCACCGAGATCACCGTCGGGGGGCAGAGGGTGCGCACCGGCGACTGGATCGTCGGGGACGAGAGCGGCCTCATCGTCATCGCCAAGGAGGACGCCGTGGAGGTCGCCAACCGCGCCCTCGACGTCCACGAGCACGAGACCCGCGTCCGCGCCGAGATCAGGAAGGGCTCCACCCTCTCGAAGGTCAACGAGATCTCCAAGTGGGAGCCCGTGCAGTGAGGGGAACGGGGCGCTTATAAGCGCCCCTCTTCCTCTCTCAAATTTCAATATCTGGGTCTTTTCAAAATCAATTTCCCGGCGGAGGGGGTAAACCCCTCTCACCGGGAGGTCATGGTCTTGGACTTCATGACGCTCTTGGAGGAGTCCTCCTCGGGCGTGTAGGCCTTCACCTGCCCCTCGTCCATGGCCTCGGCGAGCGCCTCCAGCTTCCTCACGCGGTCCTCGGTGGAGGGGTGGGTGCTGAAGAGGTTCTTCGCGAACCCCTTGCGGCAGGGCTCGCTGATCCACATGTTGGCGTGGGCGGTGTCGGTGTAGTCGTTGTCCGGCGCCGCGCACCCGCGCTCCAGCTTCAGGAGGGCGTTGGCCAGCTCCCGGGGCTTCCCGGTGATGCGGGCCCCCGTCTCGTCCGCCAGGTACTCCCTGTTCCGGGAGACCGCGAGCTGCAGGATGAGCCCGGCGATGGGCACGAAGATGATGCACAGGGCGGCGATGACCAGCAGGACGGCGTTCTCCCGGCTGTCGCGGTTGCCGCCGGAGAACAGCGCGCCCCAGTAGAGCATGCGCGAGGCGTAGGTCAGGATGGCCACCATGCAGGAGGCCACCGACATCACCAGGATGTCGCGGTTCTTGACGTGCGACATCTCGTGGCCGAAGACGGCCTCCAGCTCGTCGTCGTTCAGCACCCTCAGGATCCCGGTGGTGGCGACCACGGCGGCGTTGTCGGGGTTCCGGCCGGTGGCGAAGGCGTTCGGCATGTTGGCCTCGCAGATGCCCACCTGGGGCATCGGGAGCCCGGCCTCCTTCGCGACCTTCTCGACGATCCCGTACAGCCGCGGGTTCTCCTCCCGCGTGATGATGTGCACGCGGTTCGCCCGCAGGGCGGATTCCTTGGAGAACCAGTACGAGCAGAAGCTCATGATCACCGAGACCACGAGCATGATCGTGAGCCCGTAGAGGCCGTACCCGAAGAACCAGCCGATCACGAAGCCGATGAGCATCATGAACAGCGTCAGGATGACGAATATCGAGAGCGTCCGGAGCCTGTAAGCCCATTTCACGTTCTTCCACCTCTTTAATAGCGGTAGCGCATCAGGGTCCTCTTATTTCAAACAGCCACGAGCGACGTCCTTATCGGAGAAGGTCGAATTCCAGGGTCTGGCCGCCGAAGAAGTCCTTGACGCCGTCCAGCCCCAGGGTCACCCGCATGCGGTTGATCCCCCGCTCGTTGGTGCAGTGGTTGAGGTACAGCCGGCGGATGTCCTCCTCCTGCAGGTACTGGGCGTAGACGTCGGCCAGGGCGTCGTTCTTCTTCCCGATGTGGAGCCCGCCGATGATGGCCATGGGTTTCCTGCCGAAATGCTGCCGGACCTCCTCCACGGCGTGGTCGAGGCCCATGTGGCAGCAGCCGACGATCATCGCCGGCCCCGTCCTCGTCGAGATGGTCAGGAAGCACTCATCGGCGCCGTTCTGGGTCATCGGCGGGGAGATGTGCACGTGCTCGGAGAGGTCGGTCCACCCCGTGACGTCGCAGCGGAACATGATGTCCTCCTTCCCCTCGGGCGGGTACATCCCCTTCTGCCCGATGCGGAAGGGCTTCCGGCTTTCCTCGAGGAAGCAGGAGGCCGGCGCGTAGATGTCGATGGGCTTCGTCCGCTCCTTCATGAGCCCGTCGAGGCCGCCCCAGTGGTCGATGTGGTTGTGGGAGACGATGACCGCGTCGATGGAATCGGGCTTGATGCCCAGCGCGTACATGTTGTTCTCCAGGTACCGCGGGCGGTGGCCGAGGCCGAAGAGGAAGCGCTTGCCGTCGGCGTCGATCATGATCGACATGCCGATGGCGCCGATGAGGTGGGTGTCCGGGAGGGCGCCCTCGTCGTAGACGCAGGTGACCTTGGCTTTCATGCGCCTGTGAGTGGAGTGCTCCGATATTAACGCTTGGTGATGGGAATCAACGATGGAAATAACGGTCCGGAAGGTCCCGGCAGATGTGCTGCACGTTCTCCTCCGTCGCGGTCCCCGAGGCCAGCATCCAGCGGACCTTGTTGGGGACGGTGTTGGCCGCCATGATGGCGCCCGGCTTGGAGGGCTCGTCGATGTAGTCCGTTTCGAGGAAGAAGCGGTCGGTCCCCTTGCCCAGGGCCTCCCTGATGTTGGTCTTGGAGGCCGGCATCGAGGGCATCACCCCGTGGGTCTCCTCCGGGAGCACCAGGGGCGGGGAGGAGTGCTTGATGACCATCCCGGGATCGAGGCCCGCCTTCCCCGCGATCTCCGCCAGGCTCCGGTCGGTGTCAGGCTCCGATTCGCAGTGGATGATGACGGGGACGTCGTTCTCCCTGGCGATCTCCATCCCCCGCTGCAGGATGCGGTTGGAGCTGTCCCAGATCTCCTGTGAGCACGGGAAGTGGGGCCTCCCGATCTCGCCGATGGCGACGGCCTTCCCCTCCTCCACGGCCTTCCCGGCATCCTCCATGCCCCGCATGAGCATGGCCTCCGCCTGCTCCAGCCCGTAGGCCTCGGAGAGGGAGATCAGCAGCACGGGGTAAGGCCCCACGGCGACGTTGACCTCCACCCCGGTCTCCTCCCTCGCCCTATGTGCCAGATCATAGGTTATCTCGTACGAGCGGGCGAAGTCCTCCCCCTTCTCTATCCGCACCTCGGGGTACGGCAGGGTCACCAGGGTGATCCCGGTGCCCCCGGCCGCCTCGAACTCCTTGAGGGCCTCCACGTTGCGCCCGTGCGGGCTCATGTGGAAGTGGTTGTCGTAGGCGGGGAGCTTCTCCATGCTGCGTCCAATCGCCATCGTTTTATAAAACACGGCGCAATATTTCGGAGCGACCTACATGGCGGAGAACTACGGAGGAGGGCAGGGGCAGCAGGGCACGGGCCTGCTGGACGCGGACAGCCGCTTCCTGTTCAAAGTCTTCAGGAGGCACTACCGGAAGTTCACCCCGGAGATGCCCGACCGCTTCGCCAGGAAGGAGTTCGGGTTCATCCCCTTCGGCGGCACCATGCGCCGCCACATGTCCTTCACCTCCCCCGAGGACCTCAAGCTCTACATGGCCACCCGGGTCCCCCGCCACAGCTACTACTCCACCTCCTACTACCGCTACCCCGCCAAGCCGGAGATGGACCTCAAGGAGTGGCTGGGCGCGGAGCTCATCTTCGACCTCGACGCCGACCACCTGGCCGGCGCCGACCAGATGACCTACTCGGAGATGATGAGGGAGATCCGCTCGGAGATGATCTCGCTCTGCGACGACTACCTGTTCAGCGACCTCGGCTTCACCGAGGACCAGGTCCACATCTGCTTCTCCGGGGGGAGGGGGTACCACGCCCACATCCGCAGCGCGGACATCTTCACCCTCGGCACCAGGGAGCGGAGGGAGATCGTGGACTACGTCTCCTGCCAGGGGCTCGACTACGACCGGATCTTCCGGGTGGAGTACGCCTCGGCCGGCACCTCGCAGTACGGGAGCGCCGTCTACGCGAAGACCCAGACCTTCCGCCGCATCCCCTCCGAGGAGCAGGGCGGCTGGTACGCCAAGTGCCGGAAGGTGCTCATCGGGGCGATGGACGACGCGCGCACCATGGACCTCCGCGACCTCAGGAAGAAGTACCCCTCGATCGCCAACAAAGGGAAGGACACCGTGAAGAAGTACGCCGAGAACATCGCGCAGCTCGAGCAGGGCATGCTCGAGAGGAACAGCATGCAGGGCCTGACCAACTTCGAGCAGGAGTTCCTCATGTCGATGGTGAAGGACGCCGCCCCGCGCCTCTCGAGCGAGGTCGACAAGCCGGTCACCCCCGACATCAAGAGGCTGATCCGCCTGCCGGGCTCCCTGCACGGGAAGACCGGGCTCCGCGTGTCGCACCTGACCCGCGACCAGCTGACCGATTACGACCCCCTGCAGTACGCCGTGCCCGAGACCTACACCGACGACCCCGTCAAGGTCACCATGAGGAAGGACATGGAGCTCGACATGCTCGGCCAGCATTTCACCCTCCGGGGCGAGACCGAGGTCCCCGAGTTCTGCGCCGTGTTCCTGGTCGGCCGGAAGTACGCCGGCTGGGGCTGGGAGAGCGAGGCCGGCGACCGGCTGTTCGGATGAGTTTATCCGCCATCTTACAGACCTTCCATCCGCCGAAGGCGAGCCCGATATCGGCATTGTCCGAAGTAGGAATCGAAGGGGCGTTAAAACATCTGTTAAGACCCCCTGTAAGAAAGATAGAATGAAGTATCCCGGACGCGCTTCGACTGACTGCACTCCAAACCTTTATTAAACAAAGGCGGGTTGGGCAGTCAGGTAGTAGCAATGAAAGCGTTCCTCGTTACCGGTTCCTACGCGGACCCCAGGAAAGAGCAGCCTTTCTCCATTGAGATGGCAGCCGACGACGAAGCCGCGGTCAGGGAGAAGGCTCTCTCGACCATCGGCTCCAAGCACAAGATGAAGAGATGGCAGATCAAGATCGACAAGATCGAGGAGATCCCCGCCGATCAGGTCGAGAGCCACGTCGTGAAATACCAGATCGGTGCCTGAAATGAACGACGAGGAGCTCCGCGAGGCGGCCAGGACCCTCGACAGCTACAATGAGCAGCTCGAGACCATCTCCCGCCAGATCAGGATCCTGCAGTCCTCCCGCGACGACAACGCGAGGGCCATCAGGACCATCGACGCCCTGGCGAAGGCCAAGGAGGGCGACGAGATCATGATCCCCATCGGAGCGTCCTCGTTCGTGACCGTCAAGGTCACCGCCAAGAAATCCGCTGTGGTCGGCATCGGCAACCGCGTCTCGGTCGAGAAGGACTACGACGACGCGAAGGAGTACCTCATGCAGAGCGGCTCCGAGATCCAGGGCGCCCTCGAGCGGGCGCTGGGCGCGCTGCAGGAGGTACAGCAGTACACCGAGCAGCTGGCGGCCGCCGTCCAGAACGAGTACCGCCAGAGAAGGCTGCAGCAGACCCCGCAGCAGTGAAAACATGTTCGACTCCCTCAAGTCCAAGCTCAAGAACATTTTCAGCAAGGGCAAAGACCTGAAGGAGGAGACCGTCTACGAGGAGGCTCCCGCCGAGGAGCCTAAGACGGTGCCGGAGCCCGAGAAGGCCCCGGAAGTTCAGGATTCTGCAGAAGTCCAGCCGGTCCAGCAGACCGCTGAGCCTCCCAAGGAGCAGGCCCCCGCCCCCGTCCGGCAGGAGCCCGAGAGGAAGCTCTCCAAGAAAGAGCGCCGGGAGCAGGCCAAGAACAGGGGCAAGCGCTCCTCCGACATGCTCAGCGACTCCTTCCTCGCCAAGAAGGTCAAGGACGACCCGATGGACGACATCCTCGACGAGCTCGAGGTCACCCTCCTCGAATCCGACGTCGCCTACGACGTCGTCCAGGAGATCATCCTCGGGGTCCGGGCCAACCTGACCGGCAAGAAGTACAGCAGGCAGTACACCCTGGAGCAGGTCGTCGAGCTGGCGGTCCGGGAGGCCGTCGGCGATGTCCTGCAGGTGAACGAGTTCGACTTCGATGCCTGGCTGGACGAGCAGCAGGCCCAGAAGAGGCCGACCGTCATCATGTTCGTCGGCATCAACGGCACCGGCAAGACCACCGCCATCGCGAAGATCGCCAACCGCCTCAAGAAGGAGGGCAAGAGCGTTGTTCTTGCCGCCTGCGATACCTTCCGCGCGGGCGCCATCGAGCAGCTCTCGATCCACGCCGAGAAGCTGGGCGTGAAGATCGTGAAGTCGCAGCAGGAGGCGGACCCCGCCTCGGTCGCCTACGACGCGGTGGAGCACGCCAAGGCCAAGATGCGCGACGTGGTCCTCATCGACACCGCCGGCCGGATGCAGACCAACAGCAACCTCATCGAGGAGATGAAGAAGATCGCCAAGATCGCCAAGCCGGACCTGAAGATCTTCGTCGGCGACGCCCTCGCCGGGAACGACGCCATCGAGCAGGCCAAGGTCTTCGACGAGGCCGTCGGGGTGGACGCCATTATCCTCACCAAGATCGACACCGACGCCAAGGGCGGCGCGGCGCTCTCCATCGCGAAGACCATCGGCAAGCCGATCGCCTTCGTCTGCGACGGCCAGGAGTACGACGACATCGAGAAGTTCGATGCCGACTGGATGCTCGACAGGCTGTTCGACGGCTTCGAGGCCGAGTGATTTTTCTACTGTCTGGCACAGTCAATAAAAGATGCGGGGCAGGGCCCCGCGAAGAAGTTTCAGTGCTTCTTCTTCTTGGACTTCTTCTTGCCGCGTCCCTTGTAGGCCTTGATGGCCCACATGACGATGAGACAGGCCACGGGCAGGATCGCCCCGGGCAGGTCGTCCATCAGGTAGTACGCGACGATCAGCGCGATGACGCCGATGATCCCGAAGCGGTTGAGGATCGCCCCCGCCCCGAGGAAGTACATGAACACCAGCATCACGGCCAGCATGATGATGGTCACAATCAGCGACGACGAGAACCACATGAAGGCGGTGTCCCCGACGGCGTCCTCGACGACCGGCTGGATGTAATAGTTGCATATCACCGGCACGACGACGATGAGCAGGATGGTGAACAGCAGCCCGCCCAGGAACGAGACGGTCGCCTCCTCGGCCTGCTCGCCGAGATCGTCCTTCTTCTTTCTTCTTGCCATATGCATTCCCCTTCTGACTTTACGGTATGAGAAACCGTCAGCATCCTATCTGCGGTGCGGAATTAAAGCTTACTGCTCCGGAAGGGCGCTCTGAAGAAGAGCGAATCGGGATGTCTGGGTCATTGGTCTGCTGACGCTTACGCCCTCTTCACGCACACGTTGTAGAACAGCGTCGCGAAGACCTTGGCGTCGGTGATGAGGTTGTCGAGCTCCACGTACTCGTTCGGCCCGTGGAGGGTCCCGCCGCCGCACTGCCAAACGTAGGCGTCGTAGCCCTTCAGGCGGAAGAAGTTGGCGCAGGTGCCGCCTCCGACCCCGACCACCTCGGGCCGCTTCCCGGTCACCGACTCGACGGCCTCCGAGAGGGCCTTGTAAGTCGCGGTCTCCGTCGAGGAGGCCCCGCCCGAGACATGCCTGATGAGCTCAGAAACAGTGATCTCCGCACCGGTCTCCTTCGCGACCTCGGCGGCGATCCTCCCCGCCTCGGCCTTGACCTCGTCCGCCGTGAAGCACGGCAGGATCCGGCAGTCCATGCAGAACCACCATGCTCCGGGAACGGTATTGACGTTGGACACCGTGGGCCCGGTCTCCGTGGGCTCGAATGTCGAAGTGGGAGGGATGAACATCGGGTCGCTCTTCCCGTACTTCTCCTTCAGCCCGGAGCGCAGGGCGTGCACGAGCTCCGCCCCCGCCGCGAAGGCGTTGACGCCCTTCTGCGGGGTCGAAGCGTGCACCGACTTCCCCTTGACATCGAACCTCAGCCAGAGGACGTTCTTCTCGTTGACCTCGATGAGGCTCCCGCCGGGGCTCCCCCAGTCCGGGACCATGAAGATGTCGTCCGGGGAGAAGTAGCCGTGGTTGATGAGCCAGACGCACCCGTACTCGCTGGCCATCTCCTCGTCGGCCACCCACGCGATGCCGATGGAATGCCCCTCGAGGGTGCCCTTCTCGATGAACTTGGAGGCAAATAGAGAAGATATCACCGACTGCCCGTTGTCCTCGGTCCCGCGCCCGTAGACGCGGTCGCCCTTGCGGACGCCCTTGAAGGGGTCGGTCTCCCAGGCCTTCAGGTCCCCGGCGGGGACGGTGTCGATGTGGGCGATGATCCACACGGTGCCCTTCTCCTTCCCGTTCTTCTTGGCGAGGATGTTGGAGCGGGGGATCTTGGAGGGCCCGAAGGGCACGTCCACACGCTCGACGGAGTCGAATCCCTTGAGGAGGGTCATGAGGTAATCCGCCCGCTTCGACTCGCCCTCCCCGCCGGCCTCGGGGGAGATCGAGGGGATCGATACCATCGCGGCCATGGTGTCCGCGATCTCATCGCGGGATGACTCGATGCTCTCCAGGATCTCCTTCAGCTGCATGCCCGGGATATTCTCGGAGGGGCGTAAAATCATTTGCTGAGGCGCGTGAACGGACCGCTGAACAGATAAGGGCATTCGGACGGAAGGGTCGCCACAGCACGGGCCCGGTGTCCCGACTGACCCAGATATCAAAAATGAACGGGGGCCGGAGCCCCCGTGAAGGTTTCACTCCCTGCGGACGATCATGGTGACGGCGTTGCCGCCGCCGTAGCAGAGGGTGGCGAGGCCGACGTCCTTCTGCCGGTCCTGCATGGCGTACAGGAGGGTGGTGAGCACCCTGGTCCCGGAGCATCCGATGGGGTGCCCGAGCGCCACGGCGCCGCCGTTGACGTTGAAGATCTCCTCCGGCACATGGAGGGTCTTCTTCACGGCGCAGGAGGCCGAGGCGAAGGCCTCGTTGTGCTCGAAGAGGTCGATGTCGTCGATGGTCATGCCGGCCTTCTTGAGGACGTACTGGGTGGTGGGGATGGGGGCCTCCATGATGCGCTCGGGGAGCACCCCGCGCTCGCCGTAGGCGATGATGGACGCCATCGGCTTGACGCCGTGCTCCTCCGCCCACTTCCTCGAGGCGACGATGACCACGGAGCCGCCGTCGGAGACCTGCGAGGAGTTCCCGGCGGTCACCAGCCCGTCCTTTTTGAAGACGGGCTTGAGCTTGCCGAGGACCTCCATGTTGGTGTCCGGGCGGATGCCCTCGTCCTTGTCGAAAATGACGTCGCCCTTCTTGCTGTGCACGGTGAAGGGGACGATCTCCTTGTCGAACTTCCCGTTCACCTGCGCCTGGTGGGCCTTGCGGTGGCTGTCCACGGACAGCTGGTCGGCGTCCTCGCGGGTGACGTTGAACCTCTCCGCGACGATCTCGCCGGTGAAGCCCATGTGGCGGTCGTTGAAGATGTCCCAGAGGCCGTCGTGGACCATGGAGTCGACCACGGTGCTGTCGTTCATCCGATAGCCCCAGCGGGCCCCGTTGAGGAGGTAGGGCGCGTTGGACATGCTCTCCATGCCGCCGGCCGCGATGCACTCGTACTGCCCCGCCTTGATGGCGTCGGAAGCGAGCATGACCGCCTTGAGGGCGGAGCCGCAGACCGCGTTGACGGTGAACGAGCCGATCTCCACGGGGAGCCCGGCGCCGACCGCCGCCTGGCGGGCGGGGTTCTGCCCCAGGCCCGCGGAGAGGACGTTGCCCATGATGCACTCCTGGACGTCCTCCGGCTCGATGCCGGCCCTGTTAACGGCCTCTTTCACGCAGCAGGCGCCGAGCTCGGTGGCCTTGACGCCGTTGAGCCCTTTGCCGAATTTTCCGACAGCGGTCCTGCAGGCGCTGATGATTACTGGTTCATCCATGTTAGATCGCCCCTGTATGCTTATGCTGCCTCAGAATCCTTTCTTCGCCGTATATAATAGTGCCGTTCATCTGTTACGGCAATCGACGAACTCCACGGGCTGCACGATCCCCATCCTCTTCAGGGGCTTGGAGAGGTGGCGGCGGGCCTCCACGGGGGGCTCGTACCACCCGGGGACGACGGGGCGGACGGCCTTCCTCATCACTGCTTCCTTGGACCTCGCGCCGCATTTCCGGCAGCGGTACCCCTGGCCCTTCCCGGCCGAGGACATCGTGGTCCCGCAGTTGGGGCAGACGGGGTTGGAGACCTTCTCCCACTCGTCGGCCAGGGAGACCACGTGCACCTTCTCGAGGTTCAGCGTCCGGGGGCTGTCGCGCAGCTCCCCCATGGCCTCGATCTCGTCCCCGGGATCGAGCCAGTCCAGCAGCCAGCGGAAGGGGCCGGAGGGGGCGTAGGCGGCGCAGTCGAGCTTCCCGTATTGGGTGTCGAGGGTCAGGAAGGTGTGCCCCCCGCGGATCCTCTCCGAGGAGACGACGGTTCCTTTCACGAGGTAGGAGCTGTTGGGGATGAACTCCTCCGGGGCGGGGTACCTGATGATGTGGTCGTCGGTGCCCTGGTTGGTCTCGAAGACCACCCACCGGCTCAGCGGCTCGGTCTTGATGATCTCGTGCCCGCGGATGAGGTCCGCCGGCACGTCCCCGCGGAAGCCGTACATCACCGGGCAGGGCGTCCCAGGCACCATCGCGCACTGTGCCAGACGGTCGTCCCAGCTGTTGAACGAAGTTGAGATCTCATGCTCCGCGCGGGCCACCGTGGAGGGGTCGTAGACCCTCTCCGTCCCCCACCGGGAGCGGGGGCGGTAGGAGAGCAGCTCATAGGTATGATCGCCGGGCTCCCAGGCCAGGGCGCAGGTGGCGCCGATGACCCCGCGCCCGCAGCCCAGCTCGATCTTCTCCGCCCCGATGCGTTGGATCTCATCCTCGATCTCGGAGCGCTTCAGCACCCGGGTGACCCCGCGGCGGTAGAAGGAGGGGTCGGGACGGACAGAAGTTATCACGATGCCGGGGTCGGAATCGACCGGGTCGTGGTACTCCTCGACCAGCGGACGGATCCTTTTTACAAGCTCCTTGGAGTCGGGCTCTCCGCCTGTCTGGCACTTGTAGCAGTAGAGATCTTTGCCGTCAATCTTCCCGATGAAGGTCTTCTCCCCGGAGCCCTTCCCGAAGCGCATCGCGAGGGCCCCGTTCCCGCGGGTCTTCCAGGGGACCGCGGGGTTGAGGCGGACCAGCCTCGGATAGCCGATGAGGTCCAGGTCACCGTCGACGGCCAGCTCGCGGATGATCTCGGTCGCGAGGTAGGTGGTGCAGTTCCCCCTCATCGAATCCGTGTCATCGGCCGCTACGAACATCGGAAGACCATCCGCAACGGCGGTTTAAGGGATTCGCTAGAGGAGAGGATCGCAGCGGCTCCATCGACGACACGAACAGCATCGTCCCGTCGTCCGACCAATTCCCCCTGACGGAATAGGCCTCTCCCTCCACAGGCTCCGTCTTCGAGAAGCAGCGGATCTCCTCCCCGTTACAATCCTCGAGGGAGAACACGTAGCCGTTCTCCGACTCATTGACGTCCCTGACGATGCCGGCCTCCCCGCCGCCGCCATCTTCACTGTCCCAGAAGAATGATGACGAGATCAGGATGAACGCCGCCGCGGCGCAGAGCAGGAAGTACTTGTCCCTCAGGATGCGCATCCATATTGACTGTGAAGAAGGGGATAAAAAGGGACAGTACTGCATGCAGCATGAATCAGACCCCCACCCCACCATTTCCACTGGAACCCGGAGAAGATGTATGGGTATGTAGGAAACATACCCCCACCCCTCTATTTCCAGTGGAAAATCAATATAGAAAATTCGGAATTTAGAGAGAGGAACGGAGATTGCTCCGTCCCCCCGTCTCTGAGGGATCCGGTGACATCCCTGGATGCCCGAATCGGATCGGGAAACCGTTTCACATGAACTCGCCGATCGCCCAGAAAGCGACGATGGCGAGGCAGACGGCGGCGATGCAGCCGAGGATAGTGAGATAGCCTTTCATTTCCGGGTCTCCTAGTTGCGGTCGCCTGATGTTCATCTAATTATAAAACCGTTCATCACAGAGAGGCGCCCGCGGATAACCTCCCGCGGGTTGCCCGAAACAACGCTTATATGCTAGACCCGAAGTAAGGGGTTCCACGGGAAAGGGTGGAGTTTCAAGTGACTGCGGATTCGTTGTTCAAGAAGTATTTGGAGAAGAAGAACCGGCTCATCAAGGACCGGAAGATCCTGGACAAGGAGTACATCCCCGACCAGCTCCTCCACCGCGACAAGGAAATCTCCGAAATCGTCGACATCATCGCCCCCTCCCTCAGCAAGGACAAGCCCTCCAACATCCTGATCATCGGCCAGACCGGGACCGGGAAGACCGCCGTCGTGAAGTACGTCGGCAAGGAGCTGGAGGAAGCCGACAAGGCGAACAACTGCCGCAGCATCTACGTCAACTGCGAGGTCGTCGACACCCCCTACTCCATCCTCTACAACATCGCGAATCAAATCATTACAGATCCCAACCGCAAGATCCCCTTCACCGGCTGGTCGCTCGAGAAGATCTTCAACGAGCTCGCCAACTACATCGACGAGGAGGACCGCATCTTCCTCATCGTGCTCGACGAGATCGACATGTCCTTCCGGAAGAACGGCGACGACATCTTCTACTACCTCACGACCATCAACGAGATGCTGAAGAAGTCGAGGGTCTCCATCATCGGCATCACCAACAACTCGATGTTCGCCGAGAAGATGCTCACCCCCAAGATCCGCAGCCGGCTCGGCGAGGAGAAGATCGTCTTCCCGCCTTATTCCCCGGACCAGCTCATCGACATCCTCAGGGACCGCGCGAAGGACGCCTTCTACCCTGACGTCCTCTCCGACGACGTCATCCCCTACTGCGCCGCCATCGCCGCGCAGGACTCCGGGGACGCGAGGAAGGCCCTCGACCTGCTGAGGGTTTCCGCGGATGTCGCCGAGAGGAACGACGACGAGAAGATCACCAAGGCCCACGTCGACTACGCCCGGCAGAAGCTCGAGCTCGACGCGGTGTACGAGGTGGTGAGGAACCTCACCGAGCAGTCGAAGATCGTCCTCATGAGCATCATCAAGACGACGCCCAAGAGCGACAACGGCAGCGTCACCACCGGCAACGTCTACGCCACCTACGTCGAGATCAGCTCCGCCATGGGGTACAACGTCCTCACGCAGCGGATGGTGGCCAACTTCATCTCCGAACTCGACATGCTGGGTATCATCACCGCGAGGGTCAAGTCCTTCGGGCGTGCCGGCCGGACGAGGGAGATCGAGAAGGTCCCCCAGCCCATCGTCGACATCCTCGAGAAGGACGAGATCTTCAACGGCGTCGACTTCAGCACCCTCAGGGCGGGCGGCCAGACGAGGTTCAGCATCGACGGCTGATTTCACCTCTATACTTTTTTCAGAGTTCCACTGGAAATGAAGGGGTGGGGGTCATCCCTAGGATATACCCATCGGCCCCTTTCTCCGGGGCCTCTATACTTTACGGGTTTCCACTGGAAATGGTGGGGTGGGGGGCGCTCAGTGCCCGCCCCGGAAGGCCCTCCGCCCGTTGAGGACGTCGATGAGGTACCCGACGGCCACGATGACCAGGACGAACGAGACGATCGACGCGGCCAGGTACCAGATGCTGCTGGGGGCGTAGCTCCTGAGGTTGGCGTCATCGCCGTTGAGGATCAGCTTCACCGCGCCCACCCAGGGGATCTCGACCCAGGCGGTGCCCTTCACCAGGTCATCGGTCACGAGGCCGTCGGCGATGCCGAGCAGCTGGTCGACCGTGTAGTTCCCTTCGTTGTCCCCCATCGTGAGGTACCCGCTGCTCCCGTCGGCCGCGAACTCGGTGAGGTTCACCCTGACGGTCTTCCCGAAGGCCCCGATGTCATTCAGGGTCAATGTGTCAGACAGGTTGTTCGGGTCGTTGCCGCTGGTGCACGACCACAGCGGGTCCCCGTTCTCATCGACGTAGTCCTCCAGGCCCACCCCCGTGAACGTGCCGTCCCCGTTGTACTCCAGGTACAGTATCGCCCTATGGATGACCTGGTTCTGGCCTTCGCGCTCGTAGACGATGACGTCGCCGTACTCGCCGAACTTCTCGTAGCCGCTGGCATATCCCTCGACGTAGGTCACCGGGTCGTGCTTGTCGGTTGACCTCAGCAGGACCATGTCGCCGGTGTCGATGATCCCGACCTCCGAGTCGTCGGAGTGCTGCATCGACTGCGAGACCACCACCGTGAAGGGCGGGTCGACGCCCGAGGCGTCATAGACCCAGAACCTCAATCCTATCAATGAGGCCACGATGACCGCGATGACCGCGACCGCCGCGACGGTTCCCTTCTTCATCGGGTCGGGATACGGGGGAACGCATAATAAACTAGTTATCCGCCGGGGGCATCCTTGGACCCATGGACAGGCCGAGCCCCGACAGGTACTTCATGGACATGGCGAAGCTGGTGTCGTCCCGCTCCACCTGCCTCCGCCGGCACGTGGGGGCGGTGATCGTCAAGGACAAGCACGTCCTCTCCACCGGCTACAACGGCGCCCCCCGGGGGACGAAGCACTGCGAGGAGACCGGCTGCCTGCGCATCGAGCTGAACGTGCCCTCCGGCACCCGCCACGAGCTCTGCCGCGGCGTCCACGCCGAGCAGAACGCGGTTGCCCAGGCCGCTTATTTCGGGACGAGCGTGAAGGGGGCCACCATCTACACGACCACCTTCCCGTGCTCTCTCTGCGCCAAGATCCTCATCAACGCCGGCATCACCGAGATCGTCTACGAGGAGGGGTACATGGACGACCTCTCGAAGGAGATCCTCTCGGAGACCAAGGTGAAGGTCCGCCGGGTCGAGGGCGACGACGTCAAGGCCGTCCCCAAGGAGAAGGAAGAGGCCCCCTGAGGGCGTGCTGACATCACGCCTTCAAGGTGCTTTACATTATACTTAATAATTTAAATCAAAGCCAACTCGCTTATATATTTTCAGTCGGTTACGTCACCCCACGAATAAGTCGGGGAGTGTAATTTGAGCCGAACTGACATACTTTCGGAAATAAAGGGGGCTGAGTCAAAAGCGGATCAGACGGTCGCCAAGGCCGAAGCTGATAAAAAAGCCGCCGTGGCCCAGGCCCGCAGGGATTCCGTCGCGCGGATCCAGGCAGAGAGCTCAGCCGAGTCCTCCGCCTACGAGGCCGCGATGGCGGAGGAGCAGGCCGCTCTCGACAGGGAGAAGGCCGACGTGCTGGCCAAAGGCCGCGCGGAGGCCGATGCCGTCGAAGCGTCTGCCCAGGATAAGATCAAGGAAGTCAGAGATTTCCTCGCGAAAGAGTTCGAGAGTGCGATTAATGCTTCTTCCTGAGTCGATGAGTAGGATCGTGATTGTGGGCACCAAGGCCCGCCTCCCGGACGCCATCAACGCGTTCTATGACGAGAAGGCCCTCCACGTGATCGATCATACCACCGGCGACGACGGGCTCTCCATCGGCACCCCTATCCAGGGGACTTCCAAAGCCTCCGAGAGGCTTTTGAAGGTCAAGGCGATGGAGAAAGAGCTCGGGATCAAAAAGAAGACCAAGACCGCCAACATCGCCGTCGAGGATGTGCGCCAGCGCATCAGCGACGGGGACGTGGAGAGCGTCGAAGACGAGGTCCTGAAGGCCGTCGACGCCAGGAATGATCTTACCCAGACAATCGCTGAATTAAACGCCAAAAAGAAAATTTTTGAGACCTTGGAGCCTCTTCCGCTGACCCTCGACATGTACTCCGGCTACAGATCGCTGGACGTCATCGTCGGGACCGTCTCCGCGAACCCCTCCAAGCTGGAGATCGCCGATTCCGAGATCTTCTCCTCCTTCGCGAAGAAGAAGGGCGGGGTCGTCGCGGTCTTCGTCAAGAAGGGCGGCAAGAACGCCGCGGCGGACGCACTGGCACCTTACGGTTTCGCGGAGATCACCGTCCCCGTGACGACCGAGGCCGTCACCCCCGCCGACGCCGCCGCCCGGCTGCAGGCCGAGATCGATTCGAAGACCTCCGAGCTGGAGGCCGTCGGGCTGGACCTCGAGGCGCTGAAGGAGAAGTACAAGTCCTTCCTCAAGGGAAGCGACGAGGAGCTCTCCATCGCCGTCGAGAAGGGGTCCGTGCCCCTCAGGATCGCGGTCAGCAAGTACGCCTACGTCATGGACGCGTGGGTGCCCACCAAGAAGACGGACGCCGTCAAGGCCGACCTCGAGCAGAAGCTCGGGGACGACATCTACGTCGAGTTCCAGGAGACCCGCGGAAGGTCTCTCGACGAATCCGAGAAGGCGGAGCCGCGCTTCCAGAAGGTGCCCACCAAGCAGAACAACGGCCGCATCGTGAGCGAGTTCGAGTACGCCACCTCGATGGTCGACGTGCCGAGGTACCAGGAGGTCGACCCGACCGTCCTGCTCGCCATCTTCCTGCCGCTGTTCTTCGGCTACATGATCGGCGACCTGGGATATTCCATCCCGTTCATCATCATCGGAGCGTACGGCCTCAAGTACGCCAAGAACAAGGACTGGAGGTCCATCGGCCTGGTCCTCTTCTTCGGAGGCATATGGGGCGCCATCTTCGGGACGTTCTACTACGGCGAGATGCTGGGAATGCACTTTGTCGGAGGAGACTACGATTCCAACGGCGTATGGCAGTGGTACGAAGGAAGTGCCGCTCTCACCAACGCCGAGACCGGAGAGCGGGGCACCACGATGTCCTGGGACTGGATCCTGGGAGTCACGTTCCCCGAATGGTTCTACGACATGCTGCCCAACGTGGGCCCCAGCTGGGAGACCTTCAGCGGGGAGGGTGTCTCGAAGCTCGAGGACATCGGCTTCATGCTGAAGATGTCCGTCTACATCGGCATCGTGCACCTCTTCATCGGGCACGCCACCGGGTACTACAACCTCAGCATGCAGCACGGCGGGAAGTACGCCTTCATCCACAAGGGCGGGCTCATCCTGCTGTTCTTCGGCATGATCTTCCTGTGCTACGGACTGACCGACTTCATGTTCAACGACGCCAAGCTCACCGAGCCCGGGCCTGCGATGGACACGCTGGTCATCGGCATCGTCCTGCTCATCGTGGGGGTCATCGTCGACGGCAAGGGCTCCGGGGTCATGACCGCGGTCATGGCGATCCCGGAGATCATCGGTCAGATCCTTTCCTACACTCGTCTGGCGGCGATCGCCATGTCGAAGGCGGGGATGGCGCTGGCCTTCAACTACATTATCTTCCTCATGATTATCCCGAAGGGGGACGTCCTGGGCACCCAGGTCATCGACGGCGTGACATACAACATCGCCGGCCTCGACTGGACCGCCAACATCGCGTTCCTCATCATCGCGATTCTCATGTTCGGATTCCTCCATCTCGTGGTCTGGACCCTCGGAATCCTGTCCGCCGGCCTGCACGCCCTAAGGCTGCAGTACGTCGAGCTCATGATGAGGTTCTTCGACGGAGGAGGAGTTAGGTTCGCGCCTCTCTCCGAGAAGCGCGTCAAAACCTTTTTCAGCAAGCAGACAAGCATCAACACTAAGGAGATTTGATTGAAATGGTATTTGAAGGAGACCTTGGAGCAGGACTTATCGCGATCGGAGCTGGACTCGCTGTCGGACTTTCCGGCATCGGCTCGGGCATGGCAGAGAAAGACATCGGTGCGGCCGCCGTGGGCGCCATCACCGAGGACTCTTCCCTCTTCGGAAGGGCCATGATCTTCACCGTCCTGCCTGAGACAATCGTCATCTTCGGTCTCGTCGTCGCCGTCATGGCAATGTTCGTCCTCTGAGTCTAGAGGCCTGCCATATGGCACTAGACAGCGTGACGAAGGAGATCCAGGCGTCCGCCGACGCCTCCGTCGCCAAGATCCGGGAGGACCAGGCGAAGGAGATCGAGGCCATCAACCGGCAGACGGACGCCCAGATCGCCAAGATGAAAGAGGCCCAGGAGAAGAAGCTCTCGGCGGCCAAGGAGACCCTGGCCCGCCAGGAGCGCTCCAGCGCCGAGCTGGAGAGCAAGAAGATCGTCCTCGCCAAGAAGAAGGAGATCCTGACCCAGGCGTTCGAGTCCGCGCTCGCGGACCTCGAGAACGCGCCCCGGGACAGGAAGCTCGCCCTCTACAAGAGGATGGTCGAATCCGCCCGGACCATCATCCCCGACCCTGTAGCGGTCATCTCGCCCAAGGACGGGTTCACCGCGCAGGAGCTCGGGGTGGGCTCGGTGGAGACCGATCCGCTGATCGCCTCCGGCATCATCCTCCGCAGCGGGGACGGGACCGTCGAGGCCGACATGCAGTACCGTGTCATCCTCCAGGGCATCTGGGACAAGAACCTGAAGCAGATCTCGGACATCCTCTTCGGGTGATACGATGTTCAGAAGCAGCGGGAAAGGCAATTTCGCGTACACATCGGCAAGGGTCAAGGCGAAGAAGTCCAAGCTCCTCAAGGAGGAGGACTACAGCAAGCTCCTGATGATGTCCGTCCCCGAGATGTCCCAGTACATCTCCGAGGCCGGGTACTCGAAGGAGATGGCGGACCTCGCCAACCGCTACAGCGGGCTCGAGCTGCTGGAGTACGCCACCTACGCCAACATGGCGAAGGCCTTCCGCAGCGTCCTGCAGTCGTCCTCCGGGGAGCTCTACAACATGGTGGAGGCCTACCTCTCGAAATGGGACGTCGAGAATGCCAAGACCGTCATCCGCGGGAAGAAGTACGGCCTCACCCCCGAGCAGATCCGCGAGGACCTCGTCCCCGCCGGGAGCCTGTCCTCCGAGGACCTCGACCGCCTCATCGCGATGGGGTCCGTCGAGGACACCGTCGACTTCCTCAACAAGAGGCTCGGCGTGCGCATCCCCGACGAGGCCGTGGCCGCCCTCAGGGACAACAGCAACCTGCAGCCCATCGAGGACGCCCTGCTGAAGGAGTACTACAGGAAGCTGCTGGCATCCATCACCAAGAACGACCGCGCGACGGAGATCTTCCGGACCTACGTCAAGGACTGCATCGACATCAAGAACGTCGAGACGGTCATGAAGTTCAAGGCCGACAAGATCACCGGCGAGACGGTGGCCAAGTTCTGGATCCCCGGCGGCTCCGAGGTGGACGAGAAGACCATGGAGCAGCTCGCGGCCGCGCCCGACGTGAAGTCGGCGCTGAACGAGATGCAGAACCTCAGGATGTACTCCGACATCAAGGACGACCTCAGCGAGGAATCCACGGTGTCCGACGTGGTCGGCGCCATGGACCGCTACAAGGCCAGGCTGGCCAACAAGGTCGGGCACATGTACCCCCTCTCGGTCATCCCCGTGGTGGACTACATGATCCACAAGGAGTACGAGGTCAGGAACATCAGGCTGATCGCCCACGGGACCGACTCCGGTCTCGACCGCGAGAGGCTCAGAGCGATGCTGGTGATCTGAGATGGAAATAGGAGTCATCGGCAGCGACGAGTTCACCCTCGGCTTCCGCCTGGCGGGGGTCAAGAGGGTGTTCGTCGCCGGCAAGGAAAACTATCAAGAGAAAATGCAGGAAGCGATGGCCGACGCCAACGTCGGCATCCTCGCGGTCAACGCGAACGACCTGCAGTACCTCCCTAACGCCTACAGGACGAAGGTGCTCGACTCGATCAAGCCCGTCGTCGTCCCGGTGGGAGGGGACCAGAGCGACCTCCGCGAGAAGGTCAAGCGGGTCATTGGCGTGGATCTTTACAAGACAGAGGATGAATGAATGAGCGCTGAGGGTGTAATTTACAGGGTCGCGGGTCCCGTGGTGACCGCCACCGGCATCTCCCCCAGGATGCACGACGTCGTGCACGTGGGCAAAGAGCAGCTGATGGGCGAGGTCATCAAGATCGTCGGCGACCGCTCCATCATCCAGGTATACGAGGACACCACCGGGGTCATGCCCGGCGAGCCCGTCACCAACACCGGGCTGCCCCTGGCAGTCGAGCTGGGCCCCGGGCTTCTGACCTCCGTCTACGACGGTATCCAGAGGCCCCTGCCCGTGCTCCGTGAGATGACCGGCGACTTCATCGGCCGCGGAGCGACCGCACCTGGACTTAACAGAGAGACCAAATGGGACTTCGTGCCGACCGTCGCGGTCGGGGACGAGGTCTCCGCGGGAAGCGTCGTGGGAACCGTCCAGGAAGGACCGATCACCCACAAGATCATGCTCCCGCCGAACGCGAAGGGCGGCAAGGTCGAGAAGATCGAGGCCGGCTCCTTCACCGTCGAGGAGCCCGTCGTCACCGTGGACGGCGTCAGCTACCCCATGATGCAGAAATGGCCGGTCAGGACCGCCAGGCCGGTCTCCGAGAAGTACAACCCCGACGTCCCCCTGATCACCGGGCTCCGTGTCCTCGACACCCTGTTCCCGCTGGCCAAGGGAGGCGCGGCCGCCATCCCCGGCGCCTTCGGTACCGGGAAGACCGTCACCCAGCAGTCCCTCGCCAAGTACTCCGACGCGGACATCGTCGTCTACATCGGGTGCGGGGAGCGCGGGAACGAGATGACCGAGGTCCTCACCGAGTTCCCGGCCCTGAAGGACCCGAAGACCGGCGAGTCCCTGATGAAGAGGACCATCCTGATCGCGAACACCTCCAACATGCCCGTCGCGGCCCGTGAGGCGTCCGTCTACACCGGGATGACCATCGCGGAGTACTTCCGCGACATGGGCTACAACGTCGCGCTCATGGCCGACTCCACCTCCAGGTGGGCCGAGGCCATGCGTGAGATCTCGTCCAGGCTCGAGGAGATGCCCGGCGAGGAGGGATACCCGGCGTACCTGGCCGGAAGGCTGTCCGAGTTCTACGAGCGCGCCTGCCGCGCCCGCGCCCTCTGCGGGTCCGACGGCTCGATCTCCGTCATCGGCGCGGTTTCCCCGCCCGGCGGAGACCTGTCCGAGCCGGTCACCCAGAACACTCTCCGTATCGTCCGCGTCTTCTGGGCGCTGGACACCAAGCTCAGGGAGAGGCGTCACTTCCCGACCATCAACTGGCTGACCTCGTACTCCATGTACGACGCCCAGCTCTCGCCGTGGTTCCGGAAGAACGTCGCCGAGGACTTCCCCGAGCTCAAGAGCTGGACCATGAAGGTCCTGCAGAAGGAATCCGAGCTCCAGGAGATCGTGCAGATGGTCGGCTCCGACTCCCTGCCCGACGAGCAGAAGGTCACCCTCGAGATTGCCAAGATGATCCGTGAGATCTACCTGCAGCAGAACTCCTTCCACCCCGTGGACTGCTACTGCCCCCTGCCGAGGCAGTACAAGATGCTCTCGCTGATCAAGAAGTTCTCCGACCTGGCCAACAAGGCCCTCAAAGCCGGCGTGCCGGTCGACAAGATCATCTACATCCCCGTCAGGCAGCGCTTCCAGCAGGCCAAGTTCGAGGAGAAGATCGACGAGGAGCTCGAGGCTGTCAGCAAGGACATGGACGAGCAGTTCGCCAAACTGGAGGCCTGAACATGGCTGAGGCAAAGATCGCTAAAGAGTACAAGACCATCGACCAGATCGCCGGCCCGCTGGTGTTCGTCAAGAACACCGAGCCCGTGGGCTACAAGGAGCTCGTCTCCGTCAGGCTGTCCGACGGTTCGATCAAGAGAGGAGAGGTCCTCGACACTTCCGACGACATGGTCGTCGTCCAGATCTTCGAGGGGACCGACGGTATCGACCGGGCCGCCTCCGTGCGGTTCCTCGGCGAGACCATGAAGATGCCCGTCTCGAAGGACATGCTGGGACGTGTCCTGAACGGAGCCGGAGACCCCATCGACGGAGGCGCCAGGATCGTCCCCGAGAAGGAGCTCGACATCGCCGGTGCCGCTATCAACCCGTGGGCCAGGGACTCCCCTGCTGATTTCATCGAGACCGGTATCTCGACCATCGACGGGATGAACACCCTGGTCAGGGGCCAGAAGCTCCCTATCTTCTCGGCCTCCGGTCTTCCCCACAACGATATCGCCCTGCAGATCGCCAGGCAGGCCAAGGTCCGCGGCGAGAACGAGCAGTTCGCTGTCGTGTTCATCGCCCTCGGAATCACCAACGAGGAGAAGCAGAAGTTCATGTCCGAGTTCGAGAGGACCGGCGCCCTGAAGAACGCCGTCGTCTTCCTGAACCTCGCCGACGACCCTGCCGTCGAGCGTATCGCCACCCCGCGTCTGGGACTCACCACCGCGGAGTACATGGCGTTCGACCTCGGGATGCAGGTGCTGGTCATTATGACCGACATCACCAACTACTGCGAGGCCCTCCGTCAGATCGGCGCGGCCCGTGAGGAGGTGCCCGGCAGGCGTGGATACCCCGGTTACATGTACACCGACCTCGCCCAGCTCTACGAGCGCGCGGGAAGGATCAAAGGGAAGAAAGGCTCCATCACCCAGATCCCCATCCTGACCATGCCCGGGTCCGATATCACCCACCCGATCCCCGACCTCTCCGGCTACATCACCGAGGGGCAGATCGTGCTGTCGATGGACCTGTACAGGGCCGGCATCTACCCGCCCGTGAACGTCAGCAGCTCGCTGTCGAGGCTGATGAACAACGGTATCGGCGCCGGCAAGACCCGCGAGGACCACAAGGCCGTCTCGGACCAGCTGTACGCCTCGTACGCGGAAGGAAAGGACCTCCGCGGACTGGTCGCCATCGTCGGTAAGGACTCCCTCTCCGCTAAGGACAGGAAGCTCCTCGACTTTGCGGACATTTTCGAAGATCGGATTGTCCGCCAGGGCATCGACGAGGACCGCTCCATCGAGCAGACCCTCGACATCGCCTGGGACATCCTCAGGGAACTCGACGTCGACCAGCTGACCAGGATCGACAAGAAGTACCTGCAGAAGTACCTCAAGAAGGAATGAAGCAATGCCTCAGGATGTCGTACCTACCCGCTCTGTCCTCCTGGACCTGAAGAGGAGGATCAAACTGTCCCAGTCGGGGCACAAGATCCTCAAGATGAAGAGGGACGGCCTCATCATCGAGTTCTTCGAGGTCCTCGAGAAGGCGAGGCAGATGCGCGCCGGGGTCAGCTCCGATTTCCAGGCCGCGATGGAGAAGATCACCATCGCCCGGGCCATCGACGGCGAGGTGGCCGTGAGGAGCGCCGCGTACGCTCTCAACAGCCACCCCGAGGTCAAGCTCGGCAGCAAGTCCATCATGGGAATGATGGTCCCCAAGGTCGAGGCCACCACCATACACTCCGATCTCCTCAGCAAGGGGTTCGGAGTGCTGGATACCTCGGCCTACGTGGAAGATGCGGCGATGGCGTTCGAGAAGCTCCTCGAGACGATCGTCAGGGCAGCCGAGGTCGAGACGACCATGAAGAAGCTGCTCGACGAGATCGAGAAGACCAAACGCCGCGTCAACGCGCTGGAGTACAAGATCATCCCCGACCTGAAGGACTCGGAGCACTTCGTCCGCTTCCGCCTCGACGAGATGGAGCGTGAAAACACTACCAGACTCAAGCACATCAAGGGGAAGAGCTGATATCAGTCAATGAAATCCATCGAAGACCGCCTGGATGAGATAAGAGAAGACCCGATAAAACTGAAACGTGCGTTTACAGTGATCTGGGTCGTCGCATATGGAATGCTCATGCTGGGGGCCTTCATCATCATATGGGTTCTGGCCGATCAGTGGCTCTTCTGACCTTGATCAAACTTTTTCCTGGATTTTAATAATCCAGGATTTTTCTTCTAATGGAAATTCGATTTTTCTTGAGATCAGAGAGGACCCAGTATCTACGAAAGTAGAAATTTTGAGGGTTTGTTGAGAACGAATCTGTCCTCAAAGATGTCAGCATCTACAGAAGTAGAAATTCTGAAGTTTGTTGTCATAAAGAAGGTTTCCTGAGTGGATTAACCCATGTACGCGGTTCCGGATTCGTGCAGGTAATACGTGGCGACTGTCATCTTGCCAGCATCCGTTAGGCGGTATCTGTTGGTGAACTCGTCTTTGACCACCCATCCTTTTGAGATCCACACGTTCATGAAATCGCGGTGGTAATATGTTGTATCGCGCATGGCCTTGGTCTTGGGATCTAGGCTCGGATCCTCTTCCCTGATCCAGAGCCCCTTCTCTTTCAGGCGGGCGATGACATCCCGGGACTTCGCTTTCATCGAGGGGCCGTTCAGCTCGTCCAGTATGCGGAGGCCTCTGACGAGGCGCTCGTTCGGAAGGCTCATGGGCACCTTCATCACTGCTTTCGGGTCGCAGGTGCTCTTGGTGAGCCCGATGGGGTGCTTCCGGTCTTCTGTATAATACAGTTCTTTGATTCTCTCCGTAGGCAGAGTGAATTCTTTCGTGGAAACGGTGAACGGGTGGACGTTTTCCCCGTACATCATCGATCCAACCGTGGCGGCGGAGATGTATTCCGGGCTGCCGGCGGAGAGGTTAACGAAGATGTCCGCTTCCTTGTTCATTGATTGCACTGAATCGATTATCTCGGTTACAGTTCCGAGCATGACCGAGAAATCATTCACATCCCGGTTGTGCTCGGTGATCGAGAAATCCTCTCTTCCTTTGAAGTATTTCGAGATCTGCTTCGATGTCTCATCGAAGAAAGATTTGCTGATTTTGCCCTCGTCTGTGCTGGGATCCTCTACGTAATGGATCAGATGGACCTCCGGAGTGTTGTAGTATTTCGCAGGGTTCGAGATCTTGCAGGTTTCGAATGTAACGCACGAAATCATCACCCTGCTGGCACTCATAATTGGGGGATGGATTCACGGTATTTATATTAATCGTAACATCACAAAATAATGTAATATTCTAGGAAAATCGAAGCCTACGGTTTTATAAACAAGGCCCGAGTCGGAAAAACAATGGCCGGCTATTCCTCTTTCACCAGGCAGTTCCCGATTAAGAAAACCCTGAGATTCGAGCTGATCCCCGTAGGGCAGACTGCGGAAAACCTCCGGAGAAGCGGTTTCCTCGAAGATGATGAGACGCGCGCGAGAGAATACCCGAAGGTCAAGAAACTGGTCGATGAATTCCACAGGCGGTTCATCAACGAAACCCTGGCGAACTCCCCTGCATATGACTGGCAGGTCCTGGCTGCGGCTCACGAAGAAAGAAAGAGTTACAACGACCTGAAGTCGATTGATAACCTTGAGTCGGTGGCATCGGCGTTCCGCAGGAGGATATACACTCAATTCACCGATGAAAAGAACAATCCGATTCTCAAAGAATACGGAATTTCTTTCAAGGACCTGTTCTCCGAGAAGATCTTCTCCAAGATATTGAAGATAGACGCAGAGAAGAACGGCATCGAAGAGAACAGGAGAGCCCTGAAAACCTTCGAGAAGTTCTCCGGGTACTTCCTCGGCCTTCACGAATGCCGCAGAAGCTTCTACGCTCCGAAGAAACAGATCACGTCATCGATAAGCCGCATCATCGACGTGAACTTCCCGAAGTTCTTCAACAACTGCCGGAAGTTCGAGAAACTCCGGGAGGAGCATCCGGAGGTCATCGACGATCTCAAGGCGAGCATCGGGAAAGACCCAGATCCCTATTTCAAGGTGGAGAATTACGGCCGTTTCCTTTCCCAGGACGGCATAATGGAGTATAATGACGTCATCGCCGGCCATCAATCCGAAGGGCTGGAGAAGAAGACCCAGGGGTTCAACGAGATCCTCAACCTGAAACATCTGAAGGAGCCGGGATTCGAACTCCAGATGGCGCGCCTGTACAACCAGGTGCTCGGGGACACAGGAGAGAGCTATTCGTACTGCCCTCCCCAGTTCGAGAACGCGGAGCAGCTCATCGCTGCGATGAGGGATGAAATCTCCCTGATAGACGGGGAAGGCGCTCTCGGGAAGATCGCCGATCTGTTGAAGCATCTGGAAGATTACGATGCTTCGGGGATCTTCATTCCCCGGAAAGAGCTTTCCTCCCTCTCCGTCATGGCGTTCGGACGCTGGGACAGGGCAGGGGCCCTCCTGATGGCATGGTATGCCGATAAACTGGGAGATCCCACCATGCAGAAGTACGCCGCCAAGGTCGGCAAGTGGCTGAAGAGCTCGGAGTTCTCGCTGAAGGACATCGAAGACGCGGCGGCATTCGCAGGGATCAGGCCCGATTTCAGCAGCATCGCGGAGCGTTTCGATGCGATCATGAAGGAGGCCTCGGCCAACCTCTCCAGGATCGACGGGCTCTCCGGGAAACGCATCGCTGGGTCGGACGAGGACGCGAAGACGGTCAAGTCCATCCTGGACCCGTACATCGACGCCATCAGGATCGCCAGGGTGTTCAGGGCGGACGAAGACCTTCCCCGGGACGAGAGGTTCTATTCGGGCTTCGACCAGCCCTACCAGACACTTTGCGGGACCAACCCGCTCTACAACAAGGCCCGCAATTTCTGCACCCGGAAGCCCTACAGCCGGAAGAAATTCAGGCTGAATTTCGGGAATCCGACGCTGGCCAACGGCTGGTCGGTGACGATCGAGCACAAGGACACGGCGGTGATCCTCAGGGACGGGAACGATTACTACCTCGGGATCATGGACCCTGCCAGCAGGACCGATTTCGCGAAGCTCGGATGCAGGGCGGGCGATGCCCATTATGAGAAGATGAACTACATGTTCCTGCCCGACCCGAGGAAGTTGCTTCCGAAGGTCTTCATCAGGCCGAAGAACGGATTCGCTCCCTGCCCGGCATCCGAATACATCACCGAAGGATTCATAGCCGGCAGGCACAAGCCGGGAGAGAATTTCGACCAGAAGTTCTGCAGGGACCTCATCGACTACTACAAGGAAGCAATCTCTCTCAATCCCAAATGGCCTGTTTTCGATTTCAGATTCAGGCCCACGGACGAATACGACGGCATCGACCAGTTCTACGATGACGTCGCACGGCAGGGCTACAGCATCAGGTTCGTGCCGGTGTCCAGGCAGAAAGTGGACGGCCTGGTGAAAGATGGCAGGCTCTTCCTGTTCAGGATCCACAATAAGGATTTCTCCCCGGGCTCGAAGGGGATGCCCAACATCCACACCCTGTACTTCAGGGCGGCGTTCTCTGATAAGAACCTCGAATCGCCCGTGATCAAGCTGAACGGAAGTGCGGTAATCTTCTTCAGGAAGAAGACCGAGGGGCTGGAGAAGGTGACCCACAAGAAGGGTTCCGTTCTGGTCAACCGCACTTACAGGGACACGGACGGCAGCATCAGGTCGATACCCGACAGCGTCTACTACGAGCTGTTCAGGTACAGGACCGGGCAGGTCCGGGACATCTCGCCCGAGGCACGGAAATATCTCAATCTGGCACAGTGCAAGACGGCCGACCGGGAACTGGTGAAGGACCGCAGGTACCTGGAGGATAGGATGTTCTTCCACGTGCCCTTCACCTTCAATTTCGGAGCTTCCGATCCGGTGTCGCTGAACCGGAAGGTCATCGATGAGATCCGCTCGGACAGGGACCTGCGCATCATCGGGATCGACCGCGGCGAGCGCAACCTGCTGTACTACGTGATGACCGACCGCAGCGGGAGGATCATCGAGCAGAGATCCCTCAACGAGATCTGCCACGTGGACTACCACGAGAAGCTGGTCCAGAGGGAGGGCGACAGAGCGGCGGCGCAGCAGAACTGGACCAAGATCGGGAAGATCACGGACCTGAAGGACGGCTACCTCTCGCAGGTCGTCAGCTTCCTTGCCGGGAAGGTCGTGAGGGAGCACGCAATCATCGTCCTGGAGGACCTCAATTACGGGTTCAAGAGGGGGCGCTACAGAGTCGAGAGGCAGGTCTATCAGAAGTTCGAGAACATGCTGATCTCCAAGCTGGCACATCTCGTTCTGAAAGACGTGAAAGACCCTCTCTCGCCCGGAGGGGCGCTGAACGCGTACCAGCTCGCTCGGCCTCCGGAGAGCGTAAAAACCAACCAGAGGCAGAACGGCGTCATCTTCTACGTCCCGGCCGCCTACACCTCCAAGATAGACCCCACTACCGGGTTCGTGAACCTCTTCGGCCCCGAGCCGGACACCGTCAGAGGGAGGAAGGAGTTCATAGAGCGCCTCAACTCGATCAGGTACGACCGGACCGAGGACTGCTTCGCGTTCGAGTTCGACTACCGGAAATACGCGGTGGAGAAGGATTCAAGGAACGTCTGGGAGGCCTACACCAGGGGGGAGCGCATAACTTACCGCCGGAAAGAGCGCAGATACGTCAAGGAGCGCCCGACGGACATCATGAAGAAGGCCCTGGGGGAATGCGGGATTTCCCTAGACGGAGACCTCAAGACTGCCATTGCCTCATCGGACAAGGCTGCCAAAGCCACCGTTCATGCGCTCTGGCTCACCCTCAGACTGAGGAATGAGAACGAGAGCGAAGACTACATCGTTTCCCCGATCCGCAACTCCGATGGAGAGTTCTTCTGCACCAAGAACGCCGGGAAGCTGCTCCCCGGGGATTCGGACGCCAACGGGGCGTACAACATCGCCCTGAAAGGGGAGCTGATGCTGCGCATGCTGTCGGAGACCGACTCTAAAGAGGACAGGATTCCCAAGATCCCCTATGTGGACAATATCTCCTGGCTCACCTTTGTCCAGTGTAACAAAGAGTACGTAGGAGCCGATACCGATTTTCAACTTAATGAACAACGCCAGGAATGATTTCATGAAACTATTCGAAGAGACGGAAACGTACGATATTGAATAGGAAAATTGAACAGCAATCCTTAATAATATTGAAAAAAGTGAATTATTGCATTGAAAGGTGGCAATATGGGTTTGAAATAATCTATTTGCCTCAAAAATATTTGAATTTCTACTTATGTAGATACCCAACCCCACCCGTCATATTGGATGACTAATAAACTTCTTAATTTCTGTTTTTAAATCATTTCATGAAGTTCTTCATGGAGATCCTTCCGCTCCCGAGGTTCACCACGGGCATAATACAAGGATCTGGATTGAAATTGTGCATGGCCTGATAGTCCGTCTGCGCCTGCCAGGTGCTGGCGTTGATCATTTTTACCCCCCGGTAATCCATTGATCCCGCGCCGTGCACATGGCCGGTCACGAAGATGTCCGGAATCTCCTCCATGACGAGGTAGTCCTTCTTCTCCGGGGCGAGGGCGTTCCTCATCCCGTACATAGGTGCCAGATGCCTACGCATGGCCATCTCGCGCATGACCGCGAGGGGGTCGTCGTAGGACATGCCGCGGACGGCAGAGATGAAGTCGTCGATGCTCTTGCCGTGGTAGGAAGTGACCTTCCGGCCCTCGATCTTCAGACGGATCGGATTGCCGGTGAGGATCACGTTCGAATCGAACCCGTGGACGTACTCCTCCGAGAGCGCGGGCTGCGGCTCGGCCAGCCGGCAGGCGTCGTGGTTCCCCGGGTGCATCACGATCTTGATGTCGTCGGGGATCTCCTTCACGTATTCCGCGAGGGTGTCGTACTGGCGGTAGATGTCAGCGATCTCCAGGTCCGCCTCCTGCCCGGGGTAGGCCCCGATGCCGTCGACGACGTCGCCCGGCATCACGATGTAGCTCAGGCCCATGTCGTAGGCGTTCGCCTTGAGCCAGGAGATCATCTTCTCCCAGCCGTTCTTGAGGAATTCCTTGGAACCTATGTGGATATCGCTCAGGAATGCAACTGACGAAGTCGAGTCAGAAGGCTCCCAAGCGTGGTTCTTGGGGATCTCCGGGCGGACCACGTTGTCGGCGATGAAGAGGTCGGAGCGTTCCGCCCGCTTGCCGGTGATGCCGACCACCTCGTCGTTGATGTAGATGTTCTGGGCCGCCGGGGAGTCCTTGTTTATGAAGACGCTGATGGTGCCGGTCTCGTCCTCCACGGTCAGCATGGTGTGTCCGTTGCGGGTCTGGCGGACCTCGTAGATCATCCCGATGATGTTGGTCTGCCGGTCGAGCGACTTGGCCCGCTCGATGGTGTTGGCGCCGTAGAAGTCGCGGCGCTGCATGATGATCTTCTTCAGGAGGTTGTACCGGCTGCGGAAGTACGCCGTGAAGTCCTGGATGGTGCCCTCGCAGGTGGAGTTCCCGGTGATGTCGGAGCCCGGGATGACCTCGATGTCGGTGTCCCGTTTCACATGGGGCTTGATCGTCTTCTCGCTCTGCGAGAGGGCCTTGTCCCCGTTCAGGAAGTCGAGGACGTCCTGCTTGCTGACGAACATCGTGTTCTTGGCCATCGCCGAGAGCATGGTGTTCACCATCTCCATCGGGTAGCCGTTCGAATCGATGATCTCCAGCGCGTCCGGCGACAGGAACAGCTTGCGCCGGGAGGCCGCGTCGAGGATGTCCTCCTTCATGTTTTGCAACGTAACACGCAGGCGTATATCATTGATGGGGTTGGATGCACGGTTGCTGTGTTTCCCTTATCATTCTCCGCTGGCAAATCCCATTAATACCCGCCTGACGATTATCGGGACATGGCTACGGTGACGGTCACATGCCCGGTGTACCCCAGCGAGGACCCAGAGAAGGTCCGCGCCGCGGTGCTGAACATCTTCCCCACGGCGCAGCTCGAGCTCTCGGACGGGGCCCTGAAGGGGACCGCGGACCTGGACCGCTTCTCCAAGCGGATCCGGGAGCAGCGGATCCTCGACACCGCCCGCTCGCAGCTGCAGAAGGGGGAGAAGCGGGGGCACACCGTCACGGTCATCCATCTGAACAAGCAGGTGGCGACCGTCGGGAAGGTCTCCTTCGTCGACTACCGCACCGTGCTCGGGACCATCGACGTGACGGTGGAGGACCCGGAGCTCGACGCCCTCATCGACAGGGTGGCGCCGGTCACCGTCAACGGGGAGGAGGTGAAGCCGGAATGACAGTGATCGGGGTATCGTGCCCGGACTTCGGGAAGATTCCGTTTGACAAGTGCATCGAGGACATCGCGAAGGACTTCAGGCACTGGGAGATCTTCTCCGAGGCGGAGCACGCGGTCCAGAACATCGCGGGCGAAGTCGCCGAGCTGGGACAGTCGTACGGGATGACCTTCACCGTGCATTCCTCGATCGCCGACACCGATGCGGCGGCCGTCAATTCACGCATGCGCGAGGCGGCCTGCATGGAGTTCATGTCGGAGATGGAAGCTGCCGTCTCCTTCGGAGCGGAATGCATCACCATCCACCCGGGGATCATCAACCTGTCCGTCAAGGGCATCCGCGACCGCAGCATCGAGGCCGCGAAGAACACCATGAGGGTGCTCGACCGCGCCCAGGCCGAGTACGGGCTGCCGGTGGCCATCGAGAACATGCCGAACTTCGACATCATGCTGGGGATCCAGGCGAAGGAGCTTCAGGAGATCGTCGCGGGCACCGATCTGGGCATCTGCCTGGACATCGGCCACGCCAACACCTCGGGCCAGCTGGACCCCATGATCAAGACGTTCAAGGACCGGATCATCAACGTCCATATCCACGACAACCACGGGAAGTCCGACGAGCACCTGACCCTCGGCGACGGGAACATCGATTTCCCCAAGGTCCTCAAGAAGATGTCGTTCTACAAGGGCAGGTACATCATCGAGTCCAAGAGCCTCGAGTCCGCCGTGAAGTCCCAGGAGGTTCTCCGGGACCTCATCAGCAAGGCCTTCTGATCTCACATATCGCGGTGGCGTCCCCACTGCTCCCTCATGGTCGGGAGCTTGCCGTTCATCGCCGGCATGCCCTTGACGTCGAGCAGCTTCCGGTTGGGCGCCAGCAGCCAGTAGATGAGGATCGCGAACCCCGCGAGGATGAAGAACCACTCCGCGAGGGTCCCCAGGACGGTGATGGTCATGGTGTCGTTGAGGAAATGTGCCAGCATGCACGCGTAGACGCCGTACTCGCAGTACAGGTAACCGAAGATGATGCCCCCGAAGGCGGCGTCGAGGATCTTCACCCAGCCCCATCCTGAATTGTGCGCGAGGCCGAAGAGGGCGGCGGAGAAGAAGATCAGGACCACCGCGGCCTTGGACATGCCGAATCCGCCCATCAGGTACTGCAGGGAGCGCTTGTCCCTCTTCCAGATGAATCCCAGCACCATCATCGGGATGCCGATCCACACCACCCGGTAGGCCAGCTCCTCGTTGAAGCCGGCCAGGAAGAGCAGGGTGTAGAGGTCCCAGACCTCGTATTCCGAGAAGTCGGCGCTGGTCTCCTGGCCGAACAGGGCCATGAGCAGGAAGTAGACGACGGACAGCATCAGCGAGACGCTCAGGCAGGAGGTGAGGGCCGCCATGCCGGTGTGCTCCGTCTTCGCGCTGTTCAGGCCGTTCTTGACGGCGGTCCCGTGGAAGCTGTACGCCGCATACGCCAGGAAGATGCAGAAGACGATGAATGCGATGACGATGAACGCCCTGAAACCGTTCCCCCAGAGGACGGCGATCTCGTAGTCCGTCAGGCCCAGCCCGATGTAGAGGATGTAGCCGTACCTCTCCGGCGTGTCGAGCATGTCGCCCATGTGCCAGGCGCACACGATCAACGTCAATACGGCGACCAGGATGCCGACAATCGCGGTGGCGATCACCAGGCCCCTCAGGAACGGGTAGCGGTTGTCCTGCTGATAGCGGCGGCGGGTCTCGCCGAGGTACCTCCCGCAGAAGGTGCAGAACCTCGCCCCCTTCGCGCTCTCAGAGGAGCACTCAGGGCAGAACGACGCCCCCAGCGAGAGGTCGCGTCCGCACCTGACGCAGTAGCGCGCGCCCCTCGACTTGTAGTAGGCGCAGTAGGGGCATTCACCGGGCTCCATATCTCTCCCTCAGCAGCGCGGCGATCCCGTCGGCGCGCTCAGTTTCTATTACAGCGAGGAGGCTCTTCCGGTACTTCGCGGTGTCCGCGATCTCGGCGGCGATGTGCTCCTCGCGTTTGATGTTCAGTTTGCGGTAGCCTCTGATCGAGGATATATGCTCATCCCACATACAGGCAAGCTCGTGGGGGTCGGCGGCATCCATCCGCGCCTTCAGGCCCTTCTTGGCCAGGTGGTGCTCCGAGGTGAACTCGACGGCGCTGACGCATTCCATGTAGGCGGTGTCGTAGTCGTAGTCGCTCATGTCGAGCGGGATGACGGTCTTGCCCTTCGCCTTGCACAGATCCACCAATTCGCAGAAGGCCGGCGAGGGCACCTGCACCTCGCCGAAGGCGGACATCTTCTTGGCGTAGACGATGTCCAGCTCGGAGACCGAGATGTCGTCGGTGCCGATCTCCTCCCTCTTGGCGATGGCGTCGAGGCCCTCCAGTCCCATCGAGGCGCCGTAGGCGTCGTAATCGCCGAAGGTCTCCTTCACCCGGTCGGCCTCGGTCACGAGGCCGTTGACCACCGGGAGGATGTCCACCCGGCAGTCCCCGACCTGCAGCCTCACGGCCTCCTTCATTTCTTCGTGCTCCGGGAGAGGATGATGTCCGTCAGCTGCTCCTTGTCGTCCATCTTCTTCAGCTCGTCGTCGGCCACCAGCGCGGTGTTCTGGATGTTCTCGTGGGCGGGCTTCTTGCGGACGATGACCACCGAATGGCGGTGCGAGAGGTTGGAGAGCTCGGAGGCGATGAGCGCCTTGCGGATGAGCTTGCTCTCCTCCTCGCCGACTCCGGTCAATAGAACGGTGTTGCTGTCCGCGTCGCGGGTGATGGCGTCGAACGGGCCCCGCACGATGGGGGTGATGGAGAAGCCGATGTTGACCAGCTGGTCCAGCTGGTCGGAGCCGGTGCTCTGCCCCGCCTTGACCTCGCGCTTGGGGGCCTTCTCGTCCTTGGCGTAGGTGAAGGGATCGAGGGGCTCGATGATGTCGGTTCCCAGGAACTCCTCCAGGCGGAGGGCGGCGTCGATCATGGCGCCCATCCCGCTCTCGTACATCTGGATGGTGCGGCGGGAGACGCCGGCGGTCTCCGCGAGGGTGCCCAGGGAGATGCCCCGCTCCTCGCGCAGCTGGCGGAGGGTGTCGCTCTCGATTTTCACGTAGAGGCCGCCGGGGGCGGCGAAGATGAACGGCGGGACGTCCTCCAGGAGCTGGTCGGCCAGGGTCTCGTTGGAGATGATGGGGATCTTGAAGCGGGTGTAGATGATCCCCTTCTCGAGCTTGCTGGAGCTGGAGCTCTCCCCGATCAGGATCGGCGATGCCCCCAGCGCCTCGCCCATGATCTTCATCTCGTCCGCGTTGTCGCGGGAGAAGGCGTCCACGTTGCTGAGGATCTTGATGATCAGGAGGGTGTTGCCGCGGCGCCCGACGACGTCGAAGCACATGCTCCTGATGTTGATCGCCGACGAGACGTCGAACCCGGCCTTGGCCAGGATGGCGCGTGTCGTGTTGATCATGTCCTCTCTGCTCATACCGGAAAAATAAGATTATTCATCTATAAAGCGGTTTTTAATCTAATTTCCGTTAAGTGCCAGGCTTACTCGGTCTGGGTCCTCTGCGAGCCGTCGATCTGCAGCTCGAGGACGAGCCGGTTGCCCGTTAATCTTAGGGAGACGGGCTCGGGGACGACCTTCTCCGCGAGGGGGATGTGGCGGGAGAGGCCGCTGAGGCCGGAATCGGCGCGGACGTAGACCTCGCCCGGGGAGATGTCGAGGATGACGTGCTTGCGGGCGGACCTGTAAAGTGCCAGCTCTATCGTGCAGGTGCCGTTCTCCTCCACCGAGCGGATGGACCCGGGCTTCTCGGTGACGGTATTGTCCGCGTTGCTGATCCTCATGTCGTAGCGGATCAGCTTCTCCCCCTCCTCGGTCCGGTATTCCTTCTTGGTGAGCGAGGTCAGGCCGGGGATGTTGAACGAGGGGTTGTAGCGGCAGTCCTCGCCGGCGTCCTTCTTCTTCCTTCCGAACACGGGGGAGATGACGTGTATGCGCGGATAAAAACGCATCCCTGGGCATTGACCCAGGGATGTGAATAGAGGAGTGGATGGAAAACGGGGGTAACGGGCCGGCTCGGAGGTTTTCAAAGGGGCCGGCCCGGGTTGGATGGATGGGGGCGGGGGGAGCCGCCCCCGGGCTCACTGGATCTCGATGTGCTTCGAGACCTCGGCCGGTTTGATCGGCTTCAGCTCGACCTCGAGGATCCCGTTGTTGTAGGTCGCCTTCGCGGAGGTGATGTCCACGTCGCAGGGCATCGAGAGCGTCTTGGAGAACTTCCTCTTGGGGGTGTCCACCGAGATGGTGAGGCTGGTCGGCGTGCCGTCCAGCTTGATGTCCTTCTTGTCGACGCCGGGGATCTCCGCGGTCGCCCTGACGACCCCGTTGTCCTCGACGACGTCCGTGAGCGGCTCGGCGATCATGCCGAAGGGGGTGCTGCCCGTCACTCCGCGGTCGCCGGTCGTGTTCCCGAACTCCTGGTAGTGCGGCACGCCGTCGGGCCCCTGGTACATGGTGTACCCGTAGGTCTTGACGCCGGGAGTGTTCTGGAGTTCCTCGAACATCCGGTTCAGCCTTCTGTTCATGGCCTCGAAGTCGCTCTCGAAGAGGCGGTCGAAGCCGTCCCAGAAGTCGTCCATGCCGTCATTGTTTCCAGTCATTTCAATCACCTTGCCTTTTCCTTGTCTGGGTATGTTGTCTTTTTTCCCTTGTTGTTCTTCTTTCCCCCTCCGATCGGGAGGGTAAGATGTTTGTCCGGGCGGAGCTCAGTCCGCCGGGACCTTGCCGAGGTCGCCGTAGGCCTTCAGCCGCTCGGCCGCCTTGGGGCCGAACTTGCCGACGGCCTTGACGAAGTCGTCCTGCGTGACCTTGCACGCGGCGATCTCCTCGTCGGTCGGCTCGCGGCCCTGGGAGACCAGGCGCCTGACCGCGGTCATCACGGCCTCGTTGCAGATGGCGTTGATGTCGGCCCCGGTGCAGCCGTCGGTCTGCTCGGCGAGGGCGTCGAGGTCCACGTCGTCCGCCAGCGGCTTGCCGCGGGTGTGGATGCCGAAGATGGCCTTCCGGGACTCCTTGTCGGGCGGGCCGACGTAGATGGACTTGTCGAACCTCCCCGGCCTGAGCAGGGCGGGGTCGATCATGTCCGGGCGGTTGGTGGCGGCGATGACGACGACGTCGTTCATCGGCTCCAGGCCGTCCATCTCGGTCAGCATCTGCGAGACCACGCGCTCGGTGACGTTGGAGTCGCCTCCGGTGCCCCTCACGGGGACGATCGAGTCGATCTCGTCCATGAAGATGACGCAGGGGGAGGCCTGCCTGGCCTTCCTGAACGTCTCCCTCACGGCCTTCTCGGACTCGCCGACCCACTTGTTGAGGAACTCCGGCCCCTTCACGGAGATGAAGTTCGCCTCGGATTCGGTGGCGACCGCTTTCGCGAGCATGGTCTTCCCGGTGCCGGGCGGCCCGTAGAGCAGGATGCCCTTCGGGGGCTTGGCGTTCATGTGCTCGAACACCTTGCCGTACTTCAGCGGCCATTCGACCGCCTCCTTGAGCTCCTGCTTGGCGTCGTCCAGCGCTCCGATGTCCTCCCACTTCACGTTGGGCCTCTCGATGAGGACCTCGCGCATGGTGGAGGGCTGCAGGCCCTTCATGGCGTTCATGAAGTCCTCGCGGGTCACGTTGATGCTGTTGAGCACCTCGGTGGAGATGGTCTCGTCCTCGACGTTGACGTCGGGGAGCACCCTCCTCAGGGCGGCCATGGCGGCCTCCCTGCACAGGGCGGCGAGGTCGGCGCCCACGTACCCGTGGGTCTTCTCGGCGATCTCCTTGAGGTCGACGCTTTTGTCCAGCGGCATGCCGCGGGTGTGGATCTGGAGGATCTCCAGCCTGCCGTGCTCGTCGGGCACGCCGATCTCGATCTCGCGGTCGAACCGGCCGGGCCTCCTGAGGGCCTCGTCGATGGCGTTGGGGCGGTTGGTGGCCCCGATGACGACGACCTTCCCGCGGGAGTTCAGCCCGTCCATGACGGTCAGGAGCTGGGCGACGATGCGCCGCTCCTCCTCGCCCTGGACCTCGCTCCTCTTCGGCGCGATCGAGTCGATCTCGTCGATGAAGATGATGCTGGGCGCGTTCTCCTCGGCGTTCTTGAAGATCTCCCTGAGCTTGCCCTCGGACTCGCCGTAGAACTTGCTCATGATCTCCGGGCCGCTGAGCGAGATGAAGTTGGAGCTCGTCTCGCCTGCTACTGCCTTAGCGAGCATGGTCTTCCCGGTGCCGGGGGGACCGTGCAGGAGGACTCCTTTGGGAGCCTCGACGCCCAGCCTCTTGAACAGCTCCGGGTGCTTGAGCGGGAGCTCGATCATCTCCCTGATCTGGGAGATGGCCGGGCCCAGCCCCCCGACGTCGTCGTAGGAGACCTTGGGGACGTCCATGCTCTCCTTGGAGACCGGCTTGTCGCTGATCTTCACCTGGGTGGAGGGGCCCATGAGGGCGGCCTCCGCGCCGGGGCTGAAGGAGGTGACCACGAGGTCGATCTTGTTGCCCATGATGTTAAGTGCCAGCACGTCGCCTTTGGCGAACGCGCGGCCCTCGAGCACCTGCGCGAGGTACTCCTCCCCGCCCTGGAGCCTGAGCTCCTCGGTGGGGGCGAAGGTGATCTTGTCGGCCTCCTTCGCCTCGGCCTTCTTGACGTCGACCCTCTCGTCGATCGAGACGCCGGCGTTCCTGCGGGTGGAGCCGTCCAGGCGGATGATCCCGCGGTTCTCGTCCTCGGGCGCTCCGCGGAGGATCTTGACGGCGGTCTTCTTGGAACCGGTGACGATGGCGATGTCGCCGGTCTTGATGCCCAGAATGCTCATCAGGGCCGGGTCGAGCCGGGCGACGCCTTTGCCGGCCTCGCCGGGCTTGAGCTCGGCCACCTTGATGGCCCTGTCGTTAGCTGCCATATCTATCACTCCATTCTCATCATTCTCATGATGTCCGAGATCATCTCGGACACGGTGTTCTCATTGAAGCCGAGGTTCCGGGAGATGTCCCCGGCGCTCCAGTTCGGCCTGTTCAGCATGTCGTAGAGGAGCTCCCGGTGCTCGTAGTCGAGGTTGCCGATGTCGGTCTCCTCGAGGAACGAGTCGATGAGGTCGTTCCTCTTGCGGACCAGCTCGTTGCGCTTCTTCTCGAACTCGGTGAGCTGCCTGTCGATGGCCGCGATGTCCGCGCGGACCTCCTCGAGGCGCTTCTCGTCGTGCGTCCTCTCGGGCGCCTTCGGAGCCTCGGTTTCCGCCGTCTGGGTCTTCTTCGGCTCCCCGGTCGGGACCATCCTCACCTCGAACATGTTGTTGCGCATGTCGATGGTGATGGTGAACTCGGAGCTGGGGCGGTAGAAGATCCGGTCGGGTCCCTTGTCGCTGCTCTCGCGGTAGCTTTCCACGAGGCCCTCCTTCTCCATCAGGTTGAGGTTCTTCACCACCGCCTGCTGGCTGATGCCCAGCTCTTTGGAGAGCTGCAGGGGGTAGTGGGGTTCCCTCACCACGGCCTGGAGGATCTTCCTCCGGGTCGGGTTCTCCACGATGGAAAGGATGGTGTCCATGTCGGCCATGTCTATCACTTGATCACTGCTCGGTTGTTCGCTTTCGGTTTACAACTAGTGGTTGTATAGTACAGAACTTCTATATAAAGATATGCCATAATATCGGTACAAAAACATACAGCGGTGTACAAAAAGATATAAAGAAAGCGCACAATTCTTCATTCAATGGCAATACCCAAAGACGCTAGGATTCAGCTCTCGCCCGAGGACATCCCCAAGAAGTGGTACAACATCGCGGCGGACCTTCCGAACCTCAAGCCCATGATCAACCCGGTCACCAAGGAGCCGGTCAAGCCCGAGGAGATGAAGGCGATCTTCTGCGACCCCATAATCAAGCAGGAGTTCTCCAAGGAGAGGTACATCGACATCCCCGAGGAGGTGCGGGACGCCCTCATCTCCCTCAACCGCCCCTCGCCCCTGCAGCGCGCTTACAGATTGGAGAAATACCTCAAGACGCCCGCGAAGATCTACTTCAAGCGGGAGGACATGAGCCCCCTCGGCTCGCACAAGGGGAACACCGCCCTCGCGCAGGCCTATTACAACGCCCAGTCGGGCATCCACACCCTCACCACCGAGACCGGGGCGGGGCAGTGGGGGACCGCGCTCGCCATGGTGTCGAACCTCTTCGACATCAAGAGCACCATCTTCATGGTCAGGGGGAGCTTCGACTCGAAGCCTCTTAGGAAAACCATCATCAACACTTACGGCGCGACCGTCTACTCCTCGCCATCGGAGCACACCGAGTTCGGGAGGAAGGTCCTCAAGGAGCACCCGGACACCTCCGGGTCCCTCGGGATCGCCATCTCCGAGGCCTGCGAGATGGCCGCCAAGGACGAGCACACCTGCTACGCCCTGGGCAGCGTCATGAACCACGTCATGCTCCACCAGACGGTCATCGGCGAGGAAGCGCTCCAGCAGTTCGCCATCGGCGAGATCGAGCCCGACTACATGATCGCCTGCGTGGGCGGCGGGAGCAACTTCGCCGGCTTCACCTTCCCCTTCCTGAGGGAGAAGATGCAGGGGAAGCACCAGGACTGCGAGATCATCGCGGTGGAGCCCAAGGCGGCGCCCTCGCTCACCCGCGGGGAGTTCAAGTACGACTACGGCGACACCGCCGGCCTCACGCCCATGATGATGATGTACACCCTGGGCAGCCAGTACATCCCGCCCGCCATCCACGCGGGAGGGCTGAGGTACCACGGCATGTCCCCGCTGGTGTCCGCGGCCTTCGACCAGCACCGCATCTCGGCGGTGTCCTACGAGCAGACCGACACCTTCCAGGCGGGCATCACCTTCGCGAGGACCGAGGGGATAATCCCCGCGCCCGAGTCCTGCCACGCGCTCAAGTGCGCGATGGACAAGGCGCTGGAGTGCAAGGAGAAGAACGAGGCCAAGACCATCGTCTTCAACCTCTCCGGGCACGGGCTGCTCGACCTCTACGGCTACGAGCAGGCGCTCAACGGCACCCTCCCGAAGTC
>JBMNQO010000004.1:0-47686 GCA_050944195.1 Methanomethylophilus sp. | reverse complement strand
CAGGCCGACGACTGCGACGTCCTCATCATGGACGAGCCCACCTCCCACCTCGACATCGACACCATCGAGTGGCTGGAGGACTACATGATCGCCTCCCAGCTGGCGTTCCTGGTGGTCTCCCACGACCGTTACTTCCTGGACAAGATGACCTCCCGCATGGTGGAGATCGAGAACGGGAAGACCCGCGAGTACAAAGGGAATTACTCAGACTTCGTCATGAAGAAGATGCTCGACATCGCCCGCCAGGAGCGGGAGTACGAGCGCTACTCGCAGAACAAGCGCGAGCAGGAGCACATCGCCGAGCAGATGCACCGGGACCAGTGGTACTCCGCCACCTACAAGACCCGCCAGAAGATGATCGGGAAGATGGAGGCCAAGGAGAAGCCCGTCGAGTCCCGGGAGATCACCGTCCGCATCGAGGCCGCCCACAAGTCCGGCAAGAACGTCTTCACCATGAAGGACTGCACCATCGGCTACGGGGGGAAGACCGTGCTCGAGCACGTCGACCTCGACATCCACAAGGGCGACCGCATCGGCATCTTCGGGGCCAACGGCCAGGGCAAGTCCACCCTGGTGAAGGCCCTCATCGGCGAGATCCCCTGCGAGGGCGACCTGTGGATCGCCCCCGGGGCGAAGATAGGGTACTACTCGCAGCACCACGAGGACCTCGACCTCCGCCTGACCGCCGAGGAGCAGGTCCTGCAGATCATCGGGAAGGACCGCCGGGCGGATGCGAGGAACCTCCTCGCGAGGTTCTTCCTGTACGGCGACGAGGTCAGCCGCCCGATGTCCACCCTCTCCGGAGGGCAGAGGTGCAGGGTGGCGCTCACCATCCTCCTGCTGAAGGAGACCAACGTGCTGGTGCTCGACGAGCCCACCAACTACCTCGACATCCCCGCGAGGCACGCCATCGAGGAAGCTCTCAAAGAATACAACGGCACCATCCTCGCGGTAACCCACGACCGTTACTTCCTGGACTCGGTGTGCACAAAGGTCATCGAGGTCAAGGACGGGCACGCGGAGATGCACACGGGGACCTATTCCCAGCTCAAGGGCCGCCCCAACATCACCGAGATCGTCATGGACGCCGACGAGTACCGCGTGCTCGCGCCGTTCACCAACTGGACCACCGGCATGAAGTACAAGAAGGGCGACCGGGTGCTGGTGGCGCCCAACGAGATCGAGAGCTACCAGTGGGCGATCGACCAGGGCAAGATCAGGAAGACCGGCGGGCGGCAGCGGAAGAAGGTGGCCGTCAAGACGGACCCGAAGGCGCAGAAATGAGGATAGGGTACATGGGGGCACCGCTGTCCTTCTCCGAGGGGATGGCGGAGCAGATGCGCGACGAGTATTCCCCGGGGGCCGAACTGGTCCCGCTGATGTCCGCGAAGGGCACGGTGGACGCTCTCCGTAAAGGCGAGATTGACATGGGCGTATTGGCCGTCCGCAATTCCATCTTCGGGGTAGTGGAGGAATCCGAGATTGCTCTGAAAGATTTGCATTACCGGATTCTCATGGAGAAGAAGATGCAAATTAGGCAGTGCATCTTCGTGAAGAACCCGTCGGTGAAGATCACGAAGATCTCGTCCCACGTGCAGGCCCTCGGGCAGTGCCGGAACACCATCGATAAGTTCTATCCCGGCGCGGAGCGGATCGAGACGGCGGACACCGCCCTCTCGGCGGAGATGCTCGCGGACGGGAGGCTCCCGGACGACTGCGCGGTGGTCTGCCGGAAGGAAGCGGGATTGCATTACGGGCTCTGTCTGGCACATGAGGACGCCGAGGACCGGAAGGACAACATCACCGACTTCATCCTCTTCGAATTGGAAGATTGAATCCTCGATTTCAAAATCAATCGCGGACGACCTTCGAGCCGATCGACTCCATCATCTCGGGGAACTCGGGATACGAGATGTGCCAGCATCCGTCGTCCTCCATCGAGACGGGGCCGTCGGCGACCAATGAGGCGACCGCCGCGGCCATCATCATGCGGTGGTCCCCGCCGTGGTCTATCCTCCCGCCGTGAAGCCTCGGCACGCCATTGATCACGCACCCGTCGTCGGTCCCCTTGATGTCTGCACCGAGCGTTGTAAGCATCCGCTCCGTGAGGGCGATGCGGTCGCTCTCCTTGAACCGCAACTGGGGGGCGCCGTACAGCCTGCTCTTCCCTTTCGCGGTGCTCAGCAGCACCGCCACGATCGGGAACAGGTCGGGGATGTCTCCCATGTCGATCTCCGCTCCCTCCAGGCTCCCGCGGGAGCAGGTCACGGAGTCGCCGGAGACCTCTACATTGCAACCGACTTCCTTCAGGACGTCCACGATCCTCCTATCGCCCTGCGGATCTTCCATGTCCATCCCGCGGACGGTCACCTTCCCGGCGAGGCCTCCCGCCACGAGCGGGAAGGCGGCGGAGGAGAAGTCAGCGGGGACGCGGTAGTCCGCCGGACGATAGCGTCCGGAGGTGCGGTAGACGCCGTTTTCCTCAGTCACCTCGACGCCGAACCGGCGCATCATCGCGACGGTGATGCCCACGTAAGGCTTCGAGACCAGCTTCCCGGTCAGGCGGATGCTGAACTGATTATCTGCAAGCGGGGCGGCCATGATCAGCCCCGTTACGAACTGGGAGGAGACGCTGCCGTCAATCACCAGTTGACTAGATTTGACTGGCCCGCGTATTTTCAGAGGGGGTTTTCCCTCATTGGAGGAGCATTCCACACCCGCCTTGGAAAGGCAGTCGAGGAGGGGCCCCATGGGCCTCTTACGGAGCGACGAATCGCCGTCAAGGACGGTCTCGGAATCGAAGACGGAAGCGATCCCTGCAATGGTCCTGATAGTGGTCCCGGAGTTGCCGGCGTCGATCGGAGAATCAGGAGCATGCAGGTGCTCGGTGTAGATGTCGAGGTAGCCGTCGCCTTCCGTGACCTCCGCGCCCATGGTCTTCACGGCGCCGATGGTCGAGCGGATGTCGTCCGAGAGCAGGGGCGAGGAGACCCTGCATTTCCCTTCCGAGAGCGCGGACATGATGACCGCGCGGTGGGTATGGCTCTTGGACGGCGGAGGGGACACGGTTCCCTCCGCGGAGTTCCCTGAGAACGTTATGTCGGGCATCGCCTCGTCTCCGTCACGATGGTCCTTCCCGGAAGGGCCGCGGCGATCCTCCTACCGTCGCCCGGGTTACAAATAACCGCGGTCGCCGGGCCGGTCCCGGAGACCCCCGCCGCGAGGGCTCCGTTCGAAAGTGCCAGATCCATGATCTCGGTGCCCGTCCCAGTGATCTCCGCAACCAGCCTCCCGTTCAGGGTCATGGCCTTGAGGATGTCCGTCCCGCAGACCTTCTTGATCTCCTCCATATCGGCGGCGCGGGCGTTGTACGCCTCCTTGGGGACGCCCGCCTTCACCTTCTCGGGGACCGAGATGATCACGTCGTAATGCGGGAACGGCTCCCGCCTCAGGACCTCCATCTTGAGATTATTCGTTAGAACAAATCCGCCCAGCTCGCACCCGCAGGCGTCGTCGAACGAGCCGGTGATGGTGACATGCGCCTCTTTGGCGCATTCCACTCCGAGCTTGACGGCGTCCATGATATCCATCTTGACGCCGTGCGCCTCGAGGACCGCCTTGATGACGGCGTTGCAGACGGAGCTCGAGCTCTTCAGCCCGCGCGACGGCGGAATCTCCGAGGAGACATCTAGAACGTAGCCTTCCGAGGGGTCCGCCCCGATCCTCTCAAGAGTCCTTTGGACGCAGATGCGGGTGAGCCTATCGTCGGTCTTCTCTGTCAATATATTGACTGTCTGGGTCTTTCCCTCGGCGGAGTACTCGGCACGGGTCTCCAGGGCCGTCCCGATGACCGCCCCGGTCCCGCTCACGATGCCGTTGAGCACGGACACGCAGCCGTGCGATGTCCCCCTACCGATCATTGGATGGCACGCTCCATCGCGCGGAGGTCGGCGGGGATGCCGAACCATCTGGAGAACGAAGAGGCGCCCTGGCCGACCAGCATGTCCTTGCCGGAGACGATGGTGCACCCTTTCTCCCGCGCGACCCGCACCAGCGCCGTCTCGCGGTTGTAGACGGTGTCGAGGACGGCCGTTTCCTTGTTGAGCTCCGCGGGGTCAAAGAGGTACGGCTCGTCGCCGGCCATCCCCACGGGGGTGCACTGGATCAGCGCGTCGCATCCTCTGACAGAAGCGGAATCCGCCGGCTCGCAGCCGAGGTCCCGGCATATCTTATCGACGTGCTCGGGGGTCCTTCCCAGGACCCTCACGTCGCACCCTTTCTCGTGCGCGGCGTAGACCGCCGCCCGGGCGGCCCCGCCGGTCCCGTACACCAGGACCAGGGAGCATTTCTCGAGGGGCCTGCCTGCTTTCCTGAAGGCGTAGATGATGCCCTCCCAGTCGGTGTTGGCGGCGGTGATCCTCCCGCCCTCGTTGTCGAGGGTGTTGGCCGCGCCGATCTCCCGGGCGGGCTTCTCGAGGAAGTCCGCCTGCTGGAGGGCGGCCGCCTTGTGGGGGATGGTCACGTTCATCCCGCGGATGTCGTACTCGCGCATGACGTCGCCCATGTGGGCGAGGTCCGGCGAATCGAACTTGAGGTAGATGCCGGAGATGTCCGCGGACCGCATGGCGGCCTCCTGCATCTGCGGAGATAATGAATGACCCAGAGGATGGCCGGTGATGCCGACGACCTCGCATTTCGGGCCGAGCTCCTTCAGCCTTTCAAGGGATAACTGCCCGGGGGCGGTCGGCTCCCCGACGTACCCGAACGTAAGGTAGTTCCCGAGCCGGTCCCCGCGGACGCGGGTGACCGTCCCGGTCTCCCCCATCCCGAGGAGGATGTGCGGGCGGGAGACCCGCTTCGATGCCTTGTATATCGTATCTAGATCGGTGAATGACTTTACCGTGCAGGCGAGCTTCGAAATCTCCTGCTCCCCGTCCTTCAGATAGGAGACGATATCGTCTTCCGTGGGAGTGCCGTTGAAATCGTGGACCGAGCGGATCTTCTTGAACGAGATCCCGTCCTTCGAGTCCCCGACGTCCACGAACCCGTTGAACGACGGCGGCACCTGCGAGAGGCTCTGCCCCGCGAGGGTCACGATGCAGTCGCTCCCGAGCCAATCCGGGAGCTTCTCGAAGACGTCGAGGCGCACCTCGTGCAGGTCGGCCTCCGCCTTGGCGGAGGGGACGCTCCCGTAGGCCGCGCAGAGCCTCATCTCACTTCTCCGTGATGGTCTCCTCGACCTTCATCCCGAAGTGGCGCCCGCCGGTCTCGACCTTCGCCAGCAGCTTGTCGCCCTTCTTCAGCTTGGTCACGGAGACGGCTCCCGCGGGAGTGACCAGCTTCACGGTCTCGGCGTTCTGCAGGATGACGTTGTACGTCCTCTTCCCGCAGGCGGCGGTGACGATCAGCAGCGGGCGGACCTCGACCTTGCAGCGGCCCACCGAGCCGATCCTCCCGTTCCCGTCGCGGTCGACGATGAGGACCTGGTCCCCGGCGTTCAGCTCGGAGAGGTACCTGGTCCCGCCGCCGGGCACCATGCAGTACTCGTGCACCGCGCCGGCGTTCACGCGGAAGGGGCGCGAGGCGACGTAGCCGTTCTCCTCGCTCTCGCTCTGGACCAGGAACAGGCAGTTGGAGTACGAGCCCACCAGCATCCCCTCGCCGGGGCTCATCAGGTTGCAGGTGTCCACGCACACGCGGTCGCCCACTTCCAGGGGCTTCACGGAGACCACTTCCACGGTCCCCAGCTCGATCTTCTCGGGCTTCGCCAGGAGGTCCTTGAACTTCCCGATCTCGCGGGAGTCGTCGGTGTCGATGACCACGCCGTCCACGCCCTTCTCCATCGTCTTCAGGTAGAGCTCGGCGTCCTCCTTGGTCTTCGCGGTGGCGTAGACCTTGGTCCCGGAGACGCGGAACTTCGCAATCATGTTCTCCAGGGGGATCACGGTCCAGTCGCCGGTCTCGACGAGGACGGCCTCCTTCTTCCCGGCCAGGGAGAGGACCTTCTGCTGGTCCTCGGGGCTCTCGATGGTTGCGAACTCCCATCCCGCGTCGACAGGCTTCCCGTTCTCGGTGAGGACGCAGTCCTCCATCTTCCCGAGGTCCTGGAACTCCTTGTCCTCCGCGCGGATGATGAACGAGACGATGCCCGCCTCGAGCCCGTCGGTCACGAGGACCTTCCTGTCGTCCTTCGAGGCGGGGCGGTCGGCCCTCACGAAGATCTTCTTCCCGGCCATGGCGTTCACGCCTTGGACCGGCGCTTGGCCGGCTTCTCCTTGAGAATCTTCGCCGCTTCCTCGGCGGTGTAGTTCTCCAGGACGATCTTCGAGATGGCGCGGGTGATGCCCTCGACGTTCTTGTTCTGGAAGATGTTCCTGCCCATGGAGACGCCGCGGCCGCCGGCTTCGATGGAGTCGGCGACCATGTTCAGCACGTCCATGTCGGTCTTCATCTTCGGCCCGCCGGCGATCAGCACGGGCGCCATGGCGCCGCGCACCACGTCGTGGAAGCTGTCGATGTCCCCGGTGTAGTTGACCTTCACGATGTCCGCGCCCAGCTCCGCCGAGGCCCTGGCCACGTGCGCGACCTGCTGGGGGTCGAAGGAGTTGATGTCGTGCCCGCGGGCGTAGGACATGATGAGCAGCGGCATGCCCCACTCGGTGCATTTGCGGGAGATCTCCCCCGCCTCGCGGATCATGTCGGACTCGTACTCGTCGCCGTAGTTGACCTGGATCGAGATCGCGTCGGCGCCGTACTTGAGGGCCTCCTCGACGGTGGTCACGGTGACCTTGTGGTTGGCGTTCTTCGGGTTGACGTCGGTCGAGGCCGAGAGGTGGACGATGAGGCCGATGTCCTGGCCCGCGCCCCTCCACGAGTAGCGGATCATGCCTTTGTGCATGACCACCGCGGTGGCGCCCCCGTTGGTGACGGCGTCGACGGTCGCGCGCAGGTCGTACAGGCCGTCCATCGGCCCGTTCGAGATGCCGTGGTCCATCGGGACGATGACCGCGCGGCCGGTCTTCCTGTCCATGATGCGTTCCATCCGGATTCCTTTTCCGTCCATTTCGCATTCCTCCTGTTCTTTTTTACAGTATGTCGGTCGGCACTGTAGATACGGCTATTTGCTGGTTTTTTCCGTATCCGTGCTACTTGCTAACACGCGTCATTCCGAAGTAGGATATAAATTTTCGCAGACCGTATGAGCCAGATGCACAAAATTGCGCAATAATACGGCATTTTTTACGGATTTATGACGTCTGGAACATACGCCTAATATGGCTGACAGATGCAAGATGTTACACAAAATGTCCGTGTAAAATCTCGCTATATTTTTATTCTATAAATGTAATGATGTGAAGTATGTCCGATAATACCAAAGCACAGATAGTTGAGGCTTTCAAAGAGCTCCTCAACGAGAAGGAGTACGGCAAGATCACCATCTCCGACATCGCGGAGCGCTGCAACATCTCGAGGCAGACCTTCTACTACCATTTCAAGAACATCTTCGACATGGTGGTATGGATCTTCGAGCAGGACACCAAGAGCGACCCCCGGAACTCCGGCGGGTACGTCCCCTGGAGGCTGCTCGTGAGGGAGTCCTTCGAATACTGCCAGCAGAACAAGAGCCTGATCATGCAGGTGCTCCGCTCCCCCGAGCGCGAGAAGCTCTCGTCGTACTTCATCGAGTTCAGCATCAAGAAGATCTCCGAGGCCCTGATGATCAAGACCGACGGGCGCATGGACCCCAAGGACGTCGACTTCATCGCGAGGGTCTACGCGTACGCCTACTCCGGCATCATCCTCAAGTGGATCTCCGAGGGGATGCCCGACGACGGCATCGAACTCGCGGAGAAGATCGACACGGTCGTCTCCGCCTCGATGAACCCCGTCATCGAGGCCCTCATGAAGAAATCCGCTGAGAATAAGAAGCCGGAAACGCTCTGAAGCAAGTGCCAGCAGGTATATTTCGGAAACCTTTTCCCGTACGCCGGGAGATGCGGGCGCGCAGAGGCGCGCCCGCGCCCGAGCGAACAACTATTTAATTTTAAATACAATGGGGCACCCGTCTTAAGGGAAGGGATGCCCGAGTGGAAGAAGCCGCGATACTGCTGAACATGATGATCCTCCTGCTCCTGGGAGGACTCTGTTCGATCATCTTCAAGAAATTGAAGATGCCGGCCATCATCGGGTACCTTCTCACCGGTATCATCCTCGGCAACTATTGGTCGGGGAGGTCCGCGGACACCGACGAGATCGTCGATTTCCTGTCCGATCTGGGTCTGATCCTGATGATGTTCGGGATCGGGATGGAGCTCAACCTCCAGAAGCTGCGGAAGACGGGCTCCTTCGCGGTCATGGTGGTGATGATCCAGGTGCCGCTCATGCTGATGGGCGGTTACCTCGGAGGCATGCTGCTGGGCCTTGATTCCCTCCAGTGCATCATCTTCGGCGCCATCATCTCCGGTTCCTCCACCGCCGTCGTTACCGTGGTCCTGAGGGACCAGGTCCGGCTGACGAAAGAAGAGGTGGAGACGGTTGTCCTGGTCACCGTCGTCGAGGACGTGGCCCAGGTCATCATCCTGTCCGCCATCACCCCCATGATGAGCGGCTCCGAGATGGAGATCGGCAGCATCATCTGGATGTTCATCAAGATCATCCTCTTCATGGTGGCCGCCATGGCCATCGGCCTGCTCCTCGTCCCCCGGTTCATCAACTGGGTCGACGAGCACACCAGCGACAAGAACTCTTCAGAGGTCGTCCTCATCGTCTCGCTGGGTCTTTGCTTCTTGATGGCGTGGATGGCCACCAAGGTAGGCCTCTCCATGGCCATCGGCTCCTTCCTGATGGGAGTGATAGTATCGCAGTCGAAACCGGTCACGAAGATCTCCACGATGGTGGAGCCCATGAAGGAGGTCTTCATGATGATGTTCTTCATCTCGATCGGGATGGAGATCGCCCCGGAGACCCTGGTCGACAACATCGGGACCATCCTCGCCATCTACCTGATCTACTTCGTGCTGAAGTCCTCCTCCGTCATCCTGGCCTACTACATCGGCAACAAGCCGATGAGGAAGTCCTTCTACGCCTCCATCTCGCTGGTCGCGATGGGCGAGTTCGCCTTCATCATCGGGAAGGAGGCGCTGGACGCCGGCATCCTCAGCAACGACTTCTACTCCGCCGTCATCGGGGCGGCCCTGGTGTCGATGATCCTGCTGCCGCCGATCAACTCCAAGGCGGACGTCATCTACGACTTCTTCTCCAACCACATGCCCGCGCGCATCAAGAAGGGCATGCAGAAGGTGGACAAGACCAGGGACTCGTTCTTCAACAAGATGGAGAACGCCTCCAAGAACACCCGGAAGAACTTCCGCACCAGGCTGACTTACACCTACTTCGACATCATCCTGATCATCCTCATCGAGATCGCCTTCTACCTGGCGACCCCCGCCCTCTCCACCTTCCTGGCGGACAATTCGGGGCTGAGCGAGGACCTCTCGACGCAGATCGTGATGGGCATCAACTTCCTGATGCTCATCCCGGTGCTGTACACCATGGTCTTCAACTTCAAGTTCATCGAGAGGGTGCTGCTGGACGCCGAGAGGAGGGCGTCCGCCGGCAACACCATGAAGCGCCGGACCCTCAATTACCGGCTGACCAAGTTCTTCGTCGAGCTGAACGGATGGCTGCTCGTCATCTTCCTCGACTTCATCATCATCCTGCTGGTGCCCAACAACGTGAGCTTCCTCGGTCACCTCGTGGTGGCGGCGGTGGCGTCGCTGATCCTCGTGCTGATCTACGCCTACTCGTACTTCAGGAGAAGCTGAGTTTCAATCCAAGCGCATCTCGATGCGGCTGCCGCGGCTCTTGTCGTAGGTAACGCGCAGCTGCCTGGGTATGCTCACGGCGAGCTCCTCGACGTGCGAGATGACGCCCACCGATTTCCCTCCGTCCGAGGCGATTCCCTCGAGCACCTTGATGACCTGCCGCAGGGCGCCGGGGTCGAGCGAGCCGAACCCCTCGTCGATGAAGAGGGTGTCGATCTCCGCCCCGCCCGAGCGGGCGGAGACGGAATCCGAAAGACCTAGCGCGAGGGCAAGAGCGGCCATGAAGGACTCCCCGCCGGAAAGGGAGGTGGCGGGGCGGGAGGTCCCGTTGTCGGCATCGAAGACGTCGATATCGAGGGCCTGCGCGGAGCGGTTGTCGGTCGGCGCCTCGCTCCTGACAAGGGAATACCTTCCGCCCGACATCACCTGCAGGCGGCGGGACGCCTCCTTCAGGATATTGTCCATGTAGACCTCCTGGACATAGGTCTCGAAGGAGATCCTCTGGACGCCCTTCTGCTGCCCGAGCGCCACGTCCGCGAGCTCCCGGAGCTCGTCCTGCCGGCGCCCGACCTCCTCGTAATCCGCGAAGTCCTTCACGGCCTTCTCGAGGTGCGTGCGGTTGGCGGCGATGCGGTTCTCGGCGGCGCTCCTGCGGGCCACGGCATCGTCGTGCGCCTTGGAGGCGGACGCGCACTTCTCCTCGAGGGCGGGGATGTCCTCCGGGCGGGGGCGGCCCGCGATCCTCTCGGTGTCCGTTTCGATGACCCTGCGGGCGGACGCGACGTCCTTCCCGTACCTGTCGATCTCCTCCTTCAGTGCATCGAGGAGGTTGGAGTCGAGCAGCAGCGCATACTCCTCCTGAGAGGCGAAACCGCACTGTGCCAGAGCCTCCTTGAATTCATCCTCTGCCTTGGCCCTCGCGGCCCCCTTCTCCTTCAGCTGCTGCTCGGAGGCGGTCTTCTGCCCGGTGTCCTCCTTCAACTTCTCCCGCGCTTCCGAGAGGGCCTCGGAGGCCTTCTCGACGGCCTCCTTCAGGCCGTCGGCCTCCTGCCTCATCGACTCGGCGGCCTTCTTCGCGGAGGCCCCGTCGACATAGCTCTTGTCCACCTCGGTGTTGTCGATGATGGCGCGGTCTTCGGCGATCTTCCTGGCCAGGTCCGTCTGCCGCTCATTCGATGCGATCTGGTTCCTGTTCAGCGGTTCGATCTCGCTGCGTATGCCGTCGATCTCGTTCTGGGCCTTGGCGCATTCATCGGCAGCCTTCTGGTACTTCTGATAATCCTCGTTCTTGGCGTCGCGGTCGGACTGCAGTTTGTCTATCTGGGTCTTCAGCTCGTTGCGGTCCTCGGAGGCCTTGAACCCCGCCGACGCGAGGAGCTCCGTGCGCTCCGACCTGACGGTGTTCTCGGTCTCTTCGCGCTTCGCCTTGAAGGCGCTGTAGGAGCGGTTCGCGGAGGACAACTCGCGGTCCGCTTTATCCAATTTGGAACGGAATTTATCGACCTCTTCCTTGGTCGGCACGTTCTCCTGCTTCTGCGCCGGGTTCGGATGGTGGACGGAGCCGCAAACGGGGCAGGGAGCGCCGTCGCTGAGCTTCTCCGCAATGAGCCCCGCCTGCCCCATAAGGAACAGGTTGTCCGCGTCGTTGAGGGCGGTGGAGGCCTTGGCGCGGGCAAGCGTCTTCTCCTGGAACTCCGCGAAGGCATCATCCTCCTTCTTCTGCTGATCCTCCAGCTTCGCCAGGTCTGCATCCAGCCTGTGCAGGGACGTTAATGCAGTATCGAGACGGCTCAGTTCCTTGAAGAGCAGGTTGGCCTTCTCCTGGGAGCCGGCGTTGTCGGTGACGATCTTCTTGCACTCGGCCTCCCTCTCCACGAGCCCGGCGATCTGCTTGTTCAGATCTTCGTAGTACTTCCGCTCCTGGTCCTGCTTCGCGCCATTGTCCTTTATCCTCTGCTCGGCGGCGTCGACCTTGGCGTAGTTGCCCGCCATGGAGTCCAGCCTCTCCGCCCGCGCGCGCAGGTCGTTCTCCTTTCCGGCCTCCTCCCTGGCCCTGTCGAGGACGGCCTGCGCCCTTTCGACTGCGGCATTGTCGCCGACCACAGCATCGGAGAGCCTCTGGTGGCGGTTCTGCTCCTCCTGCTCGTCGGTCTTGGCGCGGGAGGCCTCCGCCTCCTTGGGCATCAGCCCGATCGCCTTCTCCCGGCGGGCGGCCTCGGCCTGCTTGTGCTCGATCTCCGGCTTCCTCGACTCGAGGTCCCTGAGCTTCCCCTCGTGCTCCTCGCGCTCAACGTAGGCGGCCTCGAGGGACTTGGCCTCGCTCAGGGCGGTGTTGGCCGCGGAGAGGATGCCGTTGGTCTCCTTCTCCTGCGCTTTGAGCTGCTCGAGGAGGTTCTTGTCCGATTGTGCCAGGCCGTCGGCGGACGCCTTCCATCCGGGCAGGTCGCGGAGCCCGTTGTCGTCGGAGACCATGTCCTTCAGGAAGGGGTTCCCGCCCTCGTCGAGGATCCCCAGGAGAGACGACCTGATCCCCTCGAGGATGGCCTCCGCCGAGCCCCCGTTCTCGTCCGAGATCGCCTTCAGCTGCTCGGCGACCGCGCGGTACTTCCCGGTCCCGAAGATGTTGGAGAGGATGGAAATCCGGTCCTTGGTGTCCGCGCTCAGGATGAGGCGGAACTGCCCCTGCGCGAGCATCACGGTCTGCCGCCACTGCTCGGCATCGAGGCCGACGATCCCGATGACCGCCTTGGTGACCTCGCCGGTCTTGCTGATGACCTTCCCGCCGGGCAGGAAGAGCTCGGCGGAGGCGGACTCCGTGATGAACCCCTCGCCCCGCTTCTTGGGGCGCTGGTACTCGGGCTCCCGGCGCACTTTGTACTGCTTCCCCTGGTGCTCGAAGACGAGTTCCACGTAGGGGACGGCCTCGGGGGCGGCGAAGTCGCTCTTGAGGTTCTTCTCCCCGCGGTCGGTGCCGCTGGTCTTCCCGTAGAGGGCGTAGGTGACCGCGTCGAAGATGGTGGTCTTCCCGGCCCCCGTGTTGCCGGCGATGAGGTACAGTCCTCTCAGCTCAGAGAAGTCGACCTTGGTCTTCCTGGCATATGACTCGAAGGCCTCCATCTCGAGGGAGATCAGCTTCATTGCTCCGCCCCCGTGCGCTCGAGCGCTTTCAGGAGGGCTTTGCGCTGGTTGTCGCTCAGCTCCCTCCCGGTGACCGTCTTGAAGAAGTCGGAGAACAGCTCCGCCGGGTCGCGGGACTCGACCTCCTCGGGGGAGACCCCGGCACGGGCGTCGCCCGCGTTCTCGGATACGACATAGGACACCGAGACCAGGTGCGGGAAGGCGGCCTTCAGCCGCTCGTTCGCATTGCCGATGCTGCTCTCGGTGTGGACGGCCGCGCAGACGTACATCTCGCGGCATTCGTCCCGGTGCGAGAGGATCTCGTCGACCGTGCCCTCGAGCCTGATCAGGTCGCGCAGGGGCTTGAGGGGGACGTGCCTCGAGGAGGCCTCTCCCTTCTCACCGATGTCAATGATATCGACGCCTTTCTGATCCTTCGATTCCGACTCGGAGTACTTGAGCGGGGAGCCGCAGTAGCGAACCGTCGGCCTCCCCGCGGGCTGCGGGCGGTGGATATGACCCAGCGCCACGTAGTCGAAGGGCGCGAGGACCTCGTAGGAGACGCTGTCGGCGCCCCCAAGGGTGTCCGGCCGGAGCTCCTCGGAATCCGAGGTGGAGAGGCTGATCCCCTCGCCCACGACGAACTGGTGGGCCACCAGGATATTGCGGGCGGAAGGGTCCACGCCCGACTCCTCGAACACCTTTTTGAAGGCCTTCTCGGGGGTGTCGATGGTGTCATCCTGGTACTTCGCGCGGACCGAGGAGGTCCTGATGTAAGGCATGAGCCAGATGTTCAGTTCCCCGTGCCCGTCATTGACGGCGCACCTCTGCATCTTCCCTTCCTTGTAGAACGGTCCGCAGATGCGCACGTTGTCCCGGAGCAGGCTGCGGTAGGTCCCGAGCCGGTCAGCCGAATCGTGGTTCCCCGGGATCACGTACACGGGGAACTCGTCGGCGGCCTTGGTCAGGAAGTCGTTGAACAGCGCCACCGAGGCCTCGGACGGGCGGACCGAGTCGAAGACGTCGCCCGCGATCAGGATGGCGTCAGCCTTCTCCTCCCTGGCGGTGTCGATAATCCTGTCCAGGATGTACCTCTGGTCATCCTCCAGCGATACTCCGTGCAGCTGCTTGCCGATGTGCAGGTCCGAGGTGTGGAGGAATCTCATGGCTATCGGAAGGGGCTATGGAGTACGGGTATTTAATACTAATACAATCAATACGTAATTTACAAAATTCCGACCTATTGAAAGACGAATTCAATAGAGTTGAAATCGAAAAATCAAGGCAATCGATATTGCAATTGCAATTGAAAGAAGACCGAACGTCTGGGTCTTTGAAAAATAAATGGAAAAGCGAGGGGCCGGGGAGCGGGAGATCTCCCGCCCTCCGGACAAGGGTCCCCTCACTCGTCGTCGAAGGGGTTCGCCCCGTTCTTCATGTCCTTGTAGAGCAGGTAGAGCTCGTCCGAGCTGATGCTGCGGTGCAGGCCCACCGCGGCCTTGCGGACCATCTCGAGCAGCTGCACGGCCTCCTCCTTGGAGATCTCCACGCCCCTCTTCGATAGGTCGTTGATGAGGGTGTGGGTGCCGGAGTGCTTCCCGATGACGATCTTGCGCTCGAGGCCCATGATGTCGGGGTCGTAGGGCTCGTAGTTGTGCGCGTCCTTGATGATGCCGTCGGCGTGGATGCCGGCCTCGTGGGCGAAGCAGTTGCTCCCGAGGAACGGCTTGCCGGGGGTGATCTCGCGGCCGGAGGCCTTGGAGACGAACTCCGCCAGCGGGCGCATCTTGATGGGGGTGATGCCGGTGGTCTTGCCGAGCAGGAGCTGGCAGGCCATGACGGTCTCCTCCAGCGGGGCGTTCCCGCTGCGCTCGCCGATGCCCATCGAGGTCACGCTGAGGAACCGGGCGCCCGCCTGCACGCCGGCCACGGCGTTGGCGGTGGCCATGCCGAAGTCGTTGTGGGTGTGCATCTCGATCTCCATGCCGGTCGCCTCGCGGATCTTCTTGATCCTCTCGAAGCAGTTGCTGGGGACCTCGCGGCCGATGGTGTCGCAGTAGCGGAACCGGTCCGCCCCCGCCTCCTTGGCGGTGTTGACGAACTGGATGAGGAAGTCCATGTCGGCGCGGGAGGCGTCCTCGCCGTTGCAGGAGACGTAAAGGCCGTGCTCCTTGGCGAACTCGACGGACTCGGTGATCTTGTCGAGGACCCACTGGCGGTCCTTCTTGAGCTTGTGCTGGATGTGGATGTCGGAGGCGGACATCGAGATGGCCACGGAATCGACGTCGCAGTCGATGCTGGTCTCGATGTCGTGGATGTCGGCGCGGTTCCAGCCCAGGACGGAGGCGTTGAGCCCCATGTGGGCGATGTGCTTCACGGCGACCTTCTCGTCCGCTCCCATGGTGGGGATGCCGGACTCGATCTGCTGGACACCGGCATCATCGAGGAGCTGGGCGATCCGGTACTTCTCCAGGTTCGAGAAGACGATCCCGGCCGTCTGCTCGCCGTCCCTGAGGGTGGTGTCGCAGACGACCACGTCATCCTTGGAGAGGAGCCTCTTGACCTCGTTGTAGGATTTCATAGCATCAACCCTTGTATTGATGTTACCTTGACAGGTGTCCCATCCACCTGTTGTATAACGCCCTGCCTATCTTCCTAATATTTTTAAATATATTGCAAACGGGCCTGGCCTTTGTGTAAAATAGGACACATTTGCGAAGTCGTATACACACAATGTCCTGATAGAACCCCCAGGAGGGGGTTAAGGGGTTTGTTTGCCAGCGATCCCTCACTGGGGGACCGGGGCGGCCTTGCGGCCGACGCGGTGCCCGAGGACCTCGGACACCTGCACGCCGGTGCAGATCGCCGCGATCAGGGAGCCGGCGACGGCGAAGTACGCCCCGTCGGCGATCTTGATCCCGTCGGCGTCCCAGAAGCAGAAGACAACGGAGAGCACGAGGGCAATCACGGAGACGGCGAAGGCAAGTGCCAGCCATCCCTTCGAGGAGCCTCCCGCACGGACGAAGTTGGCGGTCTCCGCGGCGAGCGCGACGATGCCAAGGATCAGGGTGACGACGGGCACGTACGCCTGCCATCCGTCGGGGCCGTCCTCGGTCAGGAGCATGGTCCCGCTGTAGAGGTGGTGATCGTAGCCGTAGAGCAGCATGTCCCCGGAACCTATCTCGATCCACGAGGCGAGGAAGGCGCAGATGAGGATGATTATCCCTGCCACCGCGAACGGGGTCGCGACCTTGGGGCGGGGGTTCTCCTCCCTCTTGAACTTGACTCCCGTCTCCATCTTCGGGTGGGCCTGCGTGTTCCACCACTGGATGAAGATCCAGCAGGGCACGTACAGGAAGGTCACCGCGATGCCGACGATGTCGTAGCCGAAGCCCATGTACTTGTACACGTAGTAGAGCAGCCCCGGGATCATGAAGAAGATCTCGAAGATGCACATGAACCAGGCCCCGGGCAGCGCCCAGCGGGGGGCGCGGTAGACCCTCTCCACGTCCTTGAAGCGGGGGTCGCGCCGGGACTTGATGAACGCCATCATGCACATGGCGAGGGCGATGGCGAAGCCGAGCGCGGAGACCGCGAGGATCTGCGAGGAGGTGATCTGCGCGAGGATGACGATGAAGCCGATGGCGCACTCGAAGTACATCGCGTACATCGGGACGCCGTAGATGTTGGTGTGCGAGAAGACGTAGGGGAAGTTCCCCTCCCTTGCCATCACCTGGATGGTCCTGGCGGTGCCGAGGAAGGCCGTCTGGATGATCATCACCATGCCGGCGATGAGGAGCACCACGGCGACGGCGCCGCCGGTCTCGCCGAAGCCGTACTTGGCGACGGGAATGAGAGTCGCAGCGCCGGCCTCGTGGATCTCGGAGTAGCCGAGGGTGCCGTACATGCAGAAGGCGATGATGAAGTACATCGCGAGGCACATCAGCCCGCAGGAGATGAGCGCCTTGGGGACGTCGGTGCTGGGGTTCTTGTACTCCGCGCCGTAGGTGGCGGCGGACTCCCAGCCGACGGCCGACCACTGGGCCACCGTGAAGCAGCCGAGGATCATGAGGATGTCGTTGCCGTCCCACTTCCAACCATCGGGCACCGCCTCGTCGGTGATGTAGCTGAGGTGGAAGTCGCCCGTGAAGATGGGCGCGATGCAGATGATGAGGATGGGGACGATGGTGATGGCCGCCAGGACCAGCTGGGCCTTGGCGCCGCCCTCCAGGCCCTTGCGCCCGGAGAAGATGATGAAGCCGTAGATGATTATCCCGAGAACAAGGTAGAAGATGGTGTTGGTGACCCCGTCGAAGCCGAGCTCGAAGTAATCGTTGATGTAGACCCCGGTCATGATGGTGAAGATCGGGATGACCGGCACCCAGGTGTCGAAATAGGCCCAGGCCCCCAATGATCCGATGAGCCGGCCCCAGTTGATCCTGCTGCTCTTGTATTTCTCGTCATCTTTGAAGACATACTGGATCGATCCGCCGATCCCCGCCACGCCGAAGGTCGCGCAGAGCTCGCCCAGCGGTATGTTGAGAAGGAATCCGGAGAGGACCGAGAGCACCCAAATCGCGATGCTCATGGCCCAAAGCGTTTCGGACAGATCGGCGAGGGACGGGACGATGAGGATCGGGATCCCCATCGCGATGATGAGCCCCTGCTTCCAGTCGATGCTCCTGACGAGAGTATCTCCTGAAGCTGCGCTGTTGGCAGCCTGCGATTCTGACATTGCTTACCCCCTTCGGCAGGGCCTCCGCAGGGGGAGGCTGCCGACTGTGGGTTCGAGCGGCGAATAGTGTATTTAATCTTCACTTATCGTTCGTGAATAACTATTTAATTGATGAGCGAAAAAAGAACATGTTAGGGTTAAAGGCTTAAATATGAAAGTCAAGGATTGGCTTATTTATCCATAACCATCCAACAGGACACATGATGTCCGTTATCATCCATTTTCAGCTGTGAAAGAGGCTCAGAGGTCGTAGCGGAGCAGCGCCCCGATGCCGCCGAGGGCGGCGAGCTGCTTCCCGCCGTCGTGCCCGCTCGAGATCACGAGCACCTTCCCCTTCTGCGCCTCGACCGCCTTCACGACGTCGTCGAGGTCCTGCTCGCGGAGGACCGAATCTAGAACGAGAAGGGTCTCGACCGCTCCCGCCTCGGCCGCGGCCTTGACCTCCTTCGGCCCGTAGGTGGCGAGCTTCCCCTTGGAGATGCGGGTCATCAATTCCTCAACCGCCTCCATCTCCACCCCGACAGTGGAATCGCGGAGGATCGAGGCCCCCATCCCGCTGCGGATGAGCTCATTGACCCCCACCATCCCGCTCTGCCCGGTGTGCTGGACGTAGAGCGGGCCGAAGGTGCCGGCGGGGAGCTTCTTGATGTCGTCGGCCAGCTCCTCCTTCTCGAAGCCGGGGCCCAGGAGCACCAGAGGCATGTCCGGGGTGGCCACCGTCTTCAGTTTGGAGATGATCTCCCCGTGGTAATCGAAGGGCTTCCCCTTCTCGTCGTACTGCTTCCCGGAGCGCATCGAGCGGACAGTTACAATTTCTTTCAGCCCCGATTGCCGGAGGACGGCGATGGTCGCCTCGTCCTGGTCCAATGATACGAACACGATGCGGGGCTTGACGGTGTTCGCAGCGGCCTGCTCCAGCCTCTCGATGTCCGTCCTCTTCCAATGCTCCTTGCGGATGCGCAGGGGCTCCCCCGGCTCGATCATCAAAGTATGGTGCTGCCCGATGTCCTGCGGGCCCTCCTCGATGACGCCCAGCAGGCGCATCCGGAGCCCCTCCGGGTCGTACTCGATCTTCTCCACCCGGACCCCCAGGGTCATCCGCTTCTTCTCGGCGCGCTCGGCGCGCAGCTTGTCGTCCGCCTTCTCGTCGCGGCGCGTGGTGGATGCGGTGACGAGATCACCCTCGCGGATGACGTTCCGCAGATGCCAGATATCGTCGTCGGTCTCCGGGAGCACCTTCATCTCCCCGAGCCCGCCGTCCCTGCCGAGAATGCGCATGCCTCCCCCATGGGCGGGGGGCATAATAATCTTCGGCGGGGCTCAGCCATCCCTAACTTCGGGGCTTTCCCCCGAATGGCTTAAATATCCTTTCAGCGCCCCTAAATCAGGCGGTCTTGAAGGCGCATCACGCTTTTATACCAAGAACGGAAATTTTGCGAAACATGCCTACAATCGTAGCTGACAACTGTGTTGCGTGCGGCGCGTGCGCCGACGCCTGCCCCAACGGAGCCATCACCGTCGGAGACATCGCCGAGATCGACGCCGGCAAATGCGTGGACTGCGGGGCCTGCGTGGACGCCTGCCCCTCTGAGGCCATCACGGAGTGAGTGAAATGGCTGCCCAGGTCAACGCGGATGCCTGCGTCGCGTGCGGAAAGTGCGCGGACGCCTGCCCCAACGAGGCCATCACCATCGAGGACATCGCGGTCGTCGACGCCGACAAGTGCGTCGACTGCGGCGCGTGCGTCGACGAGTGCCCCTCCGAGGCCATCACCGACTGATGCAAACCCTTCCGGGGCGGAAGCCCCGGGAACCCTTTTCCCTGTTTTCCACCGATCTCGATAACGCGGATTCCCCTCGCGCGCGTGCGCCCGTCCGCGATGGATTGTTAATTGAATCCCCTGAATAATGCGGGCGGAGTTCCGACTCATTCCCCGAATGTCCGAAATCCGATATCCGCCCGAACTTCCTTACAACGCCGTCATAAAATGGCGGGTTTGTCCATTATCGGACAAGCCCTTCGAAGGCTTGTCCGTCCGCGCCCCCTTGAATTAAATAGGTTCGCTGACTGTGTTTTTTTCTCGATGGAAAGGAATTATCTGGTCCTCGAGGACGGCACGGTGTACGAAGGCGAGGCCTTCGGATACCCCGCGGACGCCTTCGGCGAGGTGGTGTTCGCGACAGGCATGAACGGTTACCAGGAGAGCCTGACCGACCCATCTTACCAGGGTCAGATACTCGTTCTGACCTTCCCGCTCATCGGGAACTACGGGATCAACGACGCCTTCAACGAGTCCGACGACGTCCACGTGCGGGCCCTGGTGGTGCGCGAGTACTGCCGGGAGCCCTCCGATATGTACGGCGGCCGGACCCTCGACGACTTCCTGAAGGAGCACAAGGTGCCCGGGATCGCCGGCATCGACACCCGCGACCTCGTCATCAAGATCCGCCAGCACGGTACGCTCAAGGGAGCGATCACCACCGACAAAGAGTCCATCCCGGACCTCGTGGAGAAGCTCGTGAAGGCCCCCATGCCGTCGGAGGCCAACCTGGTCGGCCAGGTCTGCTGCAAGGAGATCAAACATTTCGACGAGGGCAAGGAGCTCACCGTCGGGATGATCGACCTCGGCGAGAAGGGCAGCATCCTGAAGAACCTCCGCCAGCGCTTCAACGTCATCATGTTCCCCTACGACACCCCGGCCGACGTCATCGTCGAGAGCAAAGTCAAGGGCGTCCTGGTCTCCAACGGGCCCGGCGACCCCACCCAGCCGGACGTGCTCAACCACACCGCGCGCACCATCTCCGACCTGTCCACGCAGATGCCCCTCTTCGGCATCTGCTTCGGCAACCAGATCACCTCGCTGGCCCTGGGCGCCAAGACCTACAAGCTCAAGTTCGGCCACCACGGCTGCAACCAGCCCGTGATGTTCGAAGGAAGGGTCTACATCACCAGCCAGAACCACAACTTCGCGGTCGACGAGAACTCCCTGGAGGGAACGGGATTGATCGCCGACCAGTTCAACGTCAACGACCACACGGTGGAGGGGGTCCGCCATAAGGACCTCCCCATCTTCACCTGCCAGTACCACCCCGAGGCCTCGCCCGGCCCGTGGGACACCTCGTTCCTGTTCGACCGCTTCGCCAAGGTCGTGAAGGAGGGACGCCTGTGAGGAAGGATTACAAGAAGCTGCTGGTCATCGGCTCCGGCCCCATCGTCATCGGGCAGGCCGCCGAGTTCGACTTCTCCGGCTCCCAGGCCTGCCGGGCGCTCCGCGAGGAGGGCTACCACACCGTCCTCGTGAACTCCAACCCCGCCACCATCCAGACGGACCCGGAGACCGCCGACCGCGTCTACATCGAGCCCCTCCGGGCGGACATCGTCGCCAAGATCATCGAGAAGGAGGGCGTCGACGGCGTCGTATCGGGAATGGGAGGGCAGACCGGCCTCAACATCAGCTCGGAGCTGGCGGAGAAAGGGTACCTGAAGAAGTACGGAGCCGAGCTCGTCGGCACCCAGCCCGACGCCATCGAGCGCTCGGAGGACCGCGAGCTGTTCAAGGAGACCATGGAGAAGATCGGCGAGCCGGTGCCCAAGTCCAAGCCCGCCAACTCCATCGAGGAGGCGCTGGAAGCTGTCAAATACATCGGCCAGTACCCGGTACTCATCCGCCCCGCCTTCACCCTGGGAGGAACCGGCGGAGGGATCGCCTACAACGAGGACGAGCTCAAGGACATCTGCGCCCGCGGGCTCGCCTACTCGCGGATCCACCAGGTCCTCATCGAGGAGAGCATCCTCGGCTGGAAGGAGCTCGAGTACGAGGTGATGCGGGACTCCAAGGACAACTGCGTCATCATCTGCAACATGGAGAACATCGACGCCATGGGCATCCACACCGGGGAGTCCATCGTCGTCGCCCCCTGCCTCACCCTCTCCGACAAGGACCACCAGCGGTTCCGCACCGCCTCGCTAAACATCATCCGCGCCCTCGGCATCGAGGGCGGGTGCAACGTGCAGTTCGCGCTCAACCCGAGGACCCACGAGTACCGCGTCATCGAGGTCAACCCCCGCGTGTCGCGGTCGTCCGCCCTCGCCTCCAAGGCGACCGGGTATCCTATCGCCAGAGTTTCCACAAAAATCGCCGTCGGGTACACCCTCGACGAGATCCCCAACCAGATCACCGGCAAGACCTACGCCGCCTTCGAGCCGACCATCGACTACGTGGTCGTGAAGATCCCCCGCTGGCCGTTCGACAAGTTCCGCACGGTCGACCGCCACCTCGGCACGCAGATGAAGTCGACCGGGGAGACCATGTCCATCGGGCGGACCTTCGAGGAAGCTCTTCTCAAAGGACTGCGCTCGCTGGAAATCGGCGTCGACGGGCTCGACCCCATCGACATGACCGACGAGCAGATCCACGACGAGTTCAGACACGCCACCGACCGGCGCATCTTCGCCGTCGGAGAGGCGCTGCGGCGCGGCTGGTCCCCCGCGGACATCGCCAAGGAGACCGACTGGGACGAGTTCTTCGTCCGCAAGATCGCCCACATCGTCGCCATGGAGAAGCGCCTGCAGAGCGAGCCCCTGACGGATGAGCTCCTGAAGGAGGCGAAGCAGATGGGCTTCGCCGACAAGACCATCGCGCGCCTGGTGAAGAAGGAGCACTGGGACATCATGTCCCAGCGGCTCAAGGCGGGCATCGTCCCCGTCTACAAGATGGTCGACACCTGCGCCGCCGAGTTCGCCGCGCAGACGCCTTACTTCTACAGCACCTACAATGGAATTTCATCAGAGGTCACCCCCGACCACAAGAAGAAGAAAGTGGTCATCATCGGCGGCGGCCCCATCAGGATCGGCCAGGGCATCGAGTTCGACTACTGCTGCGTGCACGCCGTCAAGGCGCTGCAGGAGGAGGGCATCGAGGCCGTCATGATCAACAACAACCCCGAGACCGTCTCCACCGACTACGACATCAGCGACCGGCTGTACTTCGAGCCCCTCGAGCTCGAGGACGTGCTCGCGGTGATCCGCGCCGAGGAGGCCGACGGCGTGATATGCCAGTACGGCGGGCAGACCTCCGTCAACCTGGCCATCGATGTCGAGAAAGGACTGAAGGGGACCAACACCAAGATCCTCGGGACCACCCCCGACCAGATGGACGTGGCCGAGGACCGCAAGCGGTTCACCGACCTCATGCGCAAGCTGGGCGTCAAGCAGCCCCGCTCCGGCACCGCCTTCTCCTACGAGGAGGCCGAGAAGATCGCCGAGGACATCGGCTACCCCGTCCTCGTCCGCCCCTCCTACGTGCTGGGCGGTCGCGGGATGGAGATCGTCTACTCCCCGGAGGAGCTCAAGACCTACATGGAGACCGCGGTCAAGGTCTCCAGGCACCACCCGGTCCTCATCGACAAGTACCTCACCGAGGCCATCGAGATCGACGTGGACTCCGTCTGCGACGGCGAGACCGTGTACATCGGCGGCATCATGGAGCACATCGAGTACGCCGGCTGCCACTCGGGCGACGCCACCATGGTGCTGCCGCCCTTCACCCTCCCGCAGAAGGCCATCGACGAGATCGTCCGGATCGACACCGAGATCGCGCTGGCCCTCAAGATCGTGGGGCTCATGAACCTCCAGCTGGCCTACAAGGACGGCGAGATCTGGATGATCGAGGCCAACCCCCGCGCGTCGAGGACCGTGCCGTTCATCTCCAAGGCCACCGGGGTCCCGCTGGCCAAGATCGGGGTCAAGTGCATGCTCGGCCACAAGCTGAAGGACATGGGCCTCGAGGGCTACCGCCCCATCGACCATTACGCCGTCAAGGCGTCGGTCTTCCCGTTCCTGAAGCTGCCCGGGGTCGACTCCATCCTCACTCCCGAGATGAAGTCCACCGGCGAGGTCATGGGCATCGACGCCGACTTCGACACCGCCGCCTACAAGGCGCTGGTCGCCGCCGGCAACAAGCTCCCGCTGGAGGGCGGGGTGTACTTCACCGTCAACGACCACGACAAGCCCGAGGCGCTCAAGGTCGCCAAGGCCCTCAAGGACATGGGCTTCACCATCTACGCCACCAAGGGGACCTCGACCTACTTCCGCGAGCACGGGGTGGAGAACACGGCGGTCTTCAAGAACAGCGAGAACATGAAGCCGAACGCCATCAGCCTCATGCGCGACGGCGAGATCAACCTGGTCGTCAACACTCCCACCCAGCATTCCGGTGCAGTGAGGGACGGCCACCTCATGCGGCGCCTCGCCGTGGAGCTGGAGATCCCGTTCGTCACCACCATCAACGGCGCCAAGGTCACCGTGGGCGCGATCAGGGTCGCCCGCGAGAAGGACATCGGCGTCAAGTGCATGCAGGACTTCCACGGGCTCCAGTGAGCCCGCGGGAAAACCCCTTCCCTTTTCCTTCTATTATTGACCGTCAATATAGGATAATATGAGATGTGCCAGACGTTCGGAAATGCTCAAGCTTTCCAGGGCGTCTCCCACTCCCACGGCCTCATGTTGCCCTTGTAGACGGCCATGCCGACGACGGCCGCTTCCGCTCCGGTGGCGGCGCCCGCCTTGGCGTCCTCGAGGGTGGTGAAGCCTCCCGATAGGATGACCGGGCAGGGGCACTTGCGGACGAACTCCGCGTTGGCGGCGGCGTTCACGCCCTTCCCCTGGCCCTCGACGTCGATGTTGGTGTTGAGGACTCCCCTCACGGGCAGCTTCCGCAGGTCGTCGAAGACCTTGTCGATGGAGAGATCGACCTCTTCCTGCCATCCCTTGATGGAGATTCTCCCGCCCTTGGTGTCCATGCCGAGGACGAGCTTCCCGGGGAACTTCCGGGCCATCTCCGCGAACCACTCGGGCTCCTTGATGGCCTTGGTCCCGACGATGACGCGGTCGGCCCCGGCGTCGATGTATTTTGCGATCTGGGTCTCCGACCTGATGCCCCCTCCGACCTCGCAGGGGACGCTCACTTCCTTGATGACTCTGCAGAAAGCGTCGGAGTTGTCGGGCTTCCCGAAGGCGGCGTCGAGATCGACCAGGTGCAGGTAGGGCGCCCCTTTGGCGACCCATCCCTTCGCGGTCTCGAGGATGTCCGGCAGGACCACCTGCTGGCTCCCGGGCTTCCCGCCGACCAGCTGGACCACCTCGTGGTCCATGACGTCGACCGCGGGGATGACGATCATTGGGTCTCCTCCGCGAAGGCCTCGAAGTTCTTCAGGAACGCGGCCCCCGCGTCCGAGCTCTTCTCGGGGTGGAACTGGGTGGCGACCGTGTTCGAGTCGCGCATGACGGTGGCAAACTCGAAGCCCTCGTACTCCGTCGTCCCCTTGACCACGGCCTTGTCCTCGGGGTCGCAGTAGAACGAGTGCGCGAAGTAGAAATGCCTGTCCTCGATGCCGTCGAAAAGGGGGTCCTGGGTCTTCACGATGTTCCATCCCATGTGGGGGACCGTCTTGGACTTCAATCCACGGACCCTTCCGCCGAAAAAGCCGATGCCGGGACCGTTCCCCTCGTCGCTCGAGGGGAAGAGGATCTGCGCCCCGATGCAGATGCCGAGGGTCGGCACGCCTTTCTGCATCCTCCTCCTGATGCCCTCGCGGTACGGCAGGAGGCGCTCCATGGTGGCGTCGAAGGCACCCACGCCCGGGAACATGATGGCCCGGGCGTCCAGCAGCTTCGACATATCGGTGACGGTCTCCACCTCGAAGCCCGCGATCTCCAGCGCCTTGCGGATGGAGTGGATGTTGCCGACCCCGTAGTCGGCCAGCGAGATCCTCATCTCTTCTCCTCGGCGAGGACGCTCTCGATGGCGTCCGTCATCTTCCTGTTCAGCTCCTCGGTCCCGACGGTCGGGCGGACGCAGTTCTCGGTGCGCCGCTTGCTGCCGAAGTCGCGGATGAGGATGCCCCTCTCCTTCATGCCGGAGACCAGCTTCCCGTGGTCGATCGGGGCACGTGCCAGGATGAAGTTCGCGTCGGACGGGTAGGGCTCGAAGCCGAGCTCCTTGAGTTTAGCGGAAAGCTTCGGGCGCTGCTCCTCGACCATCTTCACGCTCCTCTCGACGAACGACTGGTCTTTGAGCGCCGCGATGGCCGCTCCCTCGGAGATGCCGTTCAGGGAATAGGGCACCTTGACGGAGTTCAGCATGTCGGCGACCTTGAGGTTGGAGGCCATGTACCCGACGCGGAAGGCCGCCATCGCATAGGCCTTGGAGAAGGTCTTGCAGACGATGAGGTTGTCGAACTCGTCGACCTTGTCGATCATGGTCCAGCGGGCGTATTCGGAGTACGCCTCGTCGAGGATGACGATGCCCTCGTGCTTCGCGAGGATGTCCTCGATGTCCTTCTGGCGGAAGCAGTTCCCGGTGGGGTTGTTGGGCGAGGGCATGATGAGCAGCCCCTTGTTATCGTCGCCTTTCCCGGCCATCGCGTCGACGTCCAGCTGGAAGTCGTCGGTGAGCTCGACCTCCTTCATCACGCCCGACGAAAGGGCGGTGAAGTAGCTGTACAGGGAGTACGAGGGATAAGGCTGGATGACGGCGGTCTTGCCGGGCTCCACGAAGGTGGTGAAGGCGGTGTTGAGCATCTCGTCGCTGCCGTTCCCGGCCACGAAGTTCTCGCGCCTGAGGCCGTAGAGCTCGGCGAGGGCGTCGCGGAGGCCGTCCGAGTAGGTGTTCGGGTAGGTGTTGGAGCTGATCTTCAGGTTCCTGAGGTACTCCTCGGCCGCCGGGTTGGATCCGAGCACGTTGACGTTGGTGTCCATCCGGATCGCGTTCCCGACCTCCGGGTTGTAATAGGTGGTGAGCCCGCGGACGCTCTTCCTCATCCAGGTCCTGTCCATGGTTACGTCTCCGATTGTATCGGTTGAGCGATGGCGCTGGGTCTAATAAGGGTTTTCAAAGAAAGGACGGAAGAGAGATAGGGTTTCCATCCTTTCAGAAACTTCGAAATCTCATGTCTGGGTCATTGAATATCAGGGGGCTTTCCCCATCGCCCGGCGCCCGCTTTCAATATAGGCCCCATACCAGGAATGATTGACAGGGCCTCTCCGGAGATATGGACGGATCCGTCCGTCCATCAGCACTTTTCCGGGCTCCGTATGGCGGCTATTATAAGTCATTCATTACGAACAAAAGCTTTTTAACCGATTTTTGGGCCTCCTACCACGGATTTTTTACGTTATGTATTTAAAAAGCGTTCAGTTTTTTCCATCTGGACATTTGCTTTAAATACTGCTGGATACGATTATTCATCCAACTGTCATACATGGCAGAAATTCGGAGGAAGAAAAAGTGTCTGAGAATGATTACAAAATCGACCCCACGGCCTTCGGGCTGTTCCTCGTTGCCGTGGTATCGCTGCCGCTGGCCATCCTTCAGTTCGAGGATGAGGGAGTCCCCACTGCCGCGTTCTTCGAGCTCATGGGCCTGCTGATTATCCTCACAGCGTACATAGCGTACCGCAACGGGAGCAACTTCGGCTTCTGCGTCTTCGGACTGGTGGGCGCAGCGGTCGCCCTCACCGGGTACGGCATGGGAGAGTGGGAGAACGTCGCGTTCGCCCTCGTCTTCTTCATGGCCATCCCCTGGTCCATGCTCGTGAAGACCCCCAAGGCCCTCACCGTGATCTGTTTCACCACCGGCCTGATCTTCCTGACCGTCGGCCTGTCGACCATCGTCGGCGGCGACTACTGGAACTGGATCGTCGGCACCGCGGCCATCCTGAACTTCATCTTCAACATCTACCTGTCCTACGCGCTCGCGCTGGAAGGCAAGATCAAGATCTGGTGAGCAGGAGACCAGCAAAAACAAACCCGCGGGCCGGAGTCACCCGCGGGCCCCTTTCCTTTTTATTATTCTATTATCCAGTAATCATCATGGACGGTTACCCGGAGGTAACCCAGTCACCGAATGGTTTCTGCGTAACCTGTTGGTTTCTGCGGGATACTTATAGTCATCACGTATACTGTACTTCCGACGAGAAACAACCCGTCGGAGAGAACCAAAATGAACGCAGACAAGACTGTCAAGCTGGAGCACGGAACTGTTGAGATCTTCGAGCGCGGGGACGTCAGGGTCCACGCGTACATCACCCACGACGCCATCGACGACGTCTGCCTCGTGCTGGAGCACGCCGGGCAGGCCGCCGTCATCGAGCTGCCTCCCTTCAAGGAGAACATCGCCGAGCTCGAGAGGTACATCGCCGGCCTCGGCGTGAAGACCGTCGCGAAGATCGTCGACTACCACGCGGCCGGGGACACCTTCATGCACGACGTCCCCGCCTACTCCACCGAGGAGGCCAACGAGTACAACACGACCGGCGGCGGCGCGGGCCTCATCAAGGGCTTCATCAGCGCCTTCGGGGCGGGCTTCGACTCCTCCGTCCGCCTGGGCGAGAAGATCCTCAAGGCAGGGAAGACCCAGATCGCCGGGATCGAGATGGAGATCCTCCCCAACAGCGAGGCCTTCGAGATCGCCATCCCCTCGATCAGGACCGTCTACATGCACATGCTCGGCCACGACTGCCACTCCATCGTCCCCGGCAAGGCCGGCTCCGAAGCGATGGCCGCCAACCTCCAGGGCTACCTCGACCAGGGCTACGAGCTCTTCCTGAGCGCCCACTACGCCCCAGAGGGCCGCGAGGACGTCGAGACCAAGATCCGCTACCTCAGGAGGGAGAACGAGATCGCCGCCGCATCCAAGGACGCCGCCGACTTCACCGCGAAGATGAAGGCCGAGTTCCCCGGCTACTCCGGCGAGAACTACCTCGGCATCTCCGCGGGCATCTACTTCCCCTCGCAGTGAGAAGTTAGAATAACCGCCGGGAGGATGCGGGAGCATGCACAGCTACGAAGACCTGCCCGCCTGCCCCGTGGAGACGGTCGTGAGGATCGTCGGGGACAAGTGGAAGGTGCTGATCATCCGCGACCTGCTCACCGGCACCAAGCGCTTCGGGGAACTGAAGAGCTCGGTGGGGGCCTCCCAGAAGGTCCTGACCGCCGACCTCCGCGGGCTGGAGGCGGACGGGCTGATCACCCGCACCGCCTACGCCGAGATCCCGCCGCGGGTGGAGTACTCGCTCTCCCCTCTGGGGGAGACCCTCCGCCCCGTGCTCGACGCGATGGAGTCCTGGGGCAAGATGTACCAGGAAGCCTGCAGGAACGCGGAATAAAACGATTTATCGAGACCGGGGGGAACCCCCGGCCCCAGATATTTTCTGTAAAATTTCACTCGACGAGCCTTTCGATCGGCATGGTGAGGATGCCCTTGGCGCCGATCTTCTTGAGGTCGGAGACCACGCGGTAGCTGTCCTCGCCGCGGATGACCGCCTGCACGGCCACCCACTCGTCGTTGATGGGGACGATGGTGGGGCCCCCGATGCCGGGGATGATCTTCTCCACCTTGGAGATCTTGGAGCGGGGCACGTCGGCCATGACGTACTTCCGTCCGTCGGCCGCGATGACCGAGCGGATGGCGTCGGCGATCTCCGTCATGCGCTCCCTCTTCTCCTTATCGGCGTACGCCTTGCGGGAGGTGAAGATGCACGCCTGGCTCTCCATGATGGTCTCCACCTCCTTGAGGTGGTTCATGCGGAGGGTCCCGCCGGTGGCGACGAGGTCGGAGATGCAGTCCGCCACGCCCAGCATGGGCATGATCTCGGCCGCCCCCTGGACGTAGACGATCTCCGCCTTGATGCCCTTGGCGTCGAAGAACTTCTTCGTCATCTTGGGGAAGGAGGTGGCGACGCGGACGCCGTCCTTCATCTTCCCGGTCTTGGCGATGGCGGAGTCCTCGGGGGCCGCGATGGAGAGGCGGCACTGCCCGAAGCCGAGGTCGAGGATGTCCTTGAGCCCAGTCGCGCCGGACTCGGCGGCCACGTCCTGGCCGGTGATCCCGAAGTCGACGGCGCCGGAGGCGATGAAGACCGGGATGTCCTGGGCGCGGGTCAGGAAGACCTCGAGGTCGAGGTCCGGGACCTTGATGTTGAGCTTGCGCCCCCAGTCCTCCCCCAGGTTGATGCCCGCTTTGGTGATGAGCTCGACGGCCCGCTCGTTGAGCCTCCCCTTGTTCGGAATCCCCATTTTCAGCGTCATGGTAACGCCCATCCCATCGGAGGTAACGTAATTAAACCATCGCACGCCCGCGCGCACATCCGTAAACTATGGAGAAAACCACTGTCAATATGAGGAATCAGAGATGTGCCAGATATAATGAAATGGAAGAGAAGGAGGGGCGCATTGCTGCGCCCCGTCAATGTTTCAGAGGATGCCCTTCTTGTAGGCGTACTCGGCGTTGAGCATGGACCCGCCTGCGCCGCCGCGGAGGGTGTTGTGCGAGACCACCCACATCTTGTAGTAGCCGTTGGACTTGCGGATCCTCCCGACCGTGGACGCCATCCCGCGGGCCCGCTCGGGGGTCCCGGCGAAGACGTCGAAGATCGGCTGGGGGCGGTTCTCCTCCTTCCTCACGATGACCGGCTGCTCCGGCGCCGAGGGGAGCTTCAGCTTCTGGGGCTCTCCGCGGAAGGAGGCGAGCACGTCGGCGACCTCCTCGAGCGAGGGCTCCTCCTCCAGCTTGAGTACCAGCGACTCGGTGTGCCCGTCGACGACCGGCACCCGCGCGCAGTTGGCCATAACCTTGAAGTCGGCGTAGCGGAACTTCCCGCGGGAGTAGGTGCCGAGCATCTTGCCGAGCTCGGTCTCCATCTTCTCCTCCTCGTGGCTGATGAAGGGGATGACGTTGCCGACGATGTCCAGCGAGGGCACCCCGGGGTACCCGGCGCCGGAGATGGCCTGGTAGGTGGAGACGAAGACCTCCTCCAGCCCGAAGGCGTCCTGCAGGGCCTTGAGGGGGACGACGATCCCCGTCGAGGAGCAGTTGGCGTTGGTGACGATGTAGCCGCCGTCCTTGTAGGTCGGCTGGTCCTTGATTGCCTTGAACTGGTCGGCGTTGACCTCCGGCACGATGATGGGCACGTGGTCGTCCATGCGGTGCGCGCCGGCGTTGGTGTAGACCGCGACGCCGCTCTGCGCCAGCTCCGTCTCGGTCTCCGAGGCGAGCTCGCTGGGGATCCCCGAGAAGGCGACCCGGCAGCTCTTGGCGATGTGCTTCAGGTCCATCTTGGAGATCTTCATGTCCATGATCTCGTCGGAGTAGACGTGGTCGCGCACCTTGAGGGTGTCCCCGAAACGCTTGCCCTCGGACCTCTCGGAGGCGTACAGCCCCTCGATCTCGAAATACGGGTGGTCCTCCAGCATCTGCACGAACCGCTGGCCGATCATCCCCGTCGCGCCGAGGACGGCCACCTTGACCTTTCCCTTCATGTTCTCTTGTTCTCCCTGCGGGTTCAGTCCCCGTCGTAGATCTTCTTCTGGCGCGCCTTGGAGATGCTGAGGATCACGTGGGCGATCTGCTCGGCCTCCTCGGGCGTGAGGCTGACCTCGGTGCAGAGCTCCCGGTACTTCGCTACGATCTCCTTCTCCTTGGCCTCGTCCCAGTAACTCTGCTTGGACCTCTTCTTGGCCTGGGCCAGTTCGTCGGTGATGTCGATGCGGGTGGCGATGAGGTCGATAATCTTGCTGTCGATCTCTGACACCTCGTCCCTGAGCTCCTTGGTAGATGCGGGCGCGTCCATTGTTTCGCTCCTTGCGATGGTTCCGCATGCGGGCGCGCTTATATAATTCGATTGGAGCATCGGGAAAGTTGAAGGAATCCGGGGGGGCCGGATACAGGCCGGCATTCTATTTTTGAACAAAAATATCCATTGATGAACCAATTAGTATTTTAAGGACCTTTACAATCCACTAGGCATGCAGCTCATCACGGACCATTTCAAGAACTACCCCTCGCAGCAGAAGGTGGCCGAGGTCCTGCTCCGGCAGGGGATAGCGGTCCGCGACGGCGACGCTTACTGCGGGGACATCAAGCAGTCGGACACCGCCGTCGCCAAGGCGGCCGGCGTGGACCGCCGGATCGTCCGCGCCACGATCGAGAAGATCTCGAACACGCCGGAGCTGCTGGCACTGTTCTCCAAGCTGAGGCCCATGCTGCTCCTCTCAGAGGCCGCGCGGGAGCTCGGGTGCTCCTGCATCGAGGTCGTCCCCACCGACGCCACCATGCCCGGCATCCTCGCCGGGATCATGGACATCCTCTACCGCGCCGGGATCAGCGTGAGGCAGGCGGTCGTCAGCGACCCGGTCGACGAGAACGCCTCGCACCTCCTGATCGTCGCCGACGGGGAGATCCCCGGCGACGTGCTGTCCGCCGTGCGGAACAGCAGGGGCGTCGCCGAGGTCATCATCAAGTGACCTCCTGGCACATCCCTTCCTGAGCCCTTTCGGCTATAATGCGCGCATCCGCGCAATTTAATTAATGCGGAGGCTATCCAGCGCCGATGACAGCAGCAAGGAAGGCCAAACTGGAGCGCAGCACGCGCGAGACGGACATCAAAGCCGACCTGAACATCGACGGCAGCGGGAAGTTCGATGTCAAGTGCGACATCCAGTTCCTCAGGCACATGTGCGAGACCCTCGCCCGGTACGCAAGCTTCGACCTGAAGCTCGAGGCCAAGGGGGACAACGACCACCACGTGATCGAGGACACCGCCATCGCCCTCGGCGAGGCCTTCAAGCGCGCCCTGGGGGACGGCCCCGTGGAGAGGACCTCCTTCTGCGTCCTCCCGATGGACGACGCGCTGGTCATGGTGGCGATCGACCTGGTCGACCGCCCCTACTGCGACGCCGACCTCCCCGACCCGCTCTACGTCCACTTCATGCGGAGCTTCGCGATGTCCGCCGGGATCACCCTGCACATCGTGAACATCCGCGGCTTCGACGAGCACCACATCATCGAGGCCTCGTTCAAAGCGCTCGGGAAGTGCCTGCAGCAGGCCTCCCGCCCGCGCGCGACCCTGCTCAGCACCAAAGACGCCGTCAAGACCAAGTGAAGGACATGCTGGCGAAGAGGGTCATCCCGTGCCTCGACGTGAAGGACGGGAAGGTGGTCAAGGGGACCGAGTTCGAGAACCTGCGGGACGTCGGGCGCCCGCCCGAGCTGGCCGAGCTCTACTCCAAGGAGGGCGCGGACGAGATCACCTTCCTGGACATCAACGCTTCAAAAGAAGCGAGGGGCACCACCCTGGAGCTCGTGAAGGAGACCGCCCAGCGGGTGTTCGTCCCCCTCACCGTGGGCGGCGGCATCCGCACCGCCGAGGACGTCCACAGAGCGCTGCTGGCTGGGGCCGACAAGGTCTCCATGAACTCCGCCGCCGTCTCCCGCCCGGAGCTGATCACCGAATCGGCGGAGAGGTTCGGGAGGCAGTGCGTGGTGGTGGCGATAGACGCCAAGCGCACCAAGAACACCAAATCGGGGTTCGAGGTCTACGTGAAGGGCGGCTCCGAGCCCACCGGCGTCGACGCCCTCGAGTGGGCGGCCGAGGCCGAGGACCGCGGCGCGGGGGAGATCCTGCTGACCTCCATCGACGCCGACGGCACCAGGAAGGGGTACGACATCCCGCTCACCAAGGCGGTGGTCGAGGAGACCGACGTGCCGGTGGTGGCATCGGGCGGCTGCGGGAACATCGACGACATATACCGGGTGTTCGCCGAGACCGACTGCTCGGCGGCCCTGGCGGCGAGCATATTCCATTTCAGGGAGTGCACGGTGAACGACGTGCACGATTACCTCCGCGACAGGGGGATCGAGGTCAGATGACGGAAATACCGAAGCTGAAGTACGACGACAAAGGACTCATTCCGGTCATCGTGCAGGATTACAGGACCAACGAGGTCCTCATGCTGGCATATTCGAACGAGGAGGCCGTGAGGCTGATGTACGAGACCGGCTACACGCACTTCTGGAGCCGCAGCCGGCAGAAGCTGTGGAAGAAGGGCGAGGAGTCCGGTCACGTGCAGAAGATAAAATCGATCGAGGCGGACTGCGACGCCGACACCCTGCTGGTCAGGGTCGAGCAGACCGGGCCCGCCTGCCACACCGGCCACCCGTCCTGCTTCTTCACCACCGTCGAGGGCAGCACCGACGACACCGCGGCCATCATGCCGGAGCTCCTCCGGACCATCCAGGACCGCAAGGAGAACCCCTCGGAGGAGAGCTACACCTGCAAGCTCTTCAACAACGAGAACAAGATGTGCAAGAAGATCGTCGAGGAGGCCGCCGAGGTGGCGCTGGCCGTCCGCGACCACGACAAGGAGGAGATCGCCTCCGAGACCGCCGACCTCATCTACCACACGATGGTCGCGCTGGTCAAGGAGGACGTGGACCTGGGGCTCGTCTACAGAGAGCTCACGGAGAGGCACTCATGAAAGCAAGGGCAGACCTGCACACGCACACCGTCTTCAGCGACGGCGAGCTCATCCCGGCGGAGCTGGTGCGGAGGGCTTCGGTGCTGGGGCACGACCTGCTGGCCATCACCGACCACGTCGACATGACCAACGTCGAGTGGGTGGTCACCAATCTGGTGAAGGCCACCCAGCTGAACAAGGACTACAACATCCGCGTCCTCCCGGGCGTGGAGATCACGCACGTCCCGCCGGCCCTCATCGGGCAGGTGGCGCACGACGCCCGCCGCTTCGGGGCGAAGATCGTCGTGGTGCACGGCGAGACCATCGTCGAGCCGGTCGCCCCCGGCACCGACCGGGCGGCCGCGGAGAACCCCGACATCGACGTGCTGGCACATCCCGGCTTCATCACCGCGGAGGAGGCCGACATCGCCAAGGAGACGGGGGTCGCCCTGGAGATCTCCGGGCGCCACGGCCACAGCTTCACCAACGGGCACGTGTGCAACATCGCGCGCGCCTCCAAGTGCATGATGGTGGTCGACTCCGACACCCACCAGCCGGAGAACCTCATGGACGACGCGGCGGCGCGGGCCATCGCGCTGGGCGCGGGGCTCACCGAGAAGGAGACCGACACCGCGCTCTACAAAACGCCTTACAAGATCGCCAAGGGCCTCTGAGAGAGGCCCGCAGGCGCCCCTGAAAATGGGGCGCCTGGCACATCTCATTTTTTCGAAATGATTCACATCGACTCGCGGTAGATCTGCGAGACCTCTTCCTCGGTGGTGATGGGCTTGGGGTTCCCGAGCAGCCTCGGCTTCGAGACCCGGAACGCGTTGGCGGTCAGCCACGGGATGTCGTCCTCCGTGAAGCCCTCGTCCGAGAGGTACACGCTCAGGCCGATGCGGTCGAGGAGCATCTCCACCTGCGCGGCGCAGTCCTCCTCATCCTTCCCGCCCAGGGAGCGGGAGATCACGGCGTACCTTTCGGGAGCGCCGGTGTACGAGTGCCTGATGACCGTCGGGGTGAGAGCTGCCAGCCCCCTCCCGTGGGCGATGTTCCGCAGCCCGCTCAGCGGGTGCTCCAGGCCGTGCGGCGCCCCCAGCCCGCCGGCGTAGAACGCCATCCCGACCGCCGAGGCGGCAGCCGTGACCGCGTCCAAAGCCTCTGCGTCACGGATGTCGTCGTTGGCGCGCACGATGTTGTCCGACAGCATGCCGAGGCACTCGAGGGAGATGGCCTCGGAGACCGGCGAGGCGCCGGGGCTGACGAAGGACTCCATGCTGTGGCAGAGGGCGTCGAAGGTCACCGGCCCGAGCACGGACTTGGGCATGGTCTCCATCAGGGACGGGTCCACAATAGCGCATCTGGGTATGAGGCGGTCGCTCTTGATCGGGAGCTTGTCCTTGGTGGCCGGGTCGGTGAGGACGGCGGTCCCGTTGCTCTCGCTCCCGGTCCCGCAGGTGGTCGGCACCGCCAGGATCGGAAGGGCGGAATATTCCCTGCCGGCGAAGCCGTGCTGCATGATGTCCTCCACCTTCCCGGGGGTGCGGGCCATGAGGGCGACGCCCTTGGCCCCGTCCATCTGACTCCCGCCGCCGATAGCGAGAACAGCATTGCAATCTTCCTCGCGGGCGAGGGTGGCGCCCTCCGTCACGGCGGTGGTGAGCGGGTTGGCGGCGAACTTATCGAAAACGACGGCCTCGAGATTGTCCCCTTCCAGCTGCCCGAGGATGTTGTCCAGAAGGCCGGACTTCGCGCTGCTGCGGCCGGCCACTACCAGGAACTTAGAGCCGATCTTCGACGCCTCCGCGCCTACGGTGTCCGCCTTGCCCCTGCCGAAGCGGATGTTGGCGGGGACCGACCACGTGAAATCCTTCATGGTTCTGAGATGAACGGGAACGTATATTGTTCTGCCCTCGGAAAATGGACGAAGGACCGTACATCAAACCATACATCAAAAAAAATCGACTGGCCAATCGAAAAATCATGAAAATCGTCGCAAGATATTCACTTAAAAAATCAGCAATCCCAAGCACAAAATCCGAAGGTGCAGGAAAGCCCTCTGAAAGGATCATTCCTTCCCGTCGTTGTCGATCTTCAGCTCCTTGCGGATCTTCCGGATGATGTCGTCCATGTAATCCTCCCGGCCCTCATCCTTGAAATCCTCGTCGACGACCATGAGCGCGGCGTAGAGCTCCCGCTCGGTGAGCGCTTTCTCATCCTCCGCGGGCTTCTTCTTCCCCTGCTTCTCAGGCTCCGCCATGGTCGCTTCCGTACGACGCCCACTGAGCATTAATCGTTTTCCCCGACCCAACGGTTATTAGACCTCCGCACATTCGCGGTAGCATATGCCCAAGATCGCAATCATCGGCGGCTCCGGGATCTACAACCCGGACAGCTTCGAGCTCATCAGGGAGGAGTTCCCGGACACCCCCTTCGGGAAGCCCTCCGACCCCATCATGATCGGGAAGATCAACGGCGTGGAGGTCGCCTTCCTCTACCGCCACGGGAAGCAGCACCAGCATCCCCCGGCGTCGGTCCCCTACCGGGCCAACATGTACGCCCTCTGGAAGATGGGCGTGAGGTACGTCATCTCGGCCTGCGCGGTGGGCTCCCTCCAGGAGGACATCCGCCCCGGGGACCTGGTCATCTGCGACCAGTTCGTCGACCTCACCCGCGGGAGGAAGCTGACCTACTTCTACGACCAGACGGTCCACATCTCGATGCCCGACCCCTGCTGCCCCTACCTGAACAGGATATTCGCGCAGACGGCGGAGGAGATGAAGATCAGGTACCACCTCGGCGGCACCTACGTCTGCATCGAGGGCCCCCGCTTCTCCACCCGCGCGGAATCGAAGCTGTTCAGGAACTTCGGCGACGTGGTCGGGATGACCATGGTCCCCGAGGCCCAGCTCTGCCGGGAGCTCGGGATGTGCTACTGCAGCCTCGCGACCATCACCGACTACGACGCCTGGAAGGACGAGGCGGTCACCATCGACATGGTCAACAAGACCATGGCGGAGTGCCTCGACCGGGTGCTGAGGCTCCTCGAGCTCGGGCTCCCGAAGATCGGCGAGTCCGACTGCCACTGCGGGGAGTCCGCAGAAGGCTGCGGGTCCCTCAAGGCCATCGAGAAGTACTGATAACGGGGCGGTCAAAGGACCGCCCCCGTCAAACCTCTTCCGATGTCTGGCACATCGGATTTTCTCCCTATATTGATTGATTGTGATCCTTTCCGATTTCAATACAGACCCCGACGGCAACCTAAATAGGCGCATTCCAATAACGACGCGATGAGGATCGTCTTTAGGGGCACCGTCCAGGGAGTGGGCTTCCGCCCGGCCGTCTACCGGACGGCGGTCTCCCTCGGGCTGCGCGGAACCGTCCGTAACGACGGCTCCAAGGTGACCGTGGACATCGTCCAGGACGGACTCGCGGAGGAGTTCGTCTCCTCGCTGAAGGCCTCCCTCCCCCCGCTCGCCAGGATCGATTCCGTTGAGACCCAGAATCTCGCTGTCAATGCCGATTCCTTCTCCATCGTCCCCTCGGCGGAGGAGGGGAGCGACGGCGCCTCGATACCCACTGACACCGCCGTCTGCCCGAAGTGCCTGGAGGATATAAAATCCGGGAGGAGGAAGGGCTACGCCTTCACCTTCTGCACCGACTGCGGGCCGCGTTTCACCTCGCTCACGGCGATGCCGTACGACCGCGCCCACACCTCGATGGCCGCCTTCCCGATGTGCCCCGAGTGCGCCAAGGAATACTCCGACCCCTCCGACCGCCGCTTCCACCATCAGACCATCTGCTGCCCGCACTGCGGGCCGCAGTACCGGCTCGCCGATAAGAACGGGAAGACGGTCCCCTCGGAGGACCCGATCAGGGAGTTCGCGGAGCACCTCGACAGTGGCGACATCGGGGTCGCCGAGAGCTGGGGCGGGATGCACATCTGCTGCACGCTGGCACAGCTCCCCAAGCTGCGCTCGTGGTACCGCCGTCCGCAGAAGCCGTTCGCCATCATGGTGCGCGACATGGAGGCCGTGGATAGGTACTGCGAGCCCACCGAAAATGAGAGGGAGCAGCTGCTCTCGCCCCACCGCGCCATCGTCCTCGTCAGGAAGAAGGAGACCGAGTTCTCGGAGCTCATCTCCCCCGGGATCGACACCGCCGGGGTGTTCCTCCCGTACACCGGGATGCAGCACCTGCTCTTCGCTAATCTGAAAGTGGACGCTTTGGTGATGACCTCGGCCAACCCGCCCGGCGAGCCGATGATCACCGACCCGCAGGACGCCCTGCGGCTGGGCGCCGACTGGTACCTGCTCCACAACCAGGAGATCGTCAACCGCGCCGACGATTCCGTGCTCCGCATGTGCGGGGACAGCGTCTTCTACCTGCGGAAGTCCAGGGGCGCCATCCCCTCCTACTACGGGACCGGGCTGGAGGGCGACGCGGCCGCCGTGGGGGCGCAGGAGAACCTCGCGGGAGCGGTCGCCAGGAACGGCAGGATATATCCGACGCAGTACGTCGGGAACGGCGAGAAGGTCGGGGTCGAGGAGTACCTCGAGGAGGCCGTCAGGAGGCAGATTGACTTCACCGGCTGCGAGCCCTCGGCGGTGGCGATGGACATGCACCCGGCCTACGGCAACCGCGCCTTCGCCAAGCTCCTCGCCGAGGAGTGCGGAGCTGAGCTGTTCGAGGTGCAGCACCACCACGCGCACGCCGTCTCCCTGATGGTCGATGCCGGGATCGACGACGGCCTCACGGTGCTCGCCCTCGACGGCACCGGGCACGGCGACGACGGGGCCTCCTGGGGAGGCGAGGTGATGTCCTGCAGCATGCAGTCCTACGAGCGTCTGGCACATCTGCAGTACCTGCCCCTGATCGGGGGGCAGAAGGCGGTCACCGACATCCGCCGCCTGAGATTGGCGATCGACATGGCGAACGGCGTCGAATCCGACACGGGATTCTCTGACTCCGAGCTCGCAGTCCTCACCAAGCTCGCGAACAAGAGCGTGAAGAGCTCCTCCTTCGGGAGGTTCCTCGATGCCCTCGCCTACTCCCTCGGGGTGTGCAGGACACGCACCTACGACGGCGAGCCCGCCATGAAGCTGGAGCGCCTGCTGGCACATGGGAAACTGATCGACGGCTTCAAGACTGAAACAGTCAATGGAGAGATCATGACCGCGCCCCTCTTCGCGAACCTCGGGAAGGCCTCCCCCGCCGACGAGGCGTACTCCGCCGTGCACGCGGTCCTCGCCGAGATGGTGGAATCCGCCGCCGAAGCGGCCGAATCCCGCGGAGAGAAGAGGATCGGCATCACCGGAGGGGTCTCCTACGACGTCCCCATCGTGCGGATGGCGGAGGAGCTGGCACATGCACGTGGAATGGAACTTGTCATCCATTCCAGGGTCCCCAACGGCGACGGCGGAATCTCGACCGGGCAGGCCGCCTCCGTCCTCAGCAGACTGTGAGGAATTCTGTGATCGGGAACCATTTCTGAATCCGTCGATAAGATGGTTTATCTAGGTGTGGATTATTATTCCATCCATCAGCCGCGCGTTCCCGCGTGGCATCATTCGGTGATTTCCACGGAGAACACGCTATTCGTCCTGCTGGACGGGATGGAGGACGACCCGAGCCCGCAGTTAGACGGCAAGAAACCCTACGAGGCGGCCGACATGCCCTTCATCAGGAAGGCCGCCCCCAACCTCGCCTGGACCACGGGGAGGGGGTACACCCAGCTTTTCCTGAACGAGTTCTGGACCGGGCATCCCCCGGACCCCGCCACCTCGCGCGGCGCCATCGAGGCCTGCGGCCTCGGGCTCGACATGTCGCACGGGAGGACCGCCTTCCGCCTGAGCCCCGCGTACATCGTCGACAACACGGTGAAGTGGGCATACGGGGTGGACGACCGCGCCGACGACCTCCAGCAGAGCACCGAGGACAACATGTACCTCCTCGGCGACTGCGCCCCGCAGTGCAAGTTCTTCGTGCACGGCCGCGCGGTAATCACCATGGACTACGGGGACTACGTCCCCAAGCCCGGGCCCCAGGCCCCCGTCGACGGCCCCTACGTGCCGATCGAGGGCCCGCTGGGGGAGCTGATCATGCAGATCGCCTCTGAGAACGAGGGCCTCACCCTCTACCCCTGGGGCATCGGGAAGGTCGGGAAGGTCTACCCCGCCTACCCCTGCCTGGGGAAGATGACGGCCATCTCCGACAGCCCCACCGCGCTGGGGATCGCCGCCATGCTGGGCCACAAGATCAAGCTCGTGGAGAAATTGGAGGACAGGTTCCCCATCGCCCGCCGCGCCCTCAGGGAGGGCAATGTCTTCCTGCATATGGACGAGGTCGACGAGTACAGCCACGAGAAGGACCCCCTCAAGAAGGTCCGCGTGCTCGAGCTCATCGACTCCCTGATGGCGGAGTACTTCTCCGACTGCAAGAGGATGGTGTTCTTCGTGGACCACGGGACCTCCTGCGTCACCGGCAAGCACATCCTCATGGACGTACCCTTCCGCACCAGCTTCCCCTGCTACCCCCAGAACGGCCACGCCCAGCTGAAGGACATCGTCCCCACCCTCATGGGAGGGATGTGAGACGGCCTTCGAACTGCCCCCTTCTCTCTCTGCGAGCGGGAACGTGGAGAACGCCAAGAAGATCATGAAGCGGATCTGGGGGAAGAAGGGCGTCTTCACCTGCACCATCGCCTCCACCCTCACCTCCACCATCCCCGGGATCTCCGAGGCGGGAGATACCCCTGAACTGACCCTTTTCACGGGGCCGGCCGACGCCGAGCTCCTGATGGCCGGGAAGGTCCTCTGCATGAAGGACATCCCGATGAACCCCGGGAACATCCCCACGCCCGCCACCCTCACCAAGGCGGCGCTGGAGCTCTCCAAGATGCCGTTCCTCATCATCAACGGCGGTTCCAAGGTCACCCCCAAGATTCCCTGCATCGAGGTCGGGGGAGTGACCGGCGAGAAGGTCACCACCGGGCACGCCATGACCAAGGAGAATGTGGAAAGGGCGTTCGAGTACGGGAAGATCCTCGGCAACCAGCTGGCCGACACCTTCGACTACGTCGTGATCAGCGAGAGCTGCGCCGGCGGGACCACCACCGCGCTCGCGGTGCTCCTGGCCATGGGCGTCATCAGGGAGAACCTGGTCAGCAGCAGCTCGCCCAAGAACCCCAAGCAGTTCAAGTGGGACACCGTGATGGAGGGCTTCAAGGCGGCCGGGGTCTCGATCGGAGACCTCAAAGATGATCCGCTGAAGGCCATGGAGCTCTTCGGCGACCCCATGATGCCCGTCAACACCGGCATCGCCATCGGCGCGATGAAGAAAGTTCCTGTGATATTCGGCGGCGGGACGCAGATGGCGCCCGTGATGGCCGCCGTGCTCAAGCTCGACCCCTCGCTCATCGGCAACATGGTGCAGGGGACCACGAGGTGGCTGCTCGCCGACCCCAACTCGAACATGGTGAAGATCGCCGAGTCGATCTCCCCCGAGATCCCCATCGTGAGCATCAACATGGACTACTCCGACACCCCCTACGAGGGGCTGCAAGCGTACGAGTGGGGATACATCAAGGAGGGCGTCGGCTGCGGCGGATCGTGCGTCGCGGCGGTCGCCTCGAGCTCCGGCGCGATCGGCTGCCGGGAGATCCTCGAGCGCGTCGAGAGCATCTACGAGAAGCTCGTGAAGCACTGAGTTAATCAAGGCTTTGGGAAAATCCGCGGGGACCTCTTAAACGGTATTACGAATTGCAATATTCGTAATAAAATCAATATTCCGTTCCGTCAAAGGAAATTTCACTTCGGAATAATCGGAACTCGGGCTCTTCCTCGATGACCGAGAAATGGGAATCGAGGGTGTCCAATTCCTGCGAGATCCTCGCGTTCCGGCAGTAGGGGCACTCGACCTGCTTGTGCAGGCGGGTCTTGACGTCGTACTCGCGCTCGTCGTAGTCGACGATGCGTCCGCACTTGCAGTAGATCTTCCGCAGTCCGTCTGGCCCGTCGCCGCAGAACAGGCAGTTCCGCACGGATCCGAGCGGCATGAATGGATCGGGCAGCGAAATATCCGACAGTCATCTTCCCCCTAAGTGAATTTTTCAGAGGAGTATCCAAGTCCCGTCCGATGCTCCAATGACGCGAGATGCCCCATTCTATCGTCACAATATAAGGCTTGTTGTCGGCGTCCGCGGAGACGTTTAAAAAGGGACCGAAACCGTTCAAATATTGACGGATTGTAATCGTAATCTTTAAATATGGAAAATAAGCGGTTTTCCGGCCTCCGGAGCCCGGGGGAGACCCCGGGCGGAGGCCTCAGAGGCGGAGCGCCTTCTTCCCGGCGAAGACCGCTTTGTCCCCGAGCCTGTCCTCGATGCGGAGCAGGCGGTTGTACTTGGCGGTCCTCTCGCCGCGGCAGGGCGCGCCGGTCTTGATCTGCCCGGTGCCCCAGCCGACGCAGAGATCGGCGATGGTGGTGTCCTCGCTCTCGCCGGAGCGGTGGGAGACGATGACGTTGTAGCCGTGCTCGGCCGACATCTCGCGGGCCTCCTGGGCCTCGGTGACGGTGCCGATCTGGTTGACCTTCAGGAGCAGCGCGTTGGCCGCGCCCTTCTCGATGCCCATCTTGAGCCTCTTGGAGTTGGTGACGAAGAGGTCGTCGCCGACGATCTGCACCTTGCTCCCGACGGCCCTGGTGAGCTCCGCGGTGGTCTCGAAGTCGTTCTCCTCGAAGGGGTCCTCGATGCTGACCAGCGGGAATTTGGAGATAATGTCCTTGTAGTGGTCGGCCAGCTCGCCGGCGGTCAGGGTGAGGCCGTCCACATTGTATTTTCCATTGTCGAAGAACTCGGAGGAGGCGGCGTCGATGCCCAGGTAGATGTCCTTCCCGGGGGCGTAGCCCGCGTCCGAGATAGCGTCGACGATGGTCCCGAGGGCCTCGGAGACGGTGTTCACCGGGGGCGCGAAGCCGCCCTCGTCGCCGACGTTGATGGCGGTGACGCCGTACTTCTTCTTCAGGATCGCTTTCAGCGACGAGTAGGTCTCGGCGGCCATCCGCAGGCACTCGGAGAAATTCTTGGCCCCGGCGGGGATGATCATGCACTCCTGGACCTTGAGGTCGCCGCCGGCGTGCTTCCCGCCGTTGATGATGTTGAACATGGGGACGGGGAGGGTCCGGTGGTCCTTCCCGATGTACTCGTACAGCTCCTTGCCCTCGGCGAAGGCGCCCGCCCTCGCGACGGCGAACGACACCGCGGTGGTGGCGTTCCCGCCCAGCTTCGACTTGTTCTCGGTGCCGTCGGCGGCCAGCATGGCCTCGTCGACCGCCCGCTGGTCGGTGGGGTCCATGCCCGTGATGGCCTCCGCTATCGGCCCGCGGACGTTCTCCACCGCCTTCATCACGCCCTTCCCTTTGAAGCGGTCCCCGCCGTCGCGGAGCTCCAGCGCCTCGTACATTCCCGTAGAAGCTCCGGAGGGCGCGATGGCCGAGATCTCCCGGCCGTCCACTGTCAGCACCGCTTCCACCGTGGGGTTGCCCCTCGAATCGAGGACCTCCCTCGCCCATACCTTCTCGATCTTTGCCATAGAATCATTCCTTGTAAACCGTCATCATCGACGACAGCAGGTCCCTCTCGCTGGGGGCGAGGAGGTCCGCGTCGGCGGACGCCAGCAGGGTGAACTTCTTCGCCTTGCCGAGGTCCAGGAGCTCCCTGATCGCCACCAGGGCGGAATCCAGCCCGCACCTCTCGATGATCCCGTCGAGGTCCTCGATGGCGATCACCGGCAGGTAGGCCTTCTTCAGGAACTCCGACGCCGCGGCGATCATGCTCCCCAGCGGGTACCTGTTCCCGCGCAGGGTGAACACCGGCGACGACGCGTCCAAACCGAACTCGTCGCGCACGGCCTTCGCCCGGCCGACGGTGACCACGAACATGTCGTTGCCGGCGGCCGAGAAGGTCTTCATCAGATCGGTGATGACGTCCGGGCGCTTCTCGAAGACGACGTACGCCTCGCCGTAGGTGATGCCCCGGCGGGTGAGCTCCGCCTTGGGGTCCGTCATGCGGCTCTTGTCCCCGGAGGAGATGTTCCCGGTGACGGCCTGCTCGGCCTGGTCCAGGGCCTCGGTGAACTCCTGGGTGGAGAACGGCTTGTTGAGCACCTTGCGGACGATGATGCTGCTGGACGGCGCCGATTCGCGCGGAGACTTGATGATGACCACGATGGGGCCCATCGTGGCCCGCTCGCGGCGCTCCCGGCGGCCCTCGGCGGCCCCCAGCCATTTCTCGATCCCGTTCAGGAGCTCGTGGCCCTTCCCGCCCCCGACGCCGGTGTCGATGACCACCAGCATCCGCTCCGGCGAGGAGGTGACGATGCCCAGCGCCTCCTCGACATCGGTGGCCACGGAGTATTCCCTCCCGGCCTTCTCGAGCGCCCCGGCGAGGGCCGACGTCATGAAGTCCCTGTCCTCCACGATGAGCGTCTTCATGGTATTCCCGTGCCTTCGGTATTCGACGCGGTTATATAACTGCGTGCGCGCGGGGAGGCACGCATTGCATTGATGAAAACCGGTAAACCGGTCCGATAATCCTGCCTTGCGGCGGTAAGAACGATTTGCAGGAATGAAGCGGGGGCATTGCCCCCGCCGATGTGAGCTTACTGCTTCCTGCTTTCCTTGGCCTTGGGCCTAAGGTTGCTGTATCCGCATTTGCGGCACTTGGTCGCCTTGGGGGGGTTCGTCGCATAGCAGTTCATGCAGACGGACTTGTCAAGGAGCCTGTGCTCCGCCTCTTTGAAACGGGCCATTTATATTCCTCTGGCAGTCGAATAGGCATTCAATATAAAATCATTCGCCATGCTTGCGCGATTTCTTCTTCGGTCTCTTGAACTGGGTGCTGTCCGCGATGTCCAGCACGGTGCGGTTCCGCAGCATGATGCCGGCGATGACCACCATCAGCACGCTCCCGACCAGGTCCGCGCGGAGATCGTCGAGGGTGTCGAAGACCCCGTAGGACATGTAGCTCGAGCCGGTGACCATGTCGATGTAGCCCTCCATGATCTCCCAGATCCCGCCCCAGGCGAGGGAGATCATCAGGGTGTAGCAGTGGATGGCGGCCTCCGAGCCGAGGGTCAGCCGCTTGGGCTGGTACTTCTGGATGATGCACAGTGCCAGGAAGACCACTCCTCCCACGCTCATCGAGGAGAGGACATGCCCGAAGAAGCCCCACCAGGGGACGTCCGGGTCCTTGTAGAGGCCGTAGCAGAGGGACTCGATGTAGATCATCACGTCGATGATCAGCAGGAAGCTGAACCACCACGGCATCTTGGCGATGCCGGTCAGCCGCAGGATGGGGATCACCGAGATCACCAGGAAGCAGGCGATGCACGACGCCTCGAGGTACTCCGGCGGGTGCGGCTCCTCCCCGACCTTCAGGCCCCGGGCGGTGCCGTCGACGACCGTCCAGAAGGTGATGGCGATGATGATGAAGACGATGAGCCAGACAGCGATGGTGAGCTGTTTGTCCTTCTTCTCCGGGAGGTGGTCGAGGCTCATTGCTGCGCCTCCAGGTGGTCCCGGCAGAGCAGGTAGTCCTTCCCCTTCTGGTACTTGATGAACACGAAGGCGGCGACGATGGAGAGCACCAGGCTGACCATCAGGTAGGCCATCTCGTCGACGAAGAAGAAGTTCTTGTCGAGGTCGCTCTTGTTGAAGATCGACACCGACACCAGGGCGACCGAGACCATGGCGACGCAGTTGAACACCATGAAGCCGCCCACCTCGTAGCGGTTGAGGATGGAGCCGAAGAGCACCGCGATGCACAGCGCCGCCTCGTATGCCAGCGGGTACGCGATGAACCAGACGACGATTCCCTCCAGGTGGGCGTACACCCGGTCCGCGAGGTCGCCCTCGAGGACGAACGCCATGAGGAAGCTCCCGACCGCCATGCAGACGGTCGCGATCAGCGGGACGAAGGGGTCCACGGGGGCGTGCCGCCGGGACTCGTACCAGAGCAGGACCGCGAAGATGCAGGAGATCAGCGTCAGGGTGGCGGTGAACTCGTCGTCCTGCGAGACGCACAGGACGGTCATGATGGCCGCGACAAGGGCCATGACGGGGTAGAGCCTGGCGTCCGCTTTCATTGCTCCGACGAATGCGGACTAGTTATAAAACTAGCAGGTACGCGGAGGTCACACGCGCTCCGGGAAGCGGTCCCGCTTGATGAGCTCCCAGGTCAGCCCGAGGTAGATCCCGACCGCCGCGAGGTTGCGGATGAGCAGGATGATGATCCCCAGGTTGCTGAGGTCCTCCCCCTCGCCGCGGAACCCGAAGTTGACCAGGAAGTTCAGCTGCGTCAGCACCTCGACGGCGATGAACCACGTGACGTAGTTGTCGCTCCGCCGCTCCTCGTCCCCGTCGCGCGTCCACTGGTACATCAGGATGACCATCAGCGGGATGAGCCAGATCAGGTACTGGCTGGAGAAGACGGTGGACACCAGGACGAAGGTCATCAGCGAGATCTGCGAGACCAGGAGGGTGTCCATGGGAACCTTCCTCTCGTCGCGGCGCTTCTTGCACGCCGACCAGTAGAAGTAGTGGGCGTACAGGAGAATCAAAACCACCGCCATCAGCGGGAGCATGATGTCCCCGAGCGCCTCCGCCATGTCGCCGTAGAGGTTGTCGGAGCCGAAGTCGAAGTCGACCCAGACGTCGGTGAGCCCGAGCATGTCGAGGACCTCCGGGATGGAGGCCACGGCGGCCTCGATCTCCAGCGGGCGGTCGGTGTGGTAGGTCAGGAAGGACAGCGGGTCGGCGCCCATGGCGTAGAACGCGAGGAGCACCAGCAGGCCGGTCCCGCAGTAGATGAGGAACCCTCTCAGCACGCCCATCTTGTCCCTCTTGCCCCAGAGGTAGATCAGCAGCACCGGGAAGACCACGGCGGGGTACAGCTTCGTCAATGTCGCAAGTGCCAGCACGAAGAAGGCAAGGTCATGCTTCCGCTCCATGACGGCAACGATGACGTACATCGTCAGCACCGCCGGGATGATGTCGTAGCGGTCCGCGAGGAACTCGAACATCAGGAACATGAGGATGCTGTAGAGCGCCATGACCCGGGTGCGGGGCCACGCGTTGATGGCCGCGATGCGCTCGCTGCACCAGAGGCCCAGCATGAAGAACAGGAAGGTCATCACAATGTAGGCGGCATGATACGAGGACACCGACCAGCTGAACAGCCGCGGGATGAAGATGAAGAGGTAAGCGAGGGGCGGGTACTCCCACGAGCGCCACTCGTCGTAGGCGTAGACATCCTCGGTGTACGGGAAGACCCAGTCGTACATGGCGTCCGCGTACGGCCAATAGCCGTCGCGCACGCTCGAGGGGATGTCGGTGAACTCGACCACCAGGAATAGGATGACGGAGAGGACGGCGTAGATCCCCCCGAAAATCAGGTAGTTCCTCTGACGGTGACTGAGCTCCACGCGTCCTTATCGGGGTTTCCGTTATAAGTTTTCAGTGCGAATCAGGGGAACAGCGAGCGCTGCTTCCGCAGGTCATTCCAGCGGTCCCCGGAGAGCCCGCCGTAGAGCTCGTGCGTGAGGTACTTGGGGTTCACCGAATCGGTTATCTCCCGCACCCGCGGGCTGTTGAAGGGGCGGTGCTGGTCGATTTCGTTGGCGCGGGCGTAGGCGCGCTTGAGGAAATCCTTCCACGG
>JBMNQO010000003.1:0-49084 GCA_050944195.1 Methanomethylophilus sp. | reverse complement strand
CGGTGAGCTCGGCGAGCCCGAAGTAGCCCTCGGCGTAGCCGGCGTCGGCCAGCCTCCTGAAGAGCCTCGCGGCCCCCGCGGGGTCCCTGGGGCGCCCCGCCCCGACCGTCATGGACGTCGCTTCCAGGCTGAGCCTCTCCGCCTCCTCCGGATCCATGCTATGGGCACGCCCCTGTGCGTATAAAACGGTATTTTCCAGAATGGGTGTGCCAGCGACCGTCTGCGTTGGACCTATGTTCCTTCATTGGATTGATTGATTGGTTATTTATGGGATGACTGAAATTACCTGATAACACGAATCTGCCGTGTTCGTAATACGGCAGGTCCGGACGATATAGGTGTGTGTCACGATGGCGGAGGAGGAAGAGTACTGTTCTTCTTGCTATGCCGAAGAGGAGGAGATCGAGCAGCTGACGGGGAAGGGCATCCGCGCCCGCATCCTCATCGGCCTCTGCTTCGTCGCCGCCGGCCTCTTCATGGAGTACATCGACGACTTCGGGCTCGACGGGACCGTTCTCAGGATCATCTTCCTGATCGGCTTGCTGATCGTCGGCGGGGACGTCATCTGGGAAGGCGTCCGCAACGTCTGCCGGCACGCCTCCCTCGACGAGAAGATGCTGATGTCGATCGCCGCCCTCGCGGCCCTCGCCATCGGCTACTGGACGGAATCGGTGGCGGTCATGACCTTCTACCAGATCGGGGAGGTCTTCGAGGGCACCGCCGTCGGCCGGAGCCGCTCCAACGTGAAGGCCCTGATAGCGCTCAAGGCGCCCTTCGCCAACGCCGTCCGGAACGGGGAGATCGTCAAAGTCAGACCCGAGGACGTTTCGATAGGGGAGATACTGGTCGTCAGGCCCGGCGAGATGGTCCCCATCGACGGGACCGTCGTAGAGGGGAGCAGCTACGTCGACACCAAGGCCATGACCGGCGAGCCCGTCCCCCGCCGCGTGGAGCCCGGGGACAGGCTCCTGAGCGGCTTCATCAACACGGAAGGGGCATTGCGGATCAGGACCGACTGCGAGTACCAGGACTCCTCCTCCGCGAGGGTGCTCCGGCTCATCGGGGAATCCTCGGCGAAGAAGTCCCGCCCCGAGAAGTTCATCACCCGCTTCGCGAGGTGGTACACCCCCGCCGTAGTCGCGCTGGCCGCCATCGTCGCCGTACTGGGGACCGTCATTGACCCGGACAACTGGGAGGAGTGGGTCTACAAGGCCGTCCTCTGCCTCGTGGTCTCCTGCCCGTGCGCTTTGGTGGTCTCCATCCCCCTGACCTACTACTGCGGGATCGGCAGGGCCTCCCGGGAGGGGGTGCTGTTCAAAGGCAGCTCCTATATCGAGACGATAGCGAAGACCGACAAGGTCGTCTTCGACAAGACCGGGACGCTCACCAAGGGTGTGTTCGAGGTGGTCTCCGTGGACCCCGCGGAGGGCTTCGCCGCGGATGAGCTCGTCACCTATGCGGCGGCGGCCGAGAGCCTCTCCGAGCATCCCATCGCGAAATCCATCACGTCGTACGCGAAGGACAAATCTCTGGAGGCGGAGGTCACCGAGGCATTCGCCGTGCCTGGCATGGGCGTGCGGGCCTCGGTGGACGGAAAGAAGGTCATCGCGGGCAACGCCGCCCTCATGGAAGAGGAATTGATCGAGGTCCCGCCGATGGATGATGCGGTGACCAACGTCTTCATCGCCGTAGACGGCAGGTACGCGGGCTGCATCGGCATCTCCGACAGCCCCAAGGATGACTCCGCGCAGGCCGTCGAGGAGTTGCACGGGATGGGCATCAAGTCCTACATGTTCACCGGCGACTCGGAGAGGATCGCGAAGCGCATCTCCGACACGCTGGGTCTCGACGGCTACCGCGCAGAGATGCTCCCGCAGGACAAGACCGTCGCCCTCGAGGACCTGATGGGGAAGACCGAGGGCAAGACCTGCTTCGTCGGGGACGGCATCAACGATTCCCCCTCCCTCGCGAGGGCGGACGCCGGGATCGCCATGGGAGGCATCGGCTCGGATTCCGCCGTGGAGGCGGCCGACGCCGTCATCATGGACGACCGGCCCTCCAAGGTCGCGACGGGCGTCAGGATCTCCCGGAAGACGCAGAGGATCGTCATGGAGAACATCGTCATCTCCCTGGCCATCAAGTTCACCATCCTCGCGCTGACCCCGACCACCGACCTCATCAACATGTGGATCGCCATCTTCGGGGACGTCGGGGTGCTGATCATCGCCGTCTGCAACTCCTTCCGCGCCCTGGGGTTCGCGCCCAGGAGGAAGAGGAGGGAAGGTTCGGGAGAACCTCTTCCCGCCGTTCCCGCGCAGGATAACTGAACCCTATTCCCTCCCCTTCGGGGGAGGATTCCCGATGTTCTGGGTCATCAATGCCCGGCCTTTCTTCCTAAACCTATATATCCTATGACAGTTGTTCACTTGAACAATTGAGCAATCGCTCAAGTGATTACCATGGACGACGAGAAATGCAACTGCGAGACCGATGAGTTCGCAGAGAAAATCCGCGCCGGGATGCTGGACGACGACACCATCATCGAGATCGCCGACCTCTTCAAGGTGTTCGCCGACAGCACCCGCGTGAGGATCATGTGGGCCCTCAACGAGAGCGAGATGTGCGTGCGGGGGCTGGCCAAGGCCCTCGGCATCACCATGTCGGCCGCCTCCCACCAGCTGAAGACGCTGAAGGACGCCGACCTGGTCACCTCCAGGCGCGAGGGGAAGCAGGTCTTCTACTCCCTCTGCGACGAGCACATCCAGATGCTCCTGAACACCGCCCTCACCCACCTCAAGGAGGAAAAGTGACTTGGAGCACATCTTCAGCGTCGACATTAACAGCGAAGGATGTGCCAGAAAGGTCGAGAAGGCAGTCTCCGGCATCGACGGAGTGGACAGCGTAACCATCGACTGCCCCTCGCAGAGCATGCGCCTCTACGTGGCGGACGAGGGTGATTATCCTAACATCCTCATGAGGGTCCGCGGAGAGGCTACAAGGGTAGAGCCCGGCTTCCGCATGGGCGAGGTCACCGAAAGGGTGAAGGACCAATGTGCCAGACGCCATGCGTTCGACATCGACGTCGACTGCCCCGACTGCGCCCGGAAGGTGGAGGAGCAAATCTCCCTGATGGACGAGGTCGAGGCGGTGAGGATAATCTTCGCCGAGAAGCGGATGTACGTCACCCTCCGCCGCGATTACGAACCGGTCGACGACGAGGTCTTCCGGAAAGTTTTGGAAACAGCGCGCACCGCCGAGGACGAGTTCTCGATGAAGGAGACCGCCGACGACGGCGCCCATCCCGAATGCCCCGGGCTCCCGCCCCTCGGCATCGGCGTCTGCGCCTGCACCGAGGAAGCGGAGGAGATCAGCGGCAGGGAGCTGAAGAAGCTCGAGCGGAAAGCCAAGCACGTCTTCGACATCGACATCGACTGCGCCAACTGCGCGCAGAAGGTGGAGGAAGCGATATCGGCCCTCCCGGAGGTCGATTCCGTGCGGATCGCCTTCGTCCAGAAGAAGATGTACCTCAGCCTCACCCCCGCGGCCGAGGAGAACTATTCGGTCTCGATCAGGAAGATCGAGGCCGCCGCCCACGCCGTGGAAGACGGGTTCAGGATGAAGGAATCCGCCCGCGGGAACACCGAGGAGGACGAGGAAAAAGAAGGGAACCACATCCTGGTCCGCATCGCCATCGGGCTGGCCTTCGTCGTCTTCGGCGTGTGGCTGGAGTTCATCGACGGTTACTCCCTCATCGATGATGAGAACGTCCTCCTGCTGATCTTCGGCATCGGCCTCGTCGCCGTCGGCTACGACGTGCTGATCGGAGGGATCAGGAACCTTTTCAGGGCGGGCTTCCTGGACGAGAAGTTCCTTATGACGGTCGCCACCGTAGGCGCCCTCGCGGTGAGCTACATCGATGAGGATTCCGACTACTGGGTGGAGGCGGTGGCGGTCATGGCCTTCTACCAGATCGGAGAGTACTTCGAGAACCGCGCCGTCAGCCGCAGCCGCTCCAACGTGAAGGCGCTGATGGCCCTCAAGGCCCCCTACGCCACCGTGGTGAAAGATGGCAAAACAGAGCGCGTCGACCCCGAGGATGTCCCCGTGGGCACCGAACTGATCATCGCCCCGGGCGAGATGGTCCCCATCGACTGCATGGTGATCGCCGGCGAGAGCGCCGCCGACACCAAGGCCATGACCGGGGAGCCCGTCCCCCGCCGCATCGGGCCGGGCGACGAGCTGCTGAGCGGGTACATCATCACCGACCGCGCTGTCAATGTGCGCACGGTGAGGGCCTACGAGGACTCCGCGGCCGCAAGGGTGCTCGACCTCATCGAGGAGTCCTCCGCCCGGAAATCCACCTCGGAGCGGTTCATCACCCGCTTCGCGCGGTACTACACCCCCGCGGTGGTCGGGTGCGCCCTCGTCATCGCGGTATTGGGATGCCTCCTGACGGATAATCCGTCGGACTGGATCGTGAAGGCGCTGATCTTCCTGGTGGTCTCCTGCCCCTGCGCTTTGGTGGTGTCCGTCCCTCTGACCTACTTCTGCGGGATCGGCAGCGCCTCGCGGCAGAACATCCTCATCAAGGGGAGCACGTACATCGAAGCGCTCGCGAAGACCGACAAGGTGGTCTTCGACAAGACCGGGACGCTCACCAAGGGCATCTTCGGCGTGACCGCGGTCAAGCCCGCCGAGGGGTTCACTGCGGAGCAGATCGCCGACCTCGCGGCCTGCGCCGAGCTGTACTCCACCCACCCCATCGCGCGCTCGCTGGTGGCCTACGCGGGCACCGAGCCCGACCCCTCCAGGATCGACGAGACGGCGAACATCGCCGGCATGGGCGTGAGCGCCCTGGTCGACGGCCAGCCGGTGCTGGTGGGGAGCCGGGCGCTCCTGGAGAGGAACGGCGTGCAGGTGACCGGCGAGACCAACGACAAGGTGGCGGAGGTCTACATCGCCGTCAGCGGCCGGTACGCCGGGCGCATCGAGATCTCCGACACCCTCAAGGAGGACTCCGCGCGGACCGTTCAGGAGCTGCACGGCCTGGGCATCAAATCCTACATGTTCACCGGCGACCGCGCCCCCGCCGCCGAGCTCGCGGCGGACCAGCTGGGCCTCGACGGCTACCGCGCCGACCTGCTCCCGGAGGACAAGACCCGGAGGCTGGAGGAGGTCATGGCCGAATCGCCCGGGAAGACCTGCTTCGTGGGGGACGGGATCAACGACTCCCCCTCGCTCGCGAGGGCGGACGCCGGCATCGCCATGGGCGGCATCGGCTCCGACTCCGCCGTGGAGGCGGCCGACGCCGTCATCATGGACGACCGGCCCTCCAAGGTGGCCGAGGCGGTCCGCATCTCCCGCCGGACGCAGCGGATCGTCAAGGAGAACATCGCGATGGCCCTCATCATCAAGTTCGCCATCCTCATCCTCACCCCCACCACCGACCTCGTCAACATGTGGGTGGCGATCTTCGGGGACGTCGGGGTGCTCATCATCGCGGTCTGCAACTCCGTCCGCGCGCTCGGCGCCGGGCGGAGGAAGATCGACGTCGAGAACCGGGAGACAGCCCCCTCCGCCTCATGAAAAACCTATAATTGAACACCGCACGCCCGCGCGGGAACGTACGGGCGTGTGGAATGGTTTTATACGCACCAGCCTTATCCCCCCTCGGGATGCACGTTGGGAACAGATACCGGCAGTGATAGCAAGTCGGGTGATGAGCAGGCCAAGGCCAGCCTGGGAGAGGTCCGCATCGGGATCGACCTGGGCACGACCTACTGCTCGGTGGCGCTCTACGAGCCGATCTCCTCGAAGGCCGACATCATACCGAACGGTATGGGCCGCGAGGCGACCCCCAGCGTGATATGCTTCGACGGCGACAAGATCGCCGTGGGAGATGAGGCCAAGGAATTGCAGGCCCAGGGCAAGGGCGCGGTGGCCTCGCTCTTCAAGAAGCACATGGGCGACCGGGACTACGTCTTCGAGTACGGCGGGAAGCAGTACTCGGCGGAGGACCTCTCCGCGATCCTCCTCAAGAAGCTCATCGACGACACCGAGCGGAGGCTCCAGAAGAAGGTCGCCGAGGCGGTGGTCACCGTCCCCGCCTACTTCAACGACCTCCAGCGCCGGGCCACCATCCGCGCCGCCCACACGGCCGGGCTCAAGGTCATGAAGATCGTCAACGAGCCCACCGCCGCCGCGGTGCAGTACGGCTACCGGCACAGCGGGAAGAAGCGGATCCTCGTCTACGACTTAGGAGGCGGGACCTTCGACTGCTCCGTGGTGGACGTCGACGGGGAGGACATCAACGTCGTCGGGACCCAGGGGGAGGAGTCCCTCGGAGGGAAGGACTGGGACGACATCCTCCTCAACCTCCTCTGCGACAACTTCCAGAAGGAGTACGACCTCGACCCCCGCATCGACGGGGACGAGCTGAACCGCCTCGACGTGGTCTGCGAGGACTACAAGAAGCTGCTCACCGACGAGCCCAACGTCACCGCCACCATCGAGTGCTTCGGCAGGAAGGGCGGCGCAGGCGCCGGCTACAAGATCACCAGGGAGTCCTTCGAGGCGGCCTCCCAGTGGCTGCTGGAGGAGACCGGGGAGGTCGTCAAGGAGCTGCTGGAGAGCCTCCGCCTCAAGCCCACCGACATCGACGACGTGGTCCTCGTGGGGGGAGCGTCGCGGATGCCGATGGTGAAGGATTACGTCGAGAGCCTCGGGGAGTGGAAGGTGGTCTCCCACCGCGACGCCGAGTTCGCCGTCGCCAAGGGCGCGGCCATCCTCGCCGACATCTTCTCCGAGAAGCCCCACGAGGCCGCCCCCAAGTTCTCTGAAGTAACGAGCCACAGCCTCGGGGTGCTGGCCGCCGACCCGGACGGCACCCGCTACGTCAACGACATCGTCATTCCGATCTACTCGAGCATCCCGTGCACCGGCCGGCGCTCCCTGCGCATCGAGCCCAAGAACCGCACGGACGTCATCGAGGTTTACACATTGCAGGGGGAGAGCGACATCCCCCTCGACTGCGCCGTGACCGCCCGCTACGAGATCCGCGGCTTCCAGAACTACGGGGACTCGGCGGTCATCGACGTGGAGTACTCCTACAGCAAGGAGGGGACCGTGACGGTCTCCGCCCGGCAGGACGACAGGAAGCTGGTCGTCACCCAGAAGCCCGCCCCGGCCCCCGAGGAGATCAAGTGGATGGGCGACCGCCCGGGCAACCGCACCGTGAGCGTCCCCATCGAATCCGGGATCGTCATCTGCATCGACCTGTCCCACAGCATGGCCCCCCACATCCAGGAGGTCAAGGACGTGGTCAACGGCTTCATCCGCGAGGTCACCGGCCCCCGCACCAAGGTGGGGCTGGTCGGGTTCGCGGACAAAGTGCGCACGTATATTGACATGTCCGGCAACACGGCGGCCGCCGCGGCCGCCCTGGCCGACATGAAGGTCGACAAGCTGGGCCGCGGCACCGACGCCAGCCCCCTGCTGGTGGCCGAGGACATGCTCTACAACACCGACGGCTCCCGCATCGTGGTGGTCCTCACCGACGGCATCTGGGGGGACCGCGACCGCGCCGTGGAGGAGGCCGAGGAGTGCCGGCAGAACGGGGTCAGGATCCTGGCCATCGGCTTCGGCGACGCCGACCTCTCGTTCCTGAAGCAGATCGCCTCCCTGTCGGACGCCGAGAAGCTGGCGTCCCTGGGCGACCTGAGGCGCAAGTTCAGCACCATCGCCACGGAGATGGCCGCCGACAGCGACCGGCTGCGCGAGGAGGCGAGGCGACGGAGGAGAAGAGGGAGAACTACTGCCGCCTCCTCGGGCTCAACCCCTTCGAGGAGGAGAAGTACACACCGGAGAACATCAACATCAGGATCAACAAGGCCGAGGCCCGCTGGAAGAAGGACTGCGACCTTCCCACCCTCCGGCTGCAGGTGGAGGCCGCCCGCCACCTGGACATGGTCAAGAACATCAAGAGCCTGATGTCCAGCGACGTCCTCCGGCACGGCGAGTTCGAGGCGGCCCGCAAGGAGCTGTCGGCGCTGGCCTCGTCCCTCAAGAGGTACGCCGTGGTCCTCACCGACGGGAGCACCTACATCCCCGAGGGGGCGGTGGTGGACCTCACCAACAAGATCAACTGGGGGGAGGACGTCACCGCCGTCACCATCAGGGAGGCCTCCGGCCTCACCTCGGCGGAGATCCCCAAGCTCGAGGACCCCAAGATCGTGTCCGCCTTCGAGGCCCTGCGCGACCTCGGCCTCTACACCCCCAAGGAGCTCGTCAACAAGCTCATCATGACGTCGCAGATGGCGCTGAACGACAAGCTGCTGGACGCCGACTCCACGCCGGCCGACCTGCGCAACGCCTTCGGACGCGTGAAGACGCGCCTCCAGCGCATCAACACCACCAATTTCAAGAACCGCAACGTGTACGTCACGGCGGTCCGCAAGGTCGCCCTGGTCATCTCCCCCGACGAGATGCTCGAGCGCGCCACCAGCTTCGGCGAGGCGATGCGGGTCATGGAGCCCGCCATCGACGCCCTCGACCGCAACAGCTGGCAGCCGATGAACAAGGACTTCATCCGCGACCTCATCTCCTATTACGTCAACGGCGAGAGCGTCGACACCGACCTCGCCATCCGCATCATGGAGGTCCGCTGCTGCGAGCGCAGCTACATGGCGGACTTCTCCGGCGCCGGCCCCCAGCTGGCCATCTGCCCCGGCTGCGGCGGGCTCATCGACCGCCGCCCGGACCTCTTCTTCTGCCCCATCTGCGGGCGCGAGATCCGCAAGGTCTGCCCCCGCTGCGGCAACATCGAGGTCGGCGCCAAGCAGTGCTCCCGCTGCGGGAGCGACTTCGAGGAGAACGAGCGCAAGATCAACGTCTCCTCGCGCAACATCTCCGAGGCATTGGCGAGGGGCGACGTCCCCACCGCGGAGCGCGAGCTGCGCTCCCTCAAGGCGGAGTTCCCGCACCGCGACCTCGGTTCTTTGGAGGGCACCGTCGACACGGCCTCCTCGGACTACCGGGCGACCGTCGCCGGCATCGAGGACGAGTACTCCCGCCGGCAGCTCTACGCCGTCAAGAGGAGCATCGAGAAGGGCCGCATGCGCTACCCCTCGCTGCGCGACGAGGGCACCCTCGGCGACTATTACGACGAGGCCTGCGAGAAGGTCGAGGAGGCCTCCAGCCTCTGCGAGAAAGCGAAGACCCAGGACCCCCAGGATGCGCTGCGCAGCTACATCACCGCCTCCAACGTCTGCCCCGATTACCCGGGCGCGCTGCGGAGGCTCAGGGACTTCCCGCCGGAGGGCCCCGACGGGGCCGAGTGCGAGGTCCTCGAGGACCGCGTCAAGATCAAGTTCCGCGTCCCGGAGCAGCGGGAGGGCATGACCTTCTGCATCTACCGCGGGGAGGGCACCCTGCCCGAGATGGCCGCCGGCACCGTCCCCCTCGCCGAGATCCCCGGCGGGGTCTACGTGGACACCGCCGTCAGCCCCGGGGCCGATTATTATTACCGTATACATTCCAAGCGCTGGGGCGTGCTCTCCCGCACCTACACCGTCTGCGGGCCCGCCGTGGTCGTCACGGAGGTCTCCGACGTCACCGCCGAACCCCTGGAGGACGGCCTCCGGATCACCTACGCCAAGCCCGCCGGATGCTCCCGCGTCCGCGTCTTCCGCCGGATGAAGGGCACCTCCGGCGAGAAGGAGCTGCTGGGCGGGGCCGGGGTCATCGAGGACCGCGGCCTCAAAGGAGGGAAGACCTACCAGTACCTCTTCATCACCGAGTACGACCTCGCCGGGAGGACCGAGCGCTCCTACGGAGTGATGAAGGAGGCTACCGCGCCCGAGTACCCCAAGCCGGTGCCCGAACTGCGGCTCAAGTGGATGCGCACCGAGAACGGGAACAAGGCCACCTGGGACTCCGAGCTCCCCGTGGATCTGTACACATCGTCGGAGATCGCCCCGCGCTACGGGGACATCGTCCCGGTGCGCACGCTCGAGGCCTACGCCCGCAAGCTGAAGCCCGACCGGACGTTCGAAGGAGGATGCATCTTCGGCGAGCTCCCGGGCGCGGTGAACTTCGTCACCGCGGTCACCGTCGTCGGCGAGACCGCCGTCATCGGGGCTTCCCAGAGAATCGTCAATCTGCGCCCGTTCTCCGACATCAGGAGGCGGGGCGACGTCGGCGCCTGCCTCATCAGCGCCGACTGGCCGGACGACGCCGTGGCGGCCGTCCTCATCGGGCGCGACCCCGATGACCCAGAGCATGAGTTCGAGCCCATCACCGTGGCCCGTTCCGATTACGACAGGGAGCACGTCATCACCGTCCCCACCGGCGCCTCCGAGCGGATCGACATCGCCATGTACGCGGTCTACCGCATCGACGGCAACGAGGTGAGGTCGGTCCCCAAGGTCTTCACGGCCTACTCAGGGAACGACGTCAAGATCAGGTACGCCGTCACCACCGAGAAGGACCGCGACCGCACCCTCACCAGGGTGGTGGTCCACATCGACTGCCCCATGAAGGAGGACGGCGGCAGCATACCCAGGGTGGTGATGGTGCTCGCCAAGGAGGGCATCCCCCTGCGGTCGGACGACGGCGAGATCCTGTGGGACTCCGAGCGCGCGGTCAACCTCGACCGCGGGCTCGCGGAGGTCTCCTTCCCGGTCGAGAAGGAGAAGGCCGACATCAAGCGGATGCGGCTGTTCTTCACCGACCACGACGAATACTGGCACTACAAGCTGGTGCATCCGCTGTACGGGAGGCGCGCGAAGATATGAGCGAGAAGAAGAGCCAGAGCAAGGGGAAGGCGAAGAAGTACGTCTGCCCGTTCTGCTTCAGGGAGATCGACCTCGGGCGCCTGCATTACGCCTGCTCCGACCCCCTGTGCACCTCGAAGTTCCTGAACATGCCCGGAGGGCGGCAGTACCGCTCCAAGTACCACCCCAGCGAGGAGATCGACCTCGAGAGGAACAGGTACCTGCACAAGGACCGCAACGCCACCGACGCGGTGACCACCAAGCACCACATCATCCGGTCCTCGCCGGACGGCCGCTGCGAGATCTGCGGGCGCAAGTCCAAGGTGCGCCTCTGCCCGGAGTGCCACAATCCGATTTCCGATACTGCGGAAGAGAACGGGAGTTTGATCTTCGTCGTCCTCGGCGCCGACGGCTCGGGCAAGAGCCACTACATCGCGACCCTGCTGGAGACGCTCATGACCTCGTTCTCCGCGGAGTTCGGCACCGACTTCGAGCCGGCCACCGTCCTCACCCGCGACCGCTACGAGGACGTCTACCACCGCCCGCTGTACGTCGAGAACAAGGCCATCGACCCCACCCAGTCCTACGAGGTGGACCGCTGGGGCCACGAGTCGCTGGTGTACTACCTGAGCTTCCCCGACAGAGATGGAGACAGGAAGTACACCGTGGCCTTCTTCGACACCTCCGGCTACGACATGGACGCCGCCCGCGAGAAGATCGACCCCGATCTGCTGGCGGCCATCCGCCACGCGAGCGGGATCCTCCTGCTCATCGACCCGCTCCAGATGGACCCCGTCGCGGTGGCCCTCAACGAGAAGGCGGACGAAGAGGACGCCGCCGACACTTTGACTTACATCACGGAGCTCCTGAAGGGGCGCCCCCTGCGTTCGCGGGAGAAGTTAAACATCCCGCTGGCCGTGGCCGTGGCCAAGGCCGACATGATCATGCGGGAGCCCCGCGAGGACGAGGACAAGGAGGTCTTCCTGGGCCCCGAGTCCTCGGTGCGGGTCCGGAGGCTCAAGGGCCGGGCGGACCCGCTCTGCCTGGCCGAGGCCGGGGCGGAGGTCGAGGAGTACATGCGGAGGAACGCCTCCCAGCGCTTCATCGACGCCGTGAACGGGTTCGCCAAGCATGAGTATTTCGCCGTCTCGGCCCTGGGGTCCGCCCCGGCCGAGAACGGCACGGTAAAGGAGATTAAGCCCTTCAGGGTGGAGGACCCGTTCATCTGGCTCTTCACCGCCTGCGGAGGGAGGATTTGATATGACTGAGGAAAAGACTGACGAGATGAGCGCGGAGACCGCGGCCGCCAAGAAGCCCGCGAAGAAGAAATCCAGCAGCGGCTCGGCCACGAAGGCGAAGGCCCCCAGGGTGACCTGGAAGCTGGTGGACGAGAAATACAACGGTATCATCGAGGCGATGAACAGGTTCGGCGAGCAACAGGACCGGATCCTCGCGGAGCTCTCCGCCGGCACCGGCGGGAGCCGCGGGAACCCCGAGACCGACCGCCGCGTCCAGGACATCTACTTCATGTCCGCCGACCTGGTGGAGAGGGTGCGGTCCCTGGAGAGCCGCCCCATCGGCCCCGCCGGGGGCGGGTCCAACTCCGCCGGGGAGCCCTACGTCACCTCGCGGGAGCAGTACGAGGCCTATTCCAAGCTGCTCAACCGCCGCGAGGGGGAGCTGGCCGACAGCAAGTTCATGTCCCTCCTGCTCGAGATGTGCAACATGAGGGAGGACATGAAGGAACTGCTCTCCAACATGGAGCGCAACAAGGACAACCTCACCATCGAGGACGCCCTCAACTCCTTCGAGACCTACCAGATAGATTTGGAGAACATGCTGACCGACGCCGGCGTCAAGATCGGCCCGTACGGGAAGGAGGGCGACCGCGTGGACACCGTCCACCAGCGGATCGCGGACACCGTCCCCACGGACGACCCCTCGCTCAACGGCAAGGTCGCCAAGCGGCTCTCCGAAGGTTATGAATACAGCGGGCGCGCGATAGTAAAGGAGAAGGTCACAGTTTATAAGACGGCTCAGCAGTAACGATACTGTCACAGCCCATTGTCAGGTGAAACGGGATGGAGAACGATAATTCCGATATCAAGGTGGGGATCGACCTCGGTACCACCTATTCATGCATAGCTTATCTGGACGGAGAAGGCAAACCGCAGGTGTGCAAGAGCCTCTACGGCAGCGACACGACCCCGTCCGTGGTCTACTTCAGGGACGACGGCGACGTCCTCGTGGGCGAGACCGCCGTCGACGAATCGCTGGCGTTCGACCCCGAGCGGGCGGCGCGCGGCGTGAAAGGGCACATGGGAACCGACTGGAGGTTCTCGGTGGACGGCAAGGACTACACCCCCGTCAACATCTCGGCCGTCATCCTCAGGCGGATGCTGGACGACATCGAGGAGCTGCAGGCCACCCACGTCAAGAAAGCGGTCATCACCTGCCCCGCCTACTTCGGGCAGCGGGAGAGGGACGCCACCAAGGAGGCCGGCCTCGAGGCGGGCCTCGAGGACGTCAGGATCCTCAACGAGCCCACCGCGGCCGCCATCTCGTTCGGCTTCGGCCACGAGGAGGACGGCAAGAAGAGGGTGCTGGTCTACGACCTCGGAGGAGGTACCTTCGATGTCACCGTCCTCGATATCGACGGCAAGAGGTTCACCGCCATCGCCACCGACGGGGAGATGAAACTGGGCGGCATGATGTGGGACGAGGAGCTCTACAACATCATCGTCAAGAAGCTGGCCGTCTCCTGCGGCATGCCGGAGGAGGAGGTCATGACCGAGGCCGCCGACTCCCAGAAGCTCCTGCACGACGCCGAGACCGCCAAGAAGAGGCTCTCGACCAACGTCTCCGTGCGCGGGGCCTTCACCACCTCGAAAGGCGTGCGCGGCTCCTACACCGTAACGAGGAAGGAGTTCGAGGACGCCACCCGCCCGCTCATCGAGACCACCGTCGACATCGTGAGGAGGACGCTGGAGAGCAAGAACATCGACCCGCACTCGATCGACGCCTTCCTGCTCGTCGGAGGCTCCTCGAAGATGCCCCAGGTGAAGGACGCCCTCAAGGAGGCCTTCCCGGACAACGACATCAACGTCTACGACCCCGACCAGTCGGTCGCCAAGGGCGCCGCCCTGTTCAGCGGCTACAGCTTCGAGGAGAAGGTCGTGGAGGAGGCCGCCCCGGCCGCCGTGAAGAAGCCCTCCGAGGCGCCTGCCCAGGCCGCCGCTCCCGCTGCCGCCCCGTCCGAGGGCGTCGCGGCCGCCCCCGCCGGGGAGGCCGAGACCATCGTCGTCGAGGACGCCTCGGAGCCCGAGAGTATCCCGCAGACCGATGGCGAGGAGGTTCCCGATGACAAGCAGATCATCGTCCACAACGTCCTCTCCAAGACCTTCGGCATCAAGGTCACCGACGAGAAGAAGAACGAGTACATCTCGAACATCATCTTCCGCAACGAGGTGCTCCCGATCTCCAAGGCCAAGATCTACTACCCGGTGGACGAGGGCCAGAAGACCGTCAGCATCGAGATCTACGAGAACCTGGCGGACACCGGCACCGGCCGCACCGAGCTGGTGGAGGGCACCTCCGTCGGCGAGTTCCAGGTGAACCTGCCCGACGGCATCAACCGCAGCACCGAGGTCCGGGTCAAGTTCACCGCCTCGGACGAGGGGATCCTCACCGCCTCGGCGGACTGCCTCGACACCCACAAGGAGTACGAGATCAAGTGCTCCTTCCAGACCACCGAGGAGGAGAGGCAGCTCTCCAAGGGCCTCATCGAGAGGATGACCCAGTAAGGGGATTCCCCTTACTCCTTCACCCTCTTCAAAACACCTTTCAATCCTTCTTCTGCAGCTCGCTCTTCTCGAGCGTCGCCATCAGTTCCGCGCGCTCCGCCTTGGTGATGTCGCGGTACCTTCCCGGCTTCAGATCGCCGAGCTCGATGTTCATCACCCGCACGCGGACGAGCTTCTTGACCCCGTACCCGAAGTAGGCGCACATCCGGCGGATCTGCCGGTTGAGGCCCTGCCTGAGCACGATCCTGAACGTCCGCGGGCCCTCCGCGGTCACCTTGCAGCGCCGAGTAACAACGCCCTCGTCGATGGGCACGCCGTTCTGCATCCCCTCGATGAACTCGGGGACGATGTCGCGGTCGACGGTCACCACGTACTCCTTCTCGTGGCCGTAGCGCGAGCGCATGATCTTGTTCGCCAGGTCCCCGTCGTTGGTCAGCAGGAGGAGGCCCTCGGAGTCCTTGTCCAGCCTCCCCACGGTGAAGATCCGCTTGGGGTAGTTGATGTAGGAGATGACGGAGTCCTCGTTCCCTTTATCCGCGGTGCATTCCAGCCCCTTCGGCTTGTTGAACGCCAGAATGACGGCGGGCCCGGTCTCCCTCTTCACCTTCTTCCCGTCGACCCGGACGTCGTCCTTGTCGGTGACCCTGTCCCCGAGGACGGCCTCCCGGCCGTTGACGGTGACCCGCCCGTCGCCGATCATGCGGTCGGCCTCGCGCCTCGAGGCCACGCCCGCCTCGGCGAGGAACTTGTTGAGCCGGATCCCGTCTTCCATCGGCATCGAATCGCCGTATGGTAATTAACGCTGACGATAAACCATAAACGGGCGCGGAGATACCCCCGCCATGTCAATCTTCGGAAGGTACCGCGACTCCGGCCCCGTCCTCCGCGAGCAGAAAGCGGAGATGCACTGGGACACCGAGGACCCCTTCATCTTCGCCTCCCACCACCACGACGATTACCCCAAGGGGAACCGCCAGCAGGCGCCTCCCCTGGAGGAGATCAAGCGGAGGCAGCTCGGCAACGACTACTCGCCTATGTACGGCTACCGCATGTACCAAGGCAAGGTCGCCCCGGGCTTCCCCGCCCACCCGCACTGGGGGTACGAGACGGTGACGATCTGCACCGAGGGCTACGTCGACCATTACGACTCCCTCGGGAACCAGGGCCGGTTCGGCTACGGCGACGTGCAGTGGCTGACCGCCGGGAGCCTCTACGCCCACGACGAGATGTACCCGCTCGCCTTCGCCGACCGCGGCAACCCGCACTCGGTGACGCAGATCATGATCAACCTCCCGCTCGCGAAGAAGAACACTCCCGTCGAGCTGAACAACGTGTGGGCGGAGGACGTCCCCGTCGAGGAGGGCGAGGGATGGAAGGCATGGCTCTATGCTGGCACATTCGCCGGGAAGACCGCTGTCGTCCCGAACAAAACCAGTTGGGCGGCGGACCCGTCACACCACGTGCGCATCGTCCGCTTCACCCTCGAGCCCGGCGCGGAGATCACCCTCGAGGCGATCGGCAAGCAGACCGGCCGCAACATCTACTGCGAGGGCCCCGTCTCCGTCGGGGAGAAGAAGTTCATCCCCCTGACCAGGCTGAAGCTGAAGCCGGACGTGGAATGCACCGTGAAGAACGGGGACAAGGCCAACGAGGTATGGCTCCTCGAGGGTGACCCGATCAACGAGAAGCAGTCCTCGTGGGGGCCCGTCGTCCTCGGCACCGATGCGGAGGTGCGGCACGCCAACAACGTGGTCCGCAAGACGATGATCGACGATTGGCCGTGGGACTTCATCAACAAGACCCAGCCTGTCGCAACCGACCGTTTCATCAGGTACGCGGACGGCACCGAGAAAAGACCGAAGCAGAAAGATCCGCGCGAACTTCCGCCAGCCAGACCGTTCACGGAGGAGGACATCGCGAAGGAGAAAGCGGTCGACGCGAAGCAGAAGGAGAAGGAGAAAATCGCCGACCGCTGGAACGAAGAGGACTGAGCCAGCATACCGGTCCTTCGGAGAAAATAGTCCGGCGCGGAACAGGAAATACGGAAATCTTGGAAATAACTTTAATATCCGCAACGCAGTAAATGTTTCATGGTCAAGGAGGTTCACGCTGCCCACATCCTCGTCAAGGACGAGGCTCAGGCGAAGAACATCATGGCCGAGATCCGCGCAGGGGGCAACTTCGGCAAGCTTGCGCAGAAGTATTCTATCTGCCCTTCGAAGAAGAAGGGCGGGGACCTCGGCTGGTTCAAGCGCGGGCAGATGGTCAAGCCGTTCGAAGACGCGGCTTTCTCCGCCAAGAAAGGCGATCTCGTTGGCCCCGTGAAGACCGAGTTCGGTTGGCACGTGATAAAAATCTTGGAGCAGAGATGAAAAATGGCGCTGTTTAGCAAGAAGAAGAAAAAAAACCGAGACGAAGGAAGAGGAGCCCAAGGCCGAAGAGAAGAAGGAGACCAAGAAAGCGGCTCCCGCGAAGAAGACCGCCGCCACCAAGACCGCGGCGAAGAAGACCACCACCAAGAAAGCTGCCCCCAAGAAGACGACCGCCAAGAAGACGGAGACCAAGAAGACCGCGACCAAGACCGCGGAGAAGAAAGCCCCTGCGAAGAAGAACGCCGCCGCCAAGGCCGACGACACCAAGGAGACCAAGGTCTGGCACATCACCCAGAGGTCCGACCGGCTGTGGCAGGTCAAGGCCGAGGGAGCTTCCCGGGCGACCAGGACCTTCAACACCAAGAAAGAGGCCGAGGAGTACGTCAAGACCCTCAAGGCCAACAACAAGGGATCGCGCGCGGTTCCCCACAAGAAGAACGGCGCCTTCCAGAAGAAGTGAGCAGTACTAACTATCAATAAGTATAGTGCTAAATCCTTTATACCCCATCGGAGTATGAACTACCCATGAACAGGGAACCGAGGTACGACTGCGCATTGGACGCCGCCATGTCCGTCATCGAGGGCAGGTGGAAGACCGTCATCATGTGCAAGCTGTGCCGCAACGGGGCTCCGATGAGGTACAACCAGCTCATGAACTCCATCGAGGGCATCTCCCCCCGGATCTTCACGATCCAGCTCAAGGAGATGGAGGCCGACGGCATCATCACCCGGAACGTCGTCTCCGAGAGGCCCAAGGTCGTGGAGTACTCCCTGACCGAGAGGGGCCTGAGCCTGATCCCCATCCTCAAGGAGCTCGCCGCCTGGGGACTCCAGAACATGTTCTCCAACATGGTGGAGCTGCCCGAGGACGCCGTCGTGCCCGAGGATGCGGAGATCCGCAAGGCCGTCACGGCCGACTGAAACCTTTTTATAACACCCTTCTATCTACGATTCTGGTCAGACGGCCACAGCAGAGGGGTTCACCCGGTCCCATCTCGAACCCGGCAGTTAAGCCCTCTCACGTATCTGTCGCGTACTGTATTGCGCAAGTGTACGGGAAAGCAGACACGCTGTCTACCACTTCTTCACTTTCATTCTCTGGGCGGAGTTACGTCCAGTAATTTTCCCGGACGGCCGATCGGCATCCCGGGATTTTCAGGAAAGACTGCGGCAGGAAGTCCCTGCCGCAGAAGAATGGAGAAGTCCCCTCGCGGGGAGGGGGAAGAAGAAAGGGGTTTGCTGCGGAATGATCCGCAATTCCGGTACTCGCTTCAGTAAGCGATGTATCCGGTGGGGGCGTCTACCATCTTCTCGTACATGCGCTTGTACGCGACGAAGCCGATGGCCACGGCGAGGATCGCGACGTCCATGATCGCGTTCCCGACGAGCCCGAACCCGTCAACGATGTTGAGCGCTACGATAGCGACGGCGGAGAAGATCCAGATCGTTGCTGCTGTGTAGAAATCCATATTTTCTCTACCTCCTAAGGGGCCTCTGCCCTTTACGTATAAGATATTGTAGTGGTCAACTTATATATGTTAGTGAAAACTTTTAAATAGCAGTTTTTTTCGATATTAAGATTAATACGAACATATACAGGAGTATTTAAAGCAGGAAACCTCGGCGCGCGCCGGCGGGCCGAAGCTTCCCCGCCCTTTCCATTGTCAATATAATAAGAGAAGAGAGAATGATCGAGGAATCAACAGGTTCTGCGGCAGATCCCCAATAACGGAGATGCCACGGAATTTATTGGCTCGGAAGCCAGAAGAGAGATGAGTGGGCCCAATGCGATTTGAACGCATGACCTTCCGATTATCAGTCGGACGCTCCACCGACCTAAGCTATGGGCCCAACAACCCATTGTATTGGGGTATTCTATATAAAATTTGTTAATCTCGGGATGTCTGGCTAATCCCCGGGCCTCATAAGATTAAAACGAGTGAACCCGATTCCACCGCCGATGTCCGCCCAATTCGAGGAACACGACAGAATCTTCTCAGGACTGCCTTACATCTTCCTTGTCGGTGTCTTCGCGGCCGCCGCGGCCGTCATCGCGATCTGCGCGGCCTTCGACATCGGGGGCGTTCCCTGGTGGATGTTCTGGGCCACCGCGGTCATCACCGTCCTGACGGCGGTCATCGGCTACTGGCTCAAGGTCAGCATCGTGGTCACCGACGACGATTTCGCGTCCGGGATCGTGAGGACCACCCACGTGCCCCTGAAGGACATCATCGACATCAAGACCGGGGACATCGACATCATGCGGAACTACAGCGGCTGGGGCATCAAGAAGGTCCGCTTCAAGACCTTCGCCTGCCCCGGGATCGACACCGCCGTCTCGGTCAAGTGCGCTGGGAGGCTGGTGGTGACCGTCACCACCAAGCAACCCGACGAGCTGAAGAGGATCCTCCTGGACGGGCGCGACGCGGCGGAAGCGAGGGAGGGGAAGCAATGACCCACGCCGTCTTCCACTGGCTGCGCATCGAGACGTTCATCTACGCCACCGAGAAGGAGGACCTCGTGAAGGAGACCTTCGCGTCCCTCGTGGGGACCGATGAGTTCCAGTGCGAGGTGAGCGAGGGGGAGCACGGCAACCGCATGCTCATCCTGCAGTTCATGGCGTCGAAGCAGAAGGAGATGGACACCGTCTTCAACGCGCTCGGAAACGACGTGCTGGCACAGTTGAAGGACGACCTCGAGAACCGCATCGACGACGACTGCGTATTCTACACCCGCCTCGACAAGCAGAGGGCGGTGCAGGGCGAGTGGGCGATCGCCCATCACGGCGATGTCATCTCGATCACCGGGAAGGTCGCCTCGAACCCCGCCAGGAAGGAGGTGGCGATATCCAATATGGGCGCCTACCTCAGCTCTCTTCTTTCGGAGCCCCGGGATCCTTCTGATCCTCGTTCTGGGTCTCCTGCGGAACGAAGTCGAACTTCACTTCCTTGACCCTCCGCCCGCCGGTGGCCGTGACGGTCATGCGGACGTCCCCGTAGAGCACCGAATCGCCGGTTCTCGGCATCCGCTGCAGGCGGTAGTTGAAGTACCCTCCCACCGAGGACGAGTCGTAGCCGGAGTCCTCGAAGGAGCGGCCGATCTTCTCGAAGACCTCGTAGATGTTGGCGGCGCCGTCCACCCGGTAGGAGCCGTCGGGCTCCTTCCTGACCGGGTATTCGACGGTGTCGTTCTCGTCCCAGATCTCCCCGACCAGCTCCTCCAGGATGTCCTCCATGGTGACGATGCCCACGGTGCCCCCGTAGTCGTCGAGGACCACCGCCATGTTCAGCTTCGCCTTCTGGAGGTCGCTCATGACCTTCGCCACGCTGGCGTCCTCGGGGACGAACTTCACGGGGCGGATGATGTCGGTGACGCGGAACTTCTTGCCGGAGGTGTACTTGGCGAAGAAGTCCTTGATGAACACCGCCCCCACGATGCGGTCGATGTTGCGCTCGTAGACGGGGATGCGGGAGAACCCGGACTCCACGAAGAGGTTCTTCAGGTACTCGGGGCTGGTGTTCACGCTGACCGCGGTGATGTCCACCCGGGGGACGCAGATGTCCCCGACGGGCTTGTCGTCGAGCTCCATGGCCGACTTGATGAGCTCGCTCTCGCTCTTCTCGAGGGCGCCCTCCTCCTGGATCTCGTCGATCATCACGCCGAGCTCCTCCTCGGTGAGGGTGGGCTGCTTCTCCCCGTCGTCGCCCGCCGCGGTGGTCACCGCATTGGTCACCTTGAGGAAGACCCAGGTGATCGGGGAGAGGACCACCATGATGCCGTGCATCATCGAGGCGTAGCGCATGGCGGTCTTCTCGGGATGGTGCTTGGCGAGGGTCTTGGGGGTGATCTCCCCGAAGATCAGCAGGACGGTGATCATCAGCACGGTGGAGACGATGGTGGCGATCTCCGCGTCGAACATCTCGGTGAGGACGTAGGTCGTGAGGGTGGACGAGGCGATGTTGACGATGTTGTTCCCGACCAGGACGGTGGTCAGCAGGCGGTCGAAGTTCTCGGCGTTGGCCATCGCCCGCTGGGCCTTTTTGTTGCCGTCCTCCGCCATCTTGCGGAGGCGGGTCATGTTCGCTCCCGTGTAGGCGGTCTCCGAGCCGGAGAAGAACGCCGAGAAGGCGAGCAGGATGATGATGACGGCCACCAGCACCGTCAGGGTTACGTTGTCCATCTGAGAACTTCACATCCGCGGAAGCGGATGCTTCCGTACTCTGTTTCTATCGGGCACCTTATTTATAACGGTTGACCTGCGGAGGCCCTCTCCGTAATCCTTCCCCCATAATATTAAAATTATATAGTAGCCTTATAAGGGCAAGGTAATCGAAATGCCCACCGAGTTCAAGTATGAAATAGTGGAGAAGATCGCGGTCCTCTCCGAATCCTCGAAGGGATGGACGAAGGAGCTCAACCTCGTCAGCTGGAACGAGAAGGACCCCAAGTACGACATCAGGGAGTGGTCCCCCGACGGCGCCAAGATGGGCAAGGGCATCACCCTGTCCCCCGAGGAGGCCGCCATCCTCAAGAAGGCGCTGAACTCCCGCAGCGACCTCGAGTGAGAAAGACCCAGACTGAAAAGGGGGACAGGACGGGATGGTGAGGTACTGCAGCGAATGCGGCCACGAGATCGCCGACACCGACAAGTTCTGCCCCTACTGCGGGGCGACCGTGTCGGACAACCCGTCCGCCGGCCCCGACCCCGCCTTCGGTTACGGCCCCGGGCCCTACCGGGACTCGATGTACTGGTCCAACTACAAGGACCTCACCGCCCTGCTCCTGATCCTCTGGGGCATCATCGCGGTCATCGACGGCATCGCCAGCATCGCGGCCGCCGACTGGTACGCCGACGTCATCAGGGAATATGCTCAGGACTCGGACCCCGACGCGACGAGCTACGCCGGGCTCGACTGGGACGCCTGGAGGCTGGCGTACTACATCTCCGGGGCGCTCACCCTGGGCTCCGGGATCGCCGCCCTCGTCTCCTGGTACTACACCAACAAGGGCGTCAGGTACAACGCGGCCTTCTACGGGTGCCTGGTCTCGACCATCCTCGCCTGCACCGGGCTCATCACCCTCGCGGTGGGCATCTACGTGACCTACCGGATCACCAAGTGCAAGCAGATCTTCACCTCATAAGGAAGATCGGCAAACCGCGACAGGCCGACCGGCCGGAAAAGGATCCGGCCCCTCGGCCGTCTTTTTCAGATTGCGATTCAAAAAACAGAGAAGATTAAGGGGTTTGCCGGGGAGGCCCGGAGGCCTCCCGCAGGCTTCACCAGTTCTGGGCCTGGATCTCGAAGTAGGACTGGGGGTGCTTGCAGACCGGGCAGATCTTGGGGGCTTCCTTGCCCACGTGGATGTGGCCGCAGTTCCTGCACTTCCAGACGTAGACCTTGTCCTTCTCGAACACGGTGCCGTTCTCGATGTTGGCGAGGAGCGCTCTGTACCTCTCCTCGTGGTGGGCCTCGATGTCGCCGACCATCTTGAAGAGGTTGGCGATCTGGTCGAACCCCTCCTGCTTCGCGGTCTCGGCGAAGTCCTTGTACATGGTGGAGGTCTCGTAGTGCTCGCCCTCGGCGGCGGCCTTGAGGTTGGCGACGGTGTCGGGGATGACGCCGCCGTTGAGCTGCTTGAACCAGATCTTGGCGTGCTCTTTCTCGTTCTCGGCGGTCTCCAGGAAGATGTCGGCGATCTGCTCGTATCCCTCTTTCTTCGCCTGGGAGGCGAAGAAGGTGTATTTGTTCCTCGCCTCAGACTCTCCTGCGAAAGCGGCGAGAAGGTTGGCTTCGGTCTTGGATCCTTTTAGTTCCATGATAAACCCTCTTTGACCCTTCGTAGAGAGCCCGTCCTTTAAAAGGAATTCCCGCCGCCCCGATTCCTGTTATGTCCCTTACACAAAAATCTTTGGTCCCCGGCGCAAAAGGAGGATTTTTCTATCCCAGCCCCGATGGAGTGCGCATGTTGAACTTCGCCGGCGTCCGGGAGCAGTTCCCGTCGGTCTCGATCCGGGCCGACCTCCGCTACGGCGACCGTGTGACCCGCACGTCGGACCTCTTCTACTCCGACGAGGCCCACGGGAGGATGCCGACGGTGGTGTACTTCCCCAGCAACACCTTCGAGCGGCTCCTCCGCCCGCCCGACCCCAAGCTGTGCGCCGAGATCGCCCAGCGGGGCTGTGCGGTGTTCTCGGTCACCCTCACCCCTCCCGGGAAGGGCATCGCGGCCTACGAGATGCTCTGGGAGGCCGCCGGGTTCCTGAGATGGGCGGACGCCCACGCGAAGATGTACCGCCTCGACCTCGACCGGCTGGCCTTCTGCGGCACCGGGGCGGGCGCCCTGTTCGCCCTCTGGCTGACCATGGCCTGCTGCTCCGGGAGGGCCCGCGACTCGGTGAGCTTCGAGGCCCCCTGCAAACCGAAGGGATTGGCGCTCTTCAGCGGGCTCACCGACCCGAAGAACATGCGGATGAAGCACGCCTGGTCGGTCATGGACGATTCCGACCGGGACCACCCGGGGATGGAGGAGACCTTCGACCCCTACCGCAACCACGACCTCCGCGAGATGCCCAAGCTCTTCCAGGCCGTGAAGGACACCGAGGCCGCCTGCAGCGACGCCAGAAAACTCGCGCAGCTCTTCGACACCAACGGCATGGACAACCGCCTCATCGTGTTCCCGGAGTCCAACTCGGTCTCCGAGCTCTTCGCGGAGAGGACGCCCCTTGCGCAGGAGACGGTGCGCTCGATCTCGGCGATGCTGGGTATGTTCTGGGCAGACCCCGAGTACCAGTGATCGGATCAGCGCTTGCGGACCTTATCGAAGAAGCTCTTCCTGACGTTCCCGTTCTTGTCGAACTTCTTGCGCATGAGCATGTCGTAGTTCTTCTGGGCCTCGTCCGAGGGGTGGAGGCGCAGGACGATCTCGAGCTGCTCCTTGGCGCCCTCGTAATCCTTGAGGTCGTTCAGCAGGAGGACGGCGTAGTTCTGGTGGTAGGCGTAGTTGTCCGGGTCGGCCGCGATGGCCTTCTTGTACCACACCTCCGACTTCTCGAAGTCCACCTTCTGCTTGCGCAGGAAGATCGCGTAGAGCCCGGCCGCCTGGGCGAACTCCTTGGGGTCGTTGCGGGCGGCCAGCAGCCTCCCGAGGCGCTCGAACTCCTCCTCGCACTCGTCGATCTTCTTCTTGTCGGAGGTCTTGATGGAGGTGGCGATCTTGAGGGCGTCGATGTTGTCCGGCTCGAGGTCGAGCACGATGTCGATCTGCATCACTGCCGTCTTGGTGTCCTTCAGCCCGTACTGGTAGATCCGCGCCAGCTCCAGCCGGGGCGCGGTGTTGTGGGGGTCGGTGGCGAGGTACGCCTCGAGCGTGTTCGCCGCCCCGAGGTAGTTCTTGTTCGCCTCCTGGTTCCTGGCCTTGGTGATGGCCGCGTAAGCCGGGTCCGTCATGGCTGCGGTATCGCTGCATCTGGTTTTAAATCACCGCTGCCGGCGCGCGTGCAGGAGGCGGAAGCGGTCGGCGATGCCGTCCCGCAGGCCGCAGTAGAACGTGTTGGAGTAGATGTAGGCGCTGACCGCCCCCATGCAGATGATGAAGACGGTGTAGCCCAGGTACGAGAAGAAGATCCGCTCGGTGTCCACGTCCGGGTAGTAGAGGCAGATCCACAGCAGGGTCAGCATCAGCAGGATGAACATCCACCACTTGAACATCTTGGACTTCATGCCCTTCCAGATGATGAAAGGGCGGGGGGCGGCCGAGAGGGCCTCGGCGTCCAGCGAGCGGAGGATGCTGACCGGCACCACCAGCACCACGATGAACAGCGAGATCAGGACCATCGTCATCATCATGTCGGTGAAGTCGATGGTGTCCAGGAAGACGGGGTTTAGGAAGAGGTAGGAGGCGATGATGAGCCCCACCCCGACGATGTTGCCGAAGACCCTCCGGAACACCTTCCTGTCGGAGTCCTTGGTGTCCGGCTCGGGGTTGATGGTGACGTCGGTGACGTCGATGATGTCCGGCACCGCGAAGAGCGAGAGCGAGCGGCTCTTCAGCTTGGACTCCCCGGGCTTCATCAGCGAGAGGAGGATGCGGTGGTAGTTGCGGCGGAAGTAGGCGGTCACCACCGCCAGGATCCCGTAGGTGGCGAGGACGATGATGGCGAAGAGCACGAAGCATCCCACGACCACCGACGCGTACGAGATGTCCTCGGGGTCCATCCCGACCACGAAGGAGAAGTTCGCCACGAAGTCGTTGACCGATTCCTCGTCGTCCCCGAAGATGAGCCAGAGGAGCGACCCGCCGACGAAGATGGCGGCCGCGGCGGCGGGGACGCTGTACCTCATCTTGACCCTCCGCCTCCGCGAGTAGTACATCGAGGGCACCCCCAGGAGCGCGAAGCCGGCGGCGTAGGCGATGCCGAGGGCGTACAGGAAGTGGCCGAGGGAGTGGTTGTCCCACTCGAAGATGTAGATCAGCACCGCGATGAAGCCGAAGACGACCACGAAGGCGGGGAAGATCTTTATGATGAACGAGTCGAGCTTCCGCTCGCGGGGGTCCTCCTCGACCTCCGGCTCGATGCTGTCCTCCTGCTTCGCTTTCGGCATTTCGCTCTCGTATCGCCGAGGGTTATAAAATTAAATTGCCCGCGCGCGGGCGGAACGCCCTCCGGAAAGCGTGCCATGCGAAGTTATTTTTAGAGGCTGGGAATTGACAGGTTTTAGGCATTCGGACCCCGGGACCCGCTGTGTAGGTTAGGGAGAACGTAATACCGGGAAAGTTGAGAAAACATGGCCTACGGAGACAATGGCGGTTACAGGGGAAACAGGAACTACAGGGACAGGGACCAGCCCAGGGAGTACTTCAAAGCGATCTGCTCCGACTGCGGGAAGGAGTGCGAAGTGCCCTTCAAGCCCACCGAGGGACGCCCCGTCTACTGCCGCGAGTGCTTCCAGAAGCACAAGGCCGAGAGGGGAGAGAGGAGGTACTGATCTTCCTTCCCGGGCGGATTGACTTCCGCCCCAAACGCCTTAACAATTTTTCCGCATCTGGCTTATTGAAATGCCAATACCGATCCCGTTGCCGGGACCGGCATTGCAAACGGGGTAAGAAAGCGGGGACGGGCCCCGCTGAAAGGTTTTGCCTTCAGGCGATCTGCTTGCCGGCGTCCATGTTGGCGCCCTGCTGGTAGACGGCCTTGACGTCGAAGAGGAGGATGCTCTTGGCGACGAGGTGCATCGCGGCGAGCTTCTGGTTGACGCCGTCCAGGAGGGGCCCGGAAGTCACGGTCTCCCTGAGCACCGCGTCGATGGAGTAGGACTTCAGCCCGTTGGTCACGATGAACGCAACCTTCTTGTTGTCCTCGGCGTTCTTGTAGGACTTCTGGGTCAGAACCTGGCCGAACATCATGGTCTTGTCGTCGAGGGCCCCGATGGTGCCCGCGGTGATGACGTGGGGCTGTCCGCTGCCGTCGACGGTGGCCATAGACTTAACGCTGCCTTTCTCTGCGAGAAGGTCCATTACTTCTTTCGGAATGGTGACCATTTTCTTCACCTAACTATCAAAATGATAGCGCCTTATAAATTGGTTTTGACCAGAGAAAACGCACATTACCACAGAAACAGTAGATAACGCCGTTAAAGGCTTACAACGGCGCATATTGACAACTGGAAATCGATACAAAATACGGATTATGCGGTTTGCCTGCCGTCCTATCCCGGCAGGAGAAGGAGGCTCAGTCCTTGGCCTTCTTCTTGTGGTCGTAGATGAACATCCCGACCGCGTAGATGATGCAGGCGACGATCGCGACGGCGAACGTGCTGTACTCGATTGTAATCATCGGGGGATGGAATCGGTTATGCCTATTTATCCGTTATGAAAGGGCGTTCCGGAGCCCGCGGACACTGCTGGACAGAAATTCTACGATATTCGTAGAAATAAAATGCATTCTCTCAGGAAAAGGCCCCAGAGTTCACGTTTTTTAAACTGAATATCAACATTCTTTTATATCGTGATTCGATGAAGCCCGTAATATGGTCTACGATGTCGTGATTATCGGCGCCGGACCCGCTGGGCTCACCGCGGGGATCTACGCCAGGTCCAAGATGATGAGCACGCTCATCCTCGAGTCCGGTAAGGTGGGAGGGCAGCTCGTCGCCCTCTACCCCGAGAAGGGTATCCACAACTACCCCGGCTTCGAGACCGTCCAGGCCCGCAAGCTCTCGGACAAGCTCTACGCCCAGGCCGAGAGCATGGAATGCGACATCAGGGAGAACGAGAAGGTCGAGGACATCCTCGACGGCGACCAGAAGCTGATCGTGAAGACCCAGAAGAACTCCTACGAGACCATGAGCGTCATCATCGCCATCGGGATGGGCGAGTTCACCCCGAGGAAGATGGGCGCCCCCGGCGAGCAGGAGCTCACCGGCAAGGGCATCGACTACATCCTCCCCAAGAAGGAGGAGCTGGTCGGGAAGAAGGTCGTCATGTTCGGCGGCGGCAACTCCGCCATCGAGATGGCGCTCATCGCCGACCAGGTCACCGACACCACCATCGTGCACCGCCGCCCGGAGTTCAGGGCCGACGAGATCAACGTCAAGAACCTGAAGGAGAGCAACGTCCGCTGCATCATGAACGCCACCGTGAAATCCTTCAACGGCACCGACCACCTGGAGAGCGTCACCCTCCTGCAGGACGGGAAGGAGCTCACCGTACCGGCCGACCTCGCCGTGATCAACATCGGCATCACCGCCGACCTCGGCATCCTCAAGAGGTGGGGCCTGGAGCTCACCGAGAACGGGCTCATCAAGGTAGGGGTGGACATGAGCACCAACCGCAACGGCGTGTACGCCTGCGGCGACGTGGTGGACTACCCCGGCAAGTACAAGCAGATCATCACCGGCTGCGGCGAGGCCGCGACCGCCTGCCTGATGGCCTACAAGTTCGTGAAGAAGCCCTATTGGGCCTGAAAAACCCCTTATTTTCTCCCAATCGCCCCTTTGTGGGACGGAGTTGTTTTTATCCCAGACTGACGTGGACGTCGGCATGCAGTGCCTGTCCGGATGGGTATGGAACGGGGCCGGGCTCTCCCGGGGCTACGTCCTCACCGAAGGAGGGAAGGTCTCCGAGATCGGGGAAGGGAAGCCCCCGATGGAGCCCTCGGCAGAGGGCGTCATCCTCCCCGAGCTGACGGACGGGCATACTCATTGTGCAGATGCAGGTGCTGCTCCCCTGGTCCGTCCCGGGATGTCAATAGAGGAGCTCGTGGCGCCTCCCGACGGGCTCAAGCACCGCTACCTGCGGGAAGCATCCGAAGAGACCCTGAAGCGCGACATGGCGGCCTTCGACGCTTCCGCTTACAGCAACGGAATCGGCCGCTTCATCGACTTCCGCGAGGGCGGGGTGAAGGGAGCGAGGCTCGCGAAGGAGGCCTGCCCGCACGCCGTTGTCATGGGACGCCCGGTGTCCCCGGAGTTCGACCCGAACGAGGTCTCGGAGCTTCTGAAAATCGCAGACGGGATCGCCGTATCTTCCATCTCCGATATGGACACGGAGTACATAGCCAGACTCGCGGATTCGTGCCATAAGGCGGGGAAGCCCTTCGCCCTCCACGTGAGCGAGAGGGTCCGCGAGGACATCGAGATTGCGTTGAGCTTCGAACCCTCCTTCGTCGTCCACATGTGCGAGGCGACCGACCGCGACCTGAAGCTCACCGCCGACGCGGGAGTCCCGGTCGTCTCCTGCCCCCGCTCCAACCGCTTCTTCGGGAAGACCGCCCCCCTAAAGCGCATGCTGGACGCAGGCTGCACGGTGGCCCTCGGCACCGACAACGCCATGCTCTGCAGCCCCGACCTCCGCCCCGAGGCGGCCCTCGCGTACGACCTCCTGAAGGCCCAGAACGGCGACGGGAACGCCGTCTGGGGGATGCTGGCGGCGGGCAAGTTATTAAATCGCGCGCGTACATTGACCAAGATAGGAGTGGGCGACAGGACAGCCGTCCTCCCCTGCCCCGACGGGGGCCCGGAGGGCGCGCTGCGCTGCAGGACCCAGGTGCTACTAAGGTGACAAGATATGGCAATCAGCAAGATTCTGCTGCCGACCGACGGCAGCGTTTACACCAACCCCGCCATCGACAAGGGGATGGAGCTGGCGAAGATCTCGGGGGCGACGGTTACCGCCCTCTACGTCCTCGACCAGTCGGTTTACTCGAACATGCCCATGGACGCGGCCATCGTCAACGTCTACGAGACCCTCGAGAAGGAGGGCCGCGAGGCGGTCGCCTTCGTCAAGAAGAAGGCCGAGGACGCGGGCGTCCCCTTCGAGGAGAAGATCGTGGAGGGGCTCCCGGCGTCCGCCATCAACGAGGCCTCCAAGCAGTTCGACATGATTGTCATGGGCACCCTCGGGCGCACCGGCATGAGCAAGGCCCTGATGGGCAGCGTGGCCGAGAAGGTCATCGAGGGCGCGCACTGCCCGGTGATGGTCGTCAGGTCCATCGTCCCCAAGGACAAGAAGGAGGGATCGGAATGAGCTTCCAGAACATCCTCGTGCCAACCGACGGCAGCGAGGCCGTCAAGACCGCCGTCGCCGAGGCCTTCGAGCTCGCGAAGGTGGCCGGAGGGCACATCACCGCCCTCTTCGTGAAGGACAAGAACGGCACCGACGAGATGGCCAACGCCGCCGTCGGGTACGTGGCCGAGCAGGGCAAGGCCAACGGGATCCCCGTGGAGACCAAGGTCCTCCAGGGGCAGCCCGCGGAGACCATCGCCAAGCTGGCCGCCGATTACGACGTCATCGTCATGGGAACGCTCGGGCGCACCGGCATGAAGAAGCTCTTCGCCGGGAGCGTCGCCGAGAAGGTGGTCAAGCTCTCCACCATCCCGGTGATCGTCGTCAGGAATTCGGAGAAATCGCAATGAAGACCGTAGCAGACATCATGACACCCGCGCCCATCGTGGTCGAGGTGCCCGGAAGCCGCAGCGATGCCATCAATGTGATGGTGAAGAACAACCTCACCGGGGTGCCGGTCATCCGCGCCTCCGACGGGAAGCTGATGGGGATCGTCTCCCGCCGGGACATCTTCCGGAAGTTCGACGAGGAGCAGCTCTCCCTCATCATGAAGAAGGACTGCATCATTATCGGCCCCGACGCCAGCATCGCCGACGCCGCCAAGATCCTCTCCGAGAAGAGGATCCACAGGCTGCCCGTCGTCGACAAAGGGAAGCTCATCGGCATCATCACCCCCACCGACATCCTCCGCGAGATCCGCGGGATGAAGACCGACATGACCGCGGGCGACGTCATCAGCACCACCTGCGTGACCGTGTGGGAAGGGGACCCCATGAGCTACCTCGTGAGCGCCTTCCGCATCAGCGACACCGTCGCCGCCCCCGTGCTCGACGCCCAGGGCAACCAGGTGGGGATCATCACCGACAGGGACCTGTTCAGCGACCAGTTCACCGAGGAGGACGCCAAGAAGCTCGGGGTCGAGGACGCCAAGCTGGTCGGCCTCCGCAACGTCATGCCGCTGTTCTACACCGCGACGGACAAGTACAAGTCCAACGACAAGACCGTCGAGGACTACATGGTCCGCAAGCCCATCACCGTGTTCCGCAAGACCTCCCTCAGCGAGGTCGCCCGCCTGATGGTCGTAAACGATTTCGGCCAGGTGCCGGTCCACGGCACCAAGGACGAGCTCGTCGGCATGATCTACGACGTCGACGTGCTCAGGGCCATCACCGGGGCGGATGAATGACGGACGCGGACGACCTGATGTCCCTGTGCAAGCGCAGGGGCTTCATCTGGCCCTCGTACGAGATCTACGGCTCCGTGGCCGGGATGTACGACTACGGGCCCCTCGGCTTCAGCCTCCGCAACAACATCGTGGAAATCTGGAGGGACCTGTTCAAAGGGCGCGAGGGCTTCACCGAGATCGACACCGAGACGGTCAACCCCCGCGACGTCTTCAAGGCCTCCGGGCACCTCGACAAGTTCGCCGACAAGATCACCTACTGCACCAAATGCGGCGCGCCCTTCCGCGCGGACCACCTCATCAAGGACTTCTACGACAACACCGACGTGATGACCGAGAAGGACATCGAGCAGGCCTTCGAGGAGCACCACGTCGTGTGCCCCGAGTGCGGCGGGAAGCTCGGCCCGGTCGAGGACTTCAACCTCATGTTCCGGACCAACATCGGCCCCGGCTCCTCGAGGATCGGGTTCCTCCGGCCGGAGACCGCCCAGGGGATCTTCCTGAACTACCTCAACCTCTACCGCTACAACCGCGAGAAGCTGCCCTTCGGCGTCATGCAGACCGGGCGCAGCTACCGCAACGAGATCGCGCCCAGGCAGGGCATGATCCGCATGAGGGAGTTCAACCAGATGGAGGTCGAGCTCTTCTTCGACCCCGAGGACACCACCTGGCCCAGGTTCAACGAGATGAAGGACGAGGTCCTCACCCTGCTCCCCAACACCGGCACCGAGACCTACACCATGACGGTCGGCGAGGCGGTGGAGAAGGGCATCATCAAGAACCAGATCCTGGCGTACTTCGTCGGGACCATCAAGCAGCTGCTCATCAGGGCCGGCGTCGACCCCAAGAGGCTCCGCTTCCGGGAGCACCTCAAGGACGAGATGGCCCACTACGCCAACGACTGCTGGGACGCCGAGGCGCTGCTGTCCATCGGCTGGACGGAGATCACCGGCGTCGCGGACCGCGGCGACTGGGACCTCTCCCGCCACGCGCAGTTCTCGGGCGCCGACCTCACCCACTTCAAGAGGTTCGACGAGCCCCGCGAGATGGAGGTCGAGAAGCTCATCCCCGACCGCAGCAAGATCGGGCCCGCCTTCAAGGCGAAGTCCAAGGCGGTAGCCGAGGCGGTGGAGAAGGCCTCGCCCTCCGAAGTGAAGGACGGCAAACTGACCATTGAAGTGGACGGCGAGAAGATCGAGCTCGGCCCCGACATGTTCAGGCAGGCCACCGTGAAGGAGAAGGTCGCCGGCGAGCGGATCATCCCGCACGTCATCGAGCCCTCCTGCGGCCTCGACCGCATCTTCTACACCGTGCTCGAGCACGCCTACACCCACGACGACAAGGAGGACTACACCGTCCTGAAGCTCAAGCCCGAGGTCGCCCCCATCAAGGTGGGGGTGTTCCCGCTCATGGAGAGGGACGGGCTCGACGAATGTGCCAGGAAGCTGTGCGACAGCATCCACACGCACCGCGTCGAGGCCTATTACGACGGCGTCGGCAGCATCGGCAAGCGGTACGCCCGCATGGACGAGGCGGGCACCCCGTGGTGCCTCACCGTCGACTACGACACCCTCAGCGGCCCCCAGGCGGGCACGGTCACCATCAGGGACCGCGACACCAAGGAGCAGAAGAGGATCAAGCTCGACGAGGCGGGAGCGGTCATCGCGGACCTCCTCGGCGGCAAGAAGTTCTCCGAGCTCTGAGCCCCCGAAACGCTACAACGGGCGGGGACGATCCCCCGCCCGACATGTTTTCAATCTGCGAGTATTTAAATTAGCCAGACAGCGGAAATGATGAAAACGCTGGCTGTTATGTGTTACTTTTATAGCGTTACAGTCCAATAGGGTGGACGGTGAGAAAAAGTGGGAATCAAGGATCTTGAAGATCTCAAGAAGCTCTCGATGCTGAAGTCTCAGATCGACGCCGTGCCCGTTTCCGACATCGCGGAGAAAGACTTCCCGACGCTCAGCCCCGACAACACCGTGTCCGACGCGCTCACCCTTATGCGCAAGACCGGATACCAGGAGATACCGATCATCGACGGAGGGATCTACGGCGGCATGATCCGCTACTCCGTCATCCTGAGGAAGAAGAGCGCGAGCCCGGATACCAAGCTCAAATCGCTCATTTCGAGCCTCCCCGCCGTCGAGGAGGGCACCGAGATCACGAAGATCGCCGAGATCATGGTGACGAACAACTGCAGGCAGCTGGCCGTCGTCACCGGCAAGAAGGTCACGGGCGTCGTCTCCAGGACCGCCCTCATCGGCATCGCGGCGCAGTCCAAGTCGCTCCGCGACGTGAAGGTGTGGGAGATCATGACCACCCCCGTCGAGTACGTCAGGGACACCGCCATGCTCTCCGAGGCCATCGACACCATGAGGCGCCTCGACATCAGGACCATGCCCGTCGTCAACTCCGCCGGCAAGCTCGTCGGCGTCGTCGGGATGAACGAGGTCATCGAGAACGGATGGAAGCCGGGCGAGCGCAACAAGGGGGTCAACGAGGCGAAGACCCAGACCCCCGTGCAGTCGGTCGCCGTCACCGCCGTCGTGACCGTCGACTGGGAGGACGACATGTCCGCCGCCGCCGACATCATGGCGGAGAAGCACATCTCCACCCTGCCGGTCACCGACCGCGACGAGATGGTCGGCATCCTGACCGAGTACGACATCATCGAGCTCATCTCCGCCTGCCGCGAGAGGGAGCAGCTGTACGTGCAGATCAGCGGCCTCGACGACGAGGACAAGATCTACGCCGAGGCGATGTACGACGACATCGGCAAGGAGATGGCCAAGGTCAGCAAGATCTACAAGCCCGAGTCGCTGACGATCCACGTTACCCGCTACAACGAGTCCGGCGACCGCAAGAAGTACAGCCTCATCGGCAAGCTCTTCGTCTCCGGCCGGACCTACAACTCCAAGGCCGTCGGCTGGGACCTCGTCCAGACCAACAAGGAGCTGGTGCAGGCCCTCGGCGGGCAGGTCAAGTCCGAGAAGGACTCGCACGTCTCCCGCCGCAAGAAGACCAAGTCGTGAAACCGCTTCCGGGCGGGGAAACCCGCCCGGTTTTTACAATCTGGCACATTTGAATCAATATTCAAGCGCGCGTATAATATTATTTTAATAGTGCCCCCGTTTAAAGGCGCACATTACCATGGCATACGATTCTTCCGTCATCGAGAAAAAATGGGAGGAGATGTGGAAGGAGAAGAAGGTCTACCGCTTCGACCCCAAGTCGGACAAGCCCGTCTTCAGCATCGACAACCCTCCCAGGTACACCTCGGGAGACCTCCACCTGGGGCACGCCACCGGCTACTCCCTGATCGACTTCGCGGCGCGCTACCACCGCATGAAGGGGGACAACGTGTTCTTCCCCCTCTGCTTCGACGTCAACGGCACCCCCATCGAGGTGCGCGTGGAGAAGAAGTACGGCATCACCAAGAAGTCCCTCCCCCGCCAGGACTACCGCAAGCTGTGCTCCGACTGGGCCAACGGCTACATCGCCAAGATGACCCACGACTTCGAGATGCTGGGCGAGAGCATGGACCCCTCGATCTACTACCAGACCGACGCGCCCTACTACCGCAGCATCACCCAGCTCTCCTTCGTGAAGCTGTTCAACCGCGGGCTGGTCTACAAGGCCAACTTCCCGGTCAACTGGTGCCCCCGGTGCGGCACCGCCCTGGCCGACGCCGAGGTCGACTACAAGGACAACGTCAACAAGCTGAACTACCTCAAGTTCGCCATCGCCGGGGACGACGGCCAGCCGTCCGGCGAGTACATGATGATCGCCACCACCCGCCCCGAGCTGCTGTGCACCTGCAAGGTGGTCGCCGTCAACCCCGCCGACCCCGTCAACTCGAAGTACGTCGGAAGGGAGCTCATCACCCCCATCTACGGCCGCCACGTGAAGGTCATCTCCGACCCCAAGGTCGACATGGAGTACGGCACCGGGAACGTCATGATCTGCACCATCGGCGACAAGGCCGACCTCGAGTGGATCATGAAGTACCACCTCGAGCTGGAGAAGGGCATCGACGAGGAGGGCAAGATGACCCAGCTCGCCGGGAAGTACGCGGGCATGCCGGTCGCCGAGGCGAGGCAGGCGGCCATCGAGGACCTGAAGGCCATGGGGGTCCTCGTGAAGCAGGAGGACAACCCGCAGCAGGTCTCGGTGTGCTGGCGCTGCAAGACCCCCATCGAGTACCTGCAGGTCCCGCAGTGGTTCCTGAAGACCACCACCTTCAAGGACGCCATCCTCAAGCGCGCGAACGAGATCAACTGGTACCCCGACTTCATGAAGGTCAGGCTCGAGGACTGGACCAAGTCCCTGGAGTGGGACTGGGTCCTCTCCCGCCAGCGTATCTTCGCCACCCCCGTCCCCATCTGGGAGTGCAAGAAGTGCGGGCACGCGGTCTGCGCCACCGAGGAGCAGGCTAGAAAATACGTAGACCCCACCGTCGACAAGCCGCCGGTGGACAAATGCCCCGAGTGCGGCTGCACCGAGTTCGTCGGCTGCACCGACGTCTTCGACACCTGGATGGACTCCTCCGGCTCCGCCCTCTACAACACCTACTGGGAGCGCGACCCGGAGCTGCACAAGAAGCTCTTCCCGATGACCCTCCGGCCCCAGAGCCACGACATCATCAGGACCTGGGCGTTCTACTCCATCCTGAGGACGGAGCAGATCGAGCAGTCCATCCCCTGGAAGAACATCATGATCCACGGGTTCATCATGGCCCCCGACGGGACCCCGATGCACACCTCGGCGGGGAACGTCATCGACCCCGTCCCCATCCTCAAGAAGTACGGCGCCGACGCGCTCCGCTACTACGCGGCGACCTGCTCGCTCGGCATCGACCACGCCTTCCGCGAGAAGGACGTCGTCCGCGGCAAGAAGATCTGCATCAAGGTCTACAACCTGGGTCAGTTCGTCTCGCGGTACTTCGAGGGCATGACGGAGGCCCCTAAGGAGCCCGGCGACCTCAGGACCGCGGACAAGTGGATCCTCGGCCGCCTCGCGCAGACCGTGAAGAACGTCACCGACTGCTTCGAGGTCTACCAGTTCGACAAGGCCATGAAGTACGTCGAGGAGTTCATCTGGCACGTCTTCGCCGACGACTACGTCGAGATGGTCAAGGGCCGCGACGACGCCGCCGTGAAGTACACCCTCTACAAGGTCTTCCTCGACTCCATCAAGCTCCTCGCGCCCTTCATGCCGCACATCACCGAGGACGTCTACCAGAACGTCTACCAGAAGTTCGACGGCGCGGTCTCCGTCCACGTGACCTCGTGGCCGGTCCCCGGGAGGATCGACGAGGAGGCCGTGAAGGCCGGCGACGCGGCGGCCGAGTGCATCGCCGCCGTCCGCGCCTGGAAGGCCGAGCGCAAGATCAACGTCAACGCGGAGATCTCCGCGCTGGAGATCATCGGCGGGGACTCCGCCCTCTATAAGAAGTCCGAGGAGGACATCCGGCAGGGGGCCAGGGCCAAGAGCCTCTCCATCGCGGAGAAGGCCGACCTGGTCGAGAAGGTGGCCTCCGTGAAGCCCGTCTACGCGAAACTGGGCCCTGCCTTCAAAGGGCAGGCCAAGGCCATCGCGGCGGCCATCGCGGCCGCCGACCCCGAGGACCTCGCGAAGCAGCTCGACGCCGGCAAGGCCGTCCTCGACATCGAGGGCGGGAAGGTCGAGGTCGGGCCGGAGTTCTTCGAGGTGAAGAAGTCCCTGTCGCTCAACGGCAGGGAGGTCTCCACCGTCCAGTGCGGCGACGCCCTGCTCGTCATCGAGCAGTGATGAAATCACTTCCCGGAGGGAGATCCCTCCGGGCTTTTTTCAATATGTCTGGCACATATTGATTTCCGATTGCAATATAGGAAAAGATGAGGGCGGGGCATTGCCCCGCCTGAAGAGTTTCAGAACTTGGCGCCGAGGGCCTTGCACTGGGCGAGGAGGTCGGCGTTGTTGGCGGCGTAGTTCTTGTCGTTCTTGGTGATGGCGGAGACCTTACCGACGCACTCGAACTTGAAGAAGGACTCCATCCTCTTCTCGATCTGGTCGGCGAGGTCGTCGGCACCCGCGGTCCCGGCGGCGGTGATCACCGCGAACTTCTTGGGCGGGCAGATGGAGCTGAAGTCGCCCTTGAGGTATCCGTAGAGGCGGTCCTCGAAGGTCCTGTACTGGGCGCACGGCTGCCCGAAGTAGACGGGCGCCGAGAGGATGACACCGTCGGAGTCGATGATGGCGTCGAGGACCTCCTTGATGTCGTCCTTCTGGATGCATCCCTGGCCCTTGGCCTTGCAGGCGTTGCAGCCCTGGCAGGGGCGGGCGTTCTTCATCTTGTTGATGCAGAAGTACCTGACGTCCTTCCCGTTGGCTTTCACGCCCTCGGCGACGGCCTTCACCATGGTCTCGGTGTTTCCCCCTCTCTCGGGGCTCGAAACGATTGCGATGACAGACATGATTGGGGGATAGGCGGAGCGCCTATTTAACGCCCCCTATCATTATTATAGTTACCTCTCGGTAACCAATGGAGAAGGGCCGCGCCCCGGGATCATTCCTCGAAGGATTCGTCCCGGTAGCGGCGGAAGATGTTCTTAGGGGAGCCGCACATGGGGCATTTCCATGTGTCCGGCACATCCTCCCAGAGCGTGCCCGCGAGGAGGCCTCCGGCAGGGAAGCCACGCTCCTCGCGGTACGCGAACCCGCACATCGTGCAGACGTACTTGGCCATGTTCAGTCGGAGATCTTCTTGAACATGTCCTTGGGGGAGCCGCAGACCGGGCAGCACCAGTCGTCCGGAAGGTCCTCCCACTTGGTGCCGGGGGCGATGCCCTTCTCGGGGATGCCCTTGGCTTCGTCGTATACGTATCCGCACATCGTGCACTGGTATTTCGCCATGAAAGGGGTATCCAGATAGTCGGTATATAACGGGCGCCCCCGCACAAGGATTATAAGACGCGGTTCGATTTCCCGCCTAGAGTTGAACTGCTGTCCGCGGACGTCGCGGGCTGTAGGACCTTAGGATTGATCGGCATGGTCTCGAAATTCCTGGACCTCGGCGTTTCCGAGGATGTTGCGAAAGCCGTTGAAGACCTGGGCTGGGACAGCCCCACCCCCGTGCAGGAGGAGGCGGTCCCCGCCGCCCTGGACGGGAGCGACATCATCGCCCAGGCGCAGACCGGGACCGGCAAGACGGGAGCGTTCGGCACCGTCATCCTCTCCCGCGTCCCCGCCGGGGAGAAGCAGCCCTCCGCCATCATCCTCGAGCCCACCAGGGAGCTCGCGCTCCAGGTCTGCGACGACATGGCGGCCATGGCGAAGTACAGCGGGCATGTCTGCGTCGCCATCTACGGCGGCTCCGACGGCCGCGCCAAGATCGAGCGGCAGGTCGAGGAGTTGGAGAAGGGGGCGGACATCGTCGCCGGCACCCCCGGGAGGGTCCGCGACATGGTGGACCGCGGGTACCTGGACCTCTCCAAGATCCGCATCATCGTGATGGACGAGTCGGACCGCATGCTGGACATGGGGTTCATCGACGACATCGAGTACATCTTCAAGAACTGCCCCGAGGACCGGCAGATGATGATGTTCTCGGCCACCATGCCGGAGGACATCAAGAACCTCGCCTCGGACTACATGCACAAACCGGTCGAGGTCGACGTCTCCAAGGACGAGATCGTCCTCGACAACATCCGCCAGTACTACATCTCCGTGGGACGGAGGAACAAGTCCTGGGCGCTCACCCGGATCATCGACATCGACAAGCCCCGCGCCCTCATCTTCTGCCAGACCATCAAGATGGTCGACACCCTCGAGCAGCGCCTGCAGGAGCACGGCTACAAGGTGCTGGCGCTCCACGGCTCGATGGGCCAGGGGAGCAGGGAAAAGGCGGTCGACGACTTCCGCGAGGGGAGGACCGACCTCCTCATCGCCACCGACGTGGCCGCGAGAGGCCTCGACATCGACGACATTAACTACGTCATCAACTACGACATGCCGGACGACCTCCACACTTACATCCACCGCATCGGCAGGACCGGCAGGGCCGGGAAGGAGGGCATCGCGGTGTCCTTCGTCACCTCCGAGGAGGAGTACCTCGTCCGCGAGTTCGAGCGCCGCGTCGAGGGCATGCAGATCGAGAAGAGGGAGGTCCCGGAGGCCGAGGAAGGCCAGAAGGACACCATCAGGAAGGTCGTCGATTACGACCAGCTCTCCGACCCCTTCGGGATGGTAAGGTTCGAGATCAGCATCGGGAAGAAGGACGGCGCGGGCAAGGTGAAGATCGCCGACTTCATCATGAAGTCCGGGCACATCATCGACGCCGCCATCGGGAAGATCCAGATCGGCGAGGATTCCTCCATCGTGGAGGTCCACAAGGACTTCGGCAACCGCATGCTCAAGGACGTCCCGAAGACCGAGTTCAAGGGGAAGAAGGTTACTGTGAAGGTCCTGGAGCGGGCCTGACGATATCGGCCGTCCTGAAGTCCAGCACTTTCTTCAGGTCGGAGAACTTCAGACCTATCTGGATCCCGACCTTCCCGCCGCTGATGTAAATTTTATCCAAATTCTCGGCGGACGCGTCGATGACGGTGCGGAGCTGCTTCCTCATCCCCAGCGGGGAGCATCCGCCGTGGACGTAGCCCGTGGTCGGCAGCAGGTCCTTCGACTTGATCATCGCCACCGATTTCTCCCCCACCGCGGCCGCCGCCTTCTTGAGGTCGAGCTCGCAGCAGACCGGGAGGACGAAGACGTAGAACCGGTCGGACTTCCCCTGGGTGACGAGGGTCTTGAACGCCGTGCGCGGGTCCTCCCCCAGCGCCGCAGCGACATCCATCCCGGACACCGCCCCGGTGGCGGTGTAATCGTTGACCTCGTACTCGATGCCGGCGCGCTCGAGGATCCTCATGGGGTTGGTCTTGTCCATGTTATGAAGCAATCCGTCCTCTATGATAAGCGCTTCCTCCGGATTTTCCTTTGAAATTCGGCAAAGGTTTTCTTAATACACCGCCGATACAGCGCTTTGTTTGATATGGCAGCGATCGGTTTCGACAGCGAGAAGTACGCGAGGCTCCAGTCCCAGGAGATCCGCGACAGGCTCAGGAAGTTCGGCGGGAAGCTCTACATGGAGATCGGGGGGAAGATCTTCGACGACTACCATGCCGCCCGCATCCTGCCGGGGTTCCAGCCGGACAGCAAGATCCGCATGCTGGCCACCATGAAGGACGAGCTCGAGGCCGTCATCTGCGTCAACTGCAACGATATCGAGAAGAGCAGGGTCAGGGGGGACATCGGCATCACCTACGACCTCGAGTCCCTGCGCATGATCGACCTCTACCGCAGCTACGGCATCAAGGCCGACAACGTCGTGCTCACGCTGTACACCGGGCAGCCCGCCGCCGACAAGTTCGCCGAGCTCCTCCGCCAGCAGGGCATCGCGGTGAGCTTCCACCGCCCCATCGCCGGCTACCCCACCAACACCGAGCTCATCGTCAGCGACGACGGCTACGGGAAGAACGACTACGTCGAGACCAGCATGCCTATCGTGCTGGTCACCGGCCCCGGGCCGGGGAGCGGGAAGATGGCGGTCTGCCTCTCGCAGATCTACCAGGACGGGAAGAAGGGCGTCCGGTCCGGCTACGCCAAGTTCGAGACCTTCCCCGTGTGGAGCCTGCCCCTCAACCACCCCGTCAACCTCGCCTACGAGGCGGCCACCGCCGACCTCGGCGACGTCAACATGATCGACCCCTTCCACATGGAGGCCTACGGCAAGAGCGCCATCAACTACAACCGCGACATCGAGGCCTTCCCGGTGCTCAAGACCATCCTCGACGGCGTGATGGGGGAGTCCCCCTACAAATCGCCCACGGACATGGGCATCAACACCGTCGGCTTCTGCATCAGCGACGACAAGGTCGTCTCCGAGGCGGCCCGCCGCGAGATCGTCCGCAGATACTACCGCTCCGCCGTGGAGCACCTCGAGGGGAAGGTGGGAGCGGACGTGGTGGCGAGGGTGGAGCTCCTCATGAAGAAGGCCGACACCGCGCCCGAGAGCTTCCTGCTGTACCGCGAGGTCAGGAGGCAGGCCAAGGAGACCGGCGTGGCCATCGCCGGCATCGAGCTGCCGGACGGCTCGGTGGTGACCGGCAAGGCCACCAAGGACCTCACGGCGGTGTCCGCCACCCTGCTCAACGCCCTCAAGGTCTTCGCGGCCGTCGACGGGAGCTTCAACCCCATCCCGCCGGAGGCCCTCCAGCAGGTCGAGAAGCTCAAGCGCGATATCCTCCGCACCGACCCCAAGCTGCGGGCGGACGAGATGCTGGTGGCGCTCGCCATCAGCGCCAACGAGTCGCAGGAATCGGCAAGGGCGTTCGCCCGCCTCAACCGGCTCCGCGGATGCGACCTGCACGGCTCCGTCGTGATCTCCCCGCAGGACAACTCGGTGCTCCGGAAGCTCGGGATCAACGTCACCAACGAGCCCGTCCACCAGGACCGCCTGCTGTACCGCAGCGGATGAATCACCGACTGTCTGGCACATCTCTTCCCGGGGCCCTTTCGGGCCTCGGTAAACTTTATATCCATTAAGCAGATGTGGAATCCAGCTGTGGAAGTAGTGTAGCTGGTTATCACTTAACCTTGCCAAGGTTAGAACTCGGGTTCGAATCCCGGCTTCCGCACTCATTTCTTCTTTTCCATCTCTTCCGGAACGGGTTCCGTTCCGCGTTTCCCGCAATGACCCAGACAAATTAATTTTGACATTTCGGGTTTCTGCAACAACAGTTAATATGTTGTCGGCGATGGGATGGGTAGAAGGACTTTTTGATGCCCGAAGGAGAACCCGAGCAAAAAGAACAGAAGACCGTGGACGCGCGCAAGCTGGAAGAGGTCCGCTGCCCCTACTGCAACGGGACCTGCGAACTCAACGCCGCGCACACCGAGGCCACCTGCCAGTACTGCGGCCGCAAATTCGAGATCGTCAGGAAGAACGAGGCCGACAAGGCCGCCTGGGAGGGCGTGCAGGCCATCCAGTACGCCAAGAAGCTGATCTTCGAGGGCGCCGACATGGTCTACGCGCCCAAGATGGAGGACTACGCCCGGAAGGCCAAGGATCGCCTGCCGGAATCGGCCGACGCCCTCTACCTCGAGGCGGCCGTCATCCTGCTGAAGACCCAGAAGATGACACACACGGTCAAGAACGACGTCGCCGAGGCCCGCAGGATCGGCGGGGCCGAGTACTTCACCGAGGACGACTACGCGGCCGTCCTCAAGTACGTGGCGGACCATATCAAGACCGACAACAAGATGATGATCTACACCGTGGGCGGCTTCGGCTTCTTCTGGGGCGTGATGCTGATCTCCATCGGGGTGTTCCTCCTCGATGACATCGGGGCGGTCATCATGATCGGCTTCGGCATCGTCTGGATGGTCGTGCTGCTGGCCGTCTCGCTCACGGTAAGGAGCAAGGTCCCCCATTACGACGGCCCAAAGACCGAACGTGACGACTGAGTGTCCGCAAGAGGCACATTATTATCGCCGCTCCCCCATACCCGCCCGATATCATGGCAGGCAGACATTCCAGCATGTTCCCGTTCGCGGCCATCGTCGGGCAGGAGAAGATGAAGAAAGCCCTCCTCCTGAACGTCGTGGACCCCGGCATCGGGGGAGTGCTCATCAAAGGCGAGAAGGGGACCGCCAAATCGACCACGGTGCGCGCCCTCGAGCAGGTCCTCCCCAAGAGGACCGTCATCAAGGGGTGCCCGTTCGGGTGCGACCCCGCCTACCCGGAGCGGTACTGCCCCTACTGCGCCGAGAAGTACGGGAACGGGAAGGAGGCCCCGGAGACGATCCAGGTCCCCATGACCGTCCAGGAGCTCCCGCTCTCGGCCACCGAGGACCGCATCGCCGGGACCCTCGACCTCGAATCCGTCCTGAAAACAGGCAAGAAGAGGTTCGAGCCGGGCATCCTGGCCGGCGCCAACGGGAACATCCTCTACGTCGACGAGATCAACCTCCTGGAGGACTACATCGTCGACATGCTGCTGGACTCCGCGGCCATGGGCGTGAACTACGTCGAGAGGGAGGGCGTGTCCTTCACCCACCCGGCGCGCTTCGTCCTCGTCGGCTCCATGAACCCCGAGGAGGGCGAGCTCCGCCCGCAGCTCCTCGACCGCTTCGGGATGTCGGTGGAGGTCGCCGGCGAGAAGGACCTCGGCATCCGCGCCGACGTCGTCGCGAGGCGCCTCGAGTTCGACAACGACCCCGCCGGGTTCACCGCCAAGTACGCCGACGAGACCAAGAAGATCGCCGACAAGATCGTATGTGCCAGGCAGCTGCTCCCGAACGTGAAGGCGGACCGCAAGATCATCGAGGGCGCGGCCTACGTCTCGCTGTACTTCCACATGGAGGGGCACCGCGCCGACATCACCATGATCCGCTCCGCCCGCGCCAACGCGGCCTACGAGGGCAGGACCGAGGTGACCAAGGAGGACCTCGAGGAGGTCGCCCCGCTGGTGCTCGCCCACCGCCTCAAGAACAAGCCGTTCGACCGCACCCCCGAGTTCGACCTCGACGACGTGCACAAATGCCTCCAGGACCTCTGACCTACCCGTTCTCCGCCGTCGAGGGGGAGACCGCCGCCAAGCGGGCGCTGATGTGCCTGCTGGCCGACGACGGCCTGCACGGGGTGCTCATCAAAGGCCCCTCGGGCACCGCCAAGAGCGTCCTCGTGCGCTCGCTGGCCGGCATCTCTGACAAATCTATTGTCAATCTACCGGCCGAGGCCGGGGACGAGGAGGTCTTCGGCGGGATCGACCTCGAGAAGGCCATCTCCGAGGGCGTCACCGAGCTCAAGAAGGGACTATTGGGCAGAGCGGACGGCAACATCCTCTGCATCGACAACATCAACCTCGTCGACCCCCGCACGGCGGACGCCGTGATGGGGGCGGTCGAGAACGGCTCCGTCACCGTCGAGAGGGAGGGCATCTCCGCCGAGTACCCGCTGCGGACCTCGGTGGTGGCGACCATGAACCCCGCCGAGCGCGACCTCCCCGAGTCCATCGCCGACAGGTTCGAGATATGCATCACCACCCTCGCGGACAGCGACGCGCAGTTCCGCGCCGACGTCGTCGAGAGGGAGATGGCATGGCGGGAGAGGCCCTCGGAGTTCGTCGCCCGCTTCACCGGCTCGGACGCCGAAGTGAGGCAGAAGATCGAAAGAGCCAGATCATTGATCCCGAAGGTGAAGATCACCCGCCGCGACATCAACGACATCGTCATGGTCTGCAAGCGGATGAACGCCGTCGGGCATCGCGGGGACATCGCCTGCGCCCGCGTCGCGAGGGACCTCGCGGCCCTCGACGGGCGCGACCGGATCACCGCCGACGACATCCGCGACGCCTCCGTCATGTGCCTGCAGCACCGGCGCAAGCCCAAGCTCCCGCCTGTGGTGAAGGTCCCCGTCTACTCCGACGACGGCGAGGAGAGCGACGACGAGGAGATCTCCGCCAAGGAGATCGCCGAGGTCACCAAGATGGAGAAGGAGGGCGTCCTCGACATCGACGAGGACGAGCTCCTCAAACAGGCCGAGGAGGAGGGCGAGGCCACCAAAGGGCAGGACCTCAGCGAACAGACCCAGAACGCCCAGGAACAGCAGCGGCCCGAAGAGGAAGAGGCCGAGCCGGAGATCCCCGAGGTGGAGCCAATCACCGTCCTCCTCGACGACGTGCAGAACGACCTCGCCGAGCTCGACCGCATCGAGAAGATCAGCCTCAGCAACGTCGTCGGGCACATACCCAGAGGGGTGCAGAGCGGAGGGCACAAAGGGCGCGCGAGGGGCTTCCGCATCCCCAAGGACGGCGCCACCTCAGACCCCGCGTTAGGACCCACGATCCGCGCCGCCGCGCCCTACCAGCGGTCGCGCGAGCCCAACGGGATGAGCCTGGTCATCGAGGAACGGGACATCCGCGAGAACATCCGCGTCCGCCAGAGCCTGTGCTCCTTCATGTTCGCCATCGACGTCAGCGGCTCGCTGGACAACACCGGCATGCTCGAGGAGGCCAAGAAGGCCGTGCGGGCGATGCTGGAGGACAGCTACGTGCGCCGCGACCGGGTGGCGCTGCTGACCTTCGGGCAGCACCTCGTCAACCTCGCCGTGCCCTTCACCAGAAACGTGGACTCGATCTTCCAGGCCCTCTCCAACACCGTGACGGGGGGATCCACCCCCATCGGGCAGGCGATGCTGGCACTTGACAAGTACATGAACAATTACATCCGCAAGAACCCGGAGCAGAAGTGCTACATCATCATGATCACCGACGGCTCCCCGGACATCCCCGTGACCAAGGGCGAGCCCTGGGCGGAGCTCAAGCGGATCATCTCCGGGATCAAGATCCCCGATACGGAATGGGTGATCATCGACAACGGCCAGCGGAACCGGCGCATCAACCGCGCCATGGAGCTGGCGGCGATGCTCAACGGGCGCTACATCTACATCGACGATCTTACCGGAAGGATCGATAAGGAAGATGCCGAGGAAGAGAAGACCCAGGCGTCCTGAGATCAATCAATTTTCAATATAGAAAAATCCCGGGGCGGGGAGCCCCGGGAAGATGTTTTCACTGCTTGTCCGAGAGGTTCGAGACGAGCACGCGGCGGCCGTTGACGGTCTGCCCGAAGAGCTCGTCGACGACCTCCTGGGACCTCCAGCGGACGACCTGCACGCGGGACTTGTTCCCGTAGATGTGGACGTTCCCGATGTCCTCGCGGCGGACGCCGGCGGTCTTGATGACGAACTTCAGGAGCTTCTCCTCGTCGATGCCGTCGTCCGAGCCCACGGAGATCTCGATCCGGTCGAAGGACATGTCCTTCTCGGGGGGCGCGGCGCGGTCAATCTTGACGTACTTGTGGAGCAGCTTGGGGTGCTCCGGGACGCCCTGCGGCTGGGGATAGCGGGACTTCTGCTGACGGTCCCTGCCGTTGCTCCTCTGGGACTGCTGGGTCTGCTGCTCCTTGCCCTTTTTCTTCTTCCCGCCCTGCTGGGCGGCGGAGGCCTCGGCCTTGGACTTGCGCCCGCGGTCGAGCTGCCCCTTGAGGGTCCGGCCGGAGGCCTTGCGGTCCGAGTCGTCGGAGGCCTGCGCCGCCTTGATGGCGGCGTCGGCGGCCTCCCTGAGGGCGGCCTCCTTGCGACGCTCGGCCTTGGCCTTCTGCTTGGGGCTCTGGTCCTTCTCCTCCTTGGGCGCGGGCTGCTCGTAGTAGACCTTGGAGGTCGGCTTGATCTCGACGATCTTCCGGCCGATGTCCTTCTCGATCTTCCTGAGCGTCTCCGTGTCCTCGGGGTTCACGAAGGTGATGGCGCGGCCGTTGCGGCCCGCCCTCCCCGTCCTGCCGATGCGGTGGATGTAGGTCTCCGTATCGGCGGGGATGTCGTAGTTGACCACGAGGTCCACGTCGGGGATGTCGAACCCGCGGGCGGCCACGTCGGAGGCGATGAGCACCTTGAGCTCACCCTCCTCGAACGCCCTGAGGCTCTTCTCGCGCTTGTTCTGGACCATGTCGCCGTGGATGGCGGCGACGCTGTACTCGTCGCGCTTGAGCTTCCTGGCCAGGTAGTCGACCTTCCGCTTGGTGCGGCAGAACACCATCATCTTGGGGTTCCCGTCGTCGATGAGGGCCTCCAGCTCCTCGCGCTTGGAGTCGCGGACCGTGGGGATGTAGTACTGGGCCGTCAGCTCGACGGTCGGCTCCTCGGGGTTCAGCGAGAGCTCCTTGTGGTTGATCATGTGCCGGACGGCGAGCTTCTTGACGTCGTCGTTCATGGTGGCCGAGAACATCAGGGTCTGGCGGTCCTTCGGCACCTTGGAGAGGATCATGTTGACGCTGGGCGCGAAGCCCATGTCCAGCATGCGGTCCGCCTCGTCGAGGACGACGATGCGCACGCCGCCCAGGGAGACGGTCTTCCGCTCCAGGAGGTCCTTGAGCCTCCCCGGGGTGGCGATGAGGACGTCCACGCCCTTGCTCAGGTCCTTGACCTGGTGCTCGATGTTCACTCCGCCGTAGACCGGGAAGCACCGGTGCCCGCTGAACTTCGACAACGCGTTCAGCTGGTCGGACACCTGGGTGGCGAGCTCCCGGGTAGGCACGAGGACCAGGGCCGACGGGTCCTTCCCGTTCGGCTCGGTTTTGCTCAGGATGGCGGCGCCGTATGCCCCCGTCTTGCCGGTCCCCGTCTGGGCGAGGGCGAGGATGTCGTCGCCCTCCATCTCCAGGGGGATCGCGGCAGTCTGCACGGGGGTGGGGACCTCCCATCCTACGGACCTGACGGCCCTCAGGACTTCGTCCGAGATGCCTAGGACTTCAAACTTGCCTTCTGTCATTTCGCATTCACTTTCAATGGTATATCGGTATGATCCGGATGGCGCCGCCTAAAAGTCCCGCGCTATAGCGGGCGCTGTCGGCGGCACCGGCGGTTCCCATCATTGCCGAGGTTGTATAAGCAACCCGCAGGCGCTCATCCCTCATTTAAAGCAGGGGGAGGGCGCCGGCGGGGTTTTCAGGCGGTCGGCTTCCCGAGGTCCGTGTGGATGACGCTCTTCGGGCAGGCGCGCTCGCACCGGCGGCACGCGGTCCCCGCGCAGCGCGCGGAGTCCAGCCGGAAGCTGCACTCGCCGGTCTTCTCGTCCTTGATGATCTTCAGGGCGTGCTCGGGGCACTGCTTCTCGCACTTGCGGCAGTAGATGCAGCCCTCGATGGGCGCGGAGAGGAAGGTCCCGGACTCGATGACCTTCACGGGGCACTTGTCGGTGTCCGGCAGGTCGGTCATGGACCGGCGGTCGACGGTGACGTTCTCCGAGGGCTTGCCCAGCGGGGGCAGGCGGTAGATCTCCAGCATCTCGTCGTACATCGACATCGGCATGCTGGTGCACCAGACGGAGTACTCGATGGAGTAGAGGTTCTTGAAGGTCTCGGAGGTCGCGAACATGCAGTGGGTGGCCTTGAGCTTCTCGGCGAAGGCCCGCAGGTCCGCCATGCTCACATCGCCCATCGCCACGCGCCGGGCCAGCTCGATGGAGGTGTTCCCGAACTGGATGATGTGCTGGGCGCCGGGGACGACCATGCCCACGCCGAGCGCCTTCATGGCGTCGACGTACAGCCCGGAGGCCCCGGACATGTAGGCGGTCTTGACGTCGCCGGTCCACATCCCCGCCTCGTGGAGGAGGGTGAGGAAGCCGGCGCGCATGGCGCCGATGGCCTTGCCCGCCTCGTCCACGTCGTGCGAGGAGATGTCGATGCCGTTCATCAGGTGGATCTTCCCGTCGGGGGTGTGGATGGCGGGCGGGGTGATGAGCCCGCTCTTGATCCCGTCGTAGAGGGTGGCCACGGTGCCGGTGCCGGTGATGCCGATGGCCTCCAGCTTCCCCTTCTTCACCAGTTTTCCGTCGAGGGGGTTGACGGTGTCGCCCTCCCCGTCGATCATCGACTTGTCGAGGACGGTGCATTTCCAGCCGTCGTCCTGGATGTCGACGTCGGAGATGGCGCCGGGGGCGGCCAGCATCCCGCGCTCGATCTCCTGGCCCTCCATGGCGGGGCCGGCGGCGGCGGAGCCGGTGATGATCCTGCCGTCGCCGCAGATCAGCGCCATCTCGGCGTTGGTCCCGTAGTCGACGACGAGGACGGGCTCCTTGGACTTGTAGACGCCGGTGATCAGCAGCATGGCGATGGCGTCGGCGCCGATCTCGTGGCGAACCGCGGGCGGGATGATGACGACGCAGTCGTCGGGGACCCCGTTGATCCCCATCTTCTTGGCGTTGACGATGTCGCCGTTCCGCTTCGGGGGGACGACGCCGAGGTCCTTGAGCATGTTCTCGCCGGCGTAGGCGAGGTCCCTGATCTCGATGTTCTCGAAGAGGGAGAGCTGGAAGGTGTTCCCGCAGACCCCGATCCTCTTCACCTTGGAGAGGTCGATGCCGAGGTTGGAGAACAGCTGGTTGGCGCAGTTGATAAGCAGGCGGTTGGCCACGTCCTCGCCCGATTTGATGGCGAAGTTGACGTGGTCGATGACGTTCATGCCGGGGATCGGGTGCCTCTGGGTGATGGCCGTTCCCACGGTCTCCTTGGTCTCCAGGTCGATGGCCTGCGCGCGCAGGCCGCTGGTCCCGATGTCCAGCGCGATTGCGTATTCTGTCATTGTCTTTCACTCCTTTAGGAAACAGTCCTTCCCGAGCGAGAAGGAGATGGCCTGGGCCACCATTGGCGCGGTTCCGATGGCCAGAGGGTCATGGATGAACTCCGCTTTGGCGAGGGTCGCCTCGTCGTAGACGTGCGGGATGCCCGGCGTCGAGACGATGGCCCCCTCCTTGATGAGCTCCCCCGGGATGGGCGTGGGGGAGGCGTTCAGGA
>JBMNQO010000002.1:0-62632 GCA_050944195.1 Methanomethylophilus sp. | reverse complement strand
AATGAAGGTCGTGCCGTTCGAGGAGAAGTACCGCCGGGAGTTCATTGACATGAACAAGGCCTGGATCTCTGACATGTTCAGGGTCGAGCCGGGAGACGAGAAGGAGTTCGCCAACATCGACTCCTATCTGGCGAGGGGAGGGGAGATCTTCGTAGCCCTCGACGACGACGGCACGGTGATGGCGGCCGGCATGATCGCGCCCCGCGAGGACGGCGACTGGGAGCTCATGAAGCTGGGGGCCAAGCAGGAGTACGCCGGCAGGGGCGCGGGGAGCGCCTGCATCCGGGCCTGCATCGATTACGCCAAGGAGAAGCACGTGCCGCGGATTCTCATCGTCTCCAACCGGAAGTGCACCCACGCGATCCACCTCTACCGCAAGTTCGGGTTCGAGGAGATCCCCGTCGACCGGAACAAGTTCCCCTTCGAGCGGGCAGACATCGCCTTCAAGATGGACCTAAAATATTGACTCCGGCAATCAATATTGACAACCCAGCAGAGAAAAGTAAAGGAATTTTTTACCCGGCGGGGAGAGCCCCGCCGGGCTGTTATTGTTTTGAGCTCAGCTGTGCCTGAAGACGCGGCATCCGGTGAAGACCATCGCGATGTCGTGCTCGTTGGCGGCGTCGATGGACTCCTGGTCCCTGATGCTGCCCCCGGGCTGGATGATGGCGGTGATGCCCGCCTCGGCGGCGGCGTCCACCGCGTCCCTGAACGGGAAGAAGGCGTCCGAGGCCATGACGCAGCCCTCGGTGGGCTCGTTGGCCTTGAAGGAGGCGATCTTGGCGGAGTCGACGCGGCTCATCTGGCCGGCGCCGATCCCCACGGCGTGCTCCCCGCGGACGTAGACCACGGCGTTGGACATCACGTGCTTGGCGAGCTTCCAGGCGAAGAGCAGGGAGTGGACCTCGTCCTCGGTGGGCGCCCTCTTGGTGACGACCTTGAGCTTCTTGGGGTCCAGGACCACGTCGTCGTCAGTCTGCACCAGCAGCCCGCCCTGGGTCCTCCTGGTCTTCATCTCCCGCACGCGGTACTTGGGCCCGATGGGGGAGCCGGTCTCGATGAGCCGGATGTTCTTCTTGAGCTTGAGCACCTCGAGCGCGCCGGTGTCGAAGGAGGGGGCCACCACGACCTCCACGAAGTACTCGTGGATCATCTTGGCGGTCGCGACGTCGCAGGGGCGGTTGAGGGCGATGACGCACCCGAAGGCGGACAGGGGGTCCACGTCGTAGGCGGTGCGGAAGGCCTTGGAGATGGTGTCGTCGCTCGCCAGCCCGCAGGGGTTGGTGTGCTTCATGACGACGGCGGTGGGCCGCTCGAAGTCCATCACGATGTCGATGGCCTTGTCCATGTCGATGATGTTGTTGTAGGAGAGCTCCTTCCCGTGGAGGATCTTCGACTTGGCGATGGTGACCCCGGGGGTGAAGGGGTCCGAGTAGTAGGCCGCCTTCTGGTTGGGGTTCTCGCCGTAGCGGAGGTCCCAGAGCTTCTCGGTGGGCTGCGGCCAGGAGGACGGGAACATGTCCTTCCCGAGCTTCTCGTTCATCTTGACCGCGATCATGGAGTCGTAGTTGGCGGTGACCGTGAAGGCCTGCGCCATCAGCCTCCCCAGGAGCTTCTCGTCGAGCTCGCCGTCGTTGGCGATGAGGTTGCCGATGACGGTCTCGTACTGCGAGGGGTCGGTGACGACCGCCACGGACTTGTAGTTCTTGGCGGCGGCGCGGATCATCGAGGGCCCGCCGATGTCGATGTTCTCGACGATGTCGTCGAAGGTCGCGCCCTCCTTGAGGACGGTCTCCTTGAACGGGTAGAGGTTGACGACCACCATGTCGATGGGCTTGATCTTCATCGACTTGAGGGCCTTCATGTGCTCCGGCTTGTCGCGGCGGGCCAGGAGGGCCGCGTGGATGTTCGGGTGGAGGGTCTTGACGCGCCCGTCGAGCATCTCCGGGAAGCCGGTGACCTCGGAAACCTCGGTCACTTTGATCTTGTTCTCGGAGAGGACCTTGTAGGTCCCGCCGGTGGAGATGATCTCCACGCCCATGGAAGTCAGCTGCTTGGCGAAATCCACGATGCCGGTCTTGTCGGAAACACTGATGATTGCTCTCTTGATCTTTACCAGGTGCAAGCCCCCGCTGGCAGCCGAACTGCCCAGCATTGCAAACGTATCGTTCTAGGATTAATAAATAAATCGACCCCCGACTCAATCCCGATAAGGTGCGATCTGCGCAGAATACCCAGAAACCTCCATTAACGGGCTTTCGGACAAGTTTAATAGAGAAAGCACCGATGGAGACGCGTGATGCGGAGAAAAGACCTCGAGATCGCCCTGGAGAAGGTCCCGCCGTTCGATGACCCAGATCCCTCGCTCGAGCAGTACCCGACCCCTGCGAGCATCGCCGCGGACATCGTCTTCTCCGCCTACGCGGCCGGCGACATCGCCGGCATGAAGGTCATGGACCTCGGCTGCGGGACGGGCATGTTCAGCATCGCCGCCGCCCTCATGGGCGCGGGGATGGTGGTGGGGTACGACGTCTCCGAGAAGGCACTGTGCCAGGCAAGGAAAACCGCGGAGGAGTTCGGGGTCGATATCGAGTTCAAGCAGTCGGACATCCGCGACGTCGATGAGGGCGCCGACACCGTCCTCATGAACCCTCCCTTCGGCAGCCAGAAGCGCAACGCCGACCGCCCCTTCCTGGACAAGGCCATGGAGTGCGCCGAGAAGGTCTACTCGATCCACATGGCGGAGACGCTGGACTTCGTGAAGGAATATGCGGAGGAGCACGGGCGGAAGGTCCTCGATTGCAGATTTTATAAGTACGTCATCCCGCATACTTTCTCATTCCACACGAAGGCCAAGCAGACGGTGGAAATCGTCTCCGTCGTCATCGGATGATCCGGCCCCGCGTGGACGGAGTTAGAAATGGCCGAAAGATATGTGCTCCCCGGCGACGAGATCGCCGCGGAGGAGGAGTACGTCGCCTCCGACGGAACATATGCCAGGAACGGGAAGATTTACGCGTCCCAGGTAGGGACCCTGGTGCTAGACGACAACGACTGCACGGCGAGGGTGGAATCGCCCAACCCGCCGAACGTCCTCAAGGAGGGGGACATCGTGTACGTCACCATCGACGACACGAGGAAGACCATGGCCACCGCCACCGCGCTCGCCCTCGAGGGGAGCCGGCGCGCCATCGCCAGCAGCACGGTGGCCACCATCCACGTCTCGAAGATCTCGCCGGACTACACCGACAACGTGTCGGACGAGTTCCGGAAGGGGGACCTCGTGAGGGGGAGGGTCATCAGCGTGAAGCCCTCGCTCCAGCTGACCACGAAGGACGCCCACCTCGGGGTGGTCCGCGCCCAGTGCGGCATCTGCAAGACCGAGCTCGAGCGCCGCGGGAAGAACCTCTACTGCCCCAAATGCAAGAGGAGCCAGCCCCGCAAGCTGGCCGACGACTACGGGGACGTGAAGATATGAAGGACCAGGCCGAGATCGAGAGCCTGCGCATGCAGGTCAGCGACCTCCAGGCGGAGGTCCGCCAGCTCCGCGAGTTCGTGAAATCCCTTTACGCCCTCCTCAACGAGGACGAGGACTACCAGCCCGACGACTACGAAGGCGGGGTGGAGTTCGGACGGGTGAACACTTGAAGGTCTTGGTCCTGATGTCCGGGGGGATCGACTCCCCCGTGGCGGCGTACGTCATGGCGCGCGCCGGCGCGGAGGTGCACCTCCTCCACATGGACAACCGCCCCTACGCCGACGACCGCTCCATTGACAGAGCGATGAAGATCGCCGAGCAGCTGCGGAAGGTCACCGGGCAGGAGATGCCGTTATGGTCCGCCCCGCACGGCCCCACGCAGAGGAAGGTCGCCGACACCGTCGACCGCCTCTATCAGTGCGTCATGTGCAAGCACGCCATGCAGCTGACCGCGAAGAAGATGTGCCAGCGCATGGGATTCGGGGCCATCGTGATGGGGGATTCGCTGGGGCAGGTGGCCTCGCAGACTCTGATGAACCTGAACTCCGAGTCCAAGGGGGTCGATTTCCTCGTCCTCCGCCCGCTCATCGGGTACGACAAGGAGGAGATCATGCGGATCGCCCGGGAGATCGGGACCTACGACCTCTCGAACCTGCCCGCGACCGGGTGCACGGCGCTCCCCAAGAAAGTGGTCACGGAAGCGGACTTCCAGCTCGCGGAGAAGTACTACGCGGACTGCAATATGGAAAGCCTGACGGACGCCAGCGCGGCGGCCGCGACGAGGCTCTCCTGATAAATTTTACAGACTCACTGGTCGGAGTCCTGCATCCTCTGCTCGCTCTTCCTGATATTGTACTCGTAGAAGGCGGGGCAGCTGTCGATGTCCTCCTCGTCGTAGAGCATGTCCATGGTGATCTCGGTCATGTACCTCGCCTGGACGCGGGAGACGTAGATCTTCCGGCCGTTCCCCAGGGGGATGACGATATCGGTGGTCTTGGGCTGCTTCACCGAGATGGGCACGAGGGCGGGGCCGGTGCAGGCGGTGCAGATGCGGTAGTCCTCGGGCGCGTTCTCCACGAGTTTCCTCACATCGTCGGCCACGGTGATTTCCATAGGCTCCGCATATCTGGGTATGTTTATAAAGTATCACCTGCGGGAAGCGCCATCGCCGCTGAAGAAGGCCAATACGTCCCTGACAGGATCGTCGGTGAGTTCAGCTTCGAAGCCCTCGAGGGAGCCCGCCCTCCGGTCGAGGACGACGGCGATCCCGCGGTCGGTCTCCGACCTGATGAGGCGGCCGACCGCCTGCCTCATCTTGCGCACCGCGGGCACCTTGACGGCCGCCGACCACCCGTCGCCGTAGCGGGCGGAGCAGTAGCGCACGAGGGCGTCCTGCTTGGCGGAGGGGCGGGCGAAGGGGATGCCCACGATAATCGCCAGTTCCAATTCCCGGCCGGGGAAGTCGAGGCCTTCGCTGACCCTCCCGCCGGTGACCGCGAAGAGCACCCCGCCGGCCTTGCAGCGGAAGTCGACGACCTGCTCCATCAGCTCCGACTGGGTCATCCCCCTGCTCTCATAGTAGACCGGTCTCCCGAGGCTCTCCGCGAGGCCGTCGTCGGTGAACCTCTCCATCACCGAATAGGAGGGGAAGAAGACCGCCGCGGAACGGCCGCAGGAGCCGAGGATGTCCTCGATGTACTTCCTGATCCGCGCATAATCGCCGCTGTCCTCCGAGTTGAAGTCGTCGAACTTGGTGGAGACGTCGTTCACGTACACCGTCCGCAGGTTCTCCGGCGGGAACGGCGAGGGGAAGACGGCGGTCACGGGGTCGCGGAGGCCGGTCTCCCCGATGTAGTTCCCCAGCGGGGAGAGGGTCCCCGACATGCTGACGCTGGCGAAGCAGGTGCTGAGGGGCTCGGCGGCGTCGCGGGGGTCCAGGCAATACGCTTCGAAGGCGGGGTTGTCCCCGCCCGAGACCAGGAAGGCGTGGCTGTAGCCGTCGCAGGCGCTCCAGTTCCGCAGGAAGTCCGCCAGGGATGACAGGCGGGAGCGCGGGAGCTTCCGGTGTGCCTTCTTGGCCTCCTCGATCTCCAGCCCGATGGCCTTCATGTCGGCGACCGCGTCCATTATCGCAACGGAAGAAAGACCGAGACGGGTCATAAGCTCCTCGCGGAGATAGTCGGGAGGGATGGCCCCGTTCTCCCCCTTGAGGTACTCGGCGCAGGCCGAAGCGAGGATCTCCTTGAGCGCTTGAATGACGTCTGCGCAGGTCAGCCCGCCGCTCAGCGGGGGGTTCCCGTTCTTTTCGGACTCCGACAGTGCCAGATCCAAGGATCTGGAGGAGAGGCGGTAGGTCATCGCCTCCCTCAGGTACTGCGGGAGGTTGTGCGCCTCGTCCACTATCACGGCGCACTCCTTCTCGGAGACGCCCATCCACTGGAACAGACGGTTCCTGATGGGCGGGACGAAGAAGAAGGCGTAGGGGGCGGAGACCACGTCGGCGTACGGGAGCATCTTCTTGGCCGCCTCGTAGGGGCAGATCCCCGCCGCCTCGCAGAACTCCCGGAACTCCTCCGGGTCGGGGTGGGCCCTCTTCACGTAGGCGATGCACGATTCAATAGCGGAGCTGCCCAGACTCTCGTAGTAGGCGCACTTCCCGGCGGGCCCGTCCCCTTTCTTGAGGGCGGAGCATAATTTCGATAGTTCTTCCGGCGTGCCGTCCGCGAGTTCGCGGTCGGCGGCCATCATCGGGCAGGTGGCCGGACCCCTCCCCTGAACGGCCACGGCGAGCACCGGGACCTTCCTCCCGATGGCCCTACATTCTATTGCAACCTGGCGCTGCTGGCTCTTGGTGCGTGTAAGATAAATCACTTTGCGGTGCGTCCCCGAAACCCCTTCGAGGGCGCCCGCCAGGGAGACCGCGGTCTTCCCCGTTCCCGTTCCCGATTCTATAACTGCGCTCCTCCCCCCGCGCACGGCGTCCCGGACGGTGCGGACCATGTCCTCCTGGCCGGGGCGGGGCGCGTAGGGGAAGAGGCTCACTGCTCGCTGCTCCTGCTGTTCCAGACGTCGTCCGGGATCTCGGAGTAGACGGACTTGGCGGCGACGGACTCCTCCGGCGCCTGCGGGGCGGCGTTCTTGAGCTTCTCGATGCGGTCGCGGTTGAAGAGCCAGTAGTGGATCCTCCACTCGCGCCCGTCGTAGAGGGTGATCTCCTCGCGCTCGGTGTAGAGGATGCCGGCGTCCTCCATCATGTAGAAGGCGTCGCGGTCCTCCGGCTCGAGGACGTTGTCGATGATGCGGTCGGAGTACCCGAAGAAGTTGAGGACGTGCAGGGCGAGCCCGCGGGCGTCCTCCTCGGAGATCCCCGCCCCGCCGTCGACGCTGTTCTTGACGGCGGCCGTGAGGTCGTCTTCGCAGATCACGGTATCACAGCCCGGCGGCCACGGCGGTGCCGTTGACGGCCTTCGCGATGCCCTCGACGGTGGCGGCGTCGGCGGCGGAGCCGAGCACCAGCACGGTCAGGGCGTCGGAGGAGCCCTCCTTGGTGGAGACGGCCATCTCCTTGATGTCGATGCCCGCCTCGGCCAGCGCCGCGCCGATCTTCGCGACCACGCCCTTCACGTCGGGGTAGGTGACGAAGACGGTGTTCCCGGACAGGGGGACGTTGAAGCGGTAGCCGTTGTAGTTGATGAGCCTGGCCTCGTCGCCGAAGACGGTGCCGCGGATGAAGGTCAGGTTCCCGCCGGAGGTCAGCCTCAGCTCGATCATGTTGGAGTAGTTGTTCTCGGTGCGGTCGACCTTGGTCTCCTTGACCTCGATGCCCTTGGACTTCGCCACGGGGAGGGCGTTGATGATGTTGGCGCCGTCGGAGCCGACGATGCCCTTGATGATGCCCTTCACCGCGGAGACGGTGATGAGCTTGCAGTCGGTCTGCGAGAGGCCGCCGTAGTAGACGACCTCCGCGGTGGAGATGGGGGCGGACCCGCAGAGCTGGCGGCCGAGGTCGCCCATGTTCTCCGCCAGGGGGACGTAGGGAGCGGTCTCGGGGGTGAGCTTCCCGCGGGGCGCGTTGATGGCGTTGGTGATGATGCCGTCCTTCAGGTAGCTGACGGCGGCGTGCGCGATGTCCACCGCGACCCTCTCCTGGGCCTCGACGGTGGAGGCTCCCAGGTGGGGGGTGGTGACCAGGTTGTCGAGCTCCAGGAGCTTCTTCTCGTTGTCATCCAGGGGCTCGCTGCACCAGACGTCGAAGGCGGCGCCGGCGATGATGTGCTCCTTGAGGGCGGTGTAGAGGTCGTCCTCGTTGACGATGCCGCCGCGGGCCACGTTGGCGAGGCGCGCGGTGGGCTTCATCATCTTGAACTGGGGCATGGCGATCATGTTCCGGGTCGAGGGGAGCAGCGGGGTGTGGATGGTCATGAAGTCCGAGGTGGTGAGGACCTCCTCGAGGGTGGTCAGCCTCACGCCGATGTCGTCGGCGACGGACTTGGGCAGGTAGGGGTCGTAGCCGATCATGGTCATGTTGAAGGGCTTCAGCCTCTTCGCGACCTCTCCGCCCACGCGGCCGACTCCGATGATACCCAGCACCTTGCCGTTGAGCTCGACGCCGGTGAACTTGGAGCGGTCCCATTTGCCCTCGTGCATCGACTTGTGGGCGGCCGGGATGTTCCTGGCCATGGCGAGGATCATCCCGCAGGTGTGCTCCGCGGCCGAGAGGATGTTGGCGGTGGGGGTGTTCATCACCAGGATGCCCTTCTCGGTGGCGTAGGGGACGTCGACGTTGTCCACGCCCACGCCCGCGCGGCCGATGACCCGGAGGTTCTTGGCGGCGTCGATGACCTTCCTGGTCACCTTGGTGCCCGACCTGATGATCAGGGCGTCGTAGTCCGCGATCTCCCTGCAGAGTTCGTCCTCGGTCATGCCGGTCTTCATGACCACCGGCATGCCGGAGGCCTCGAGGATGTCGAGGCCGTCCTTGCTGAGCTTGTCCGAAACGAGAATCTTTGCCATTTACTGCTTCACTTCCTCCAGGGCGCCGTTCATCACGTCGATGAGCTGCTGGATGTCGGCCGGTCCCAGGTCCCCCATGGTCCCGACCCGGAAGGTGTCCTTCTTGATGTCCCCGTAGCCGTTCGAGATCTCCATCCCGTGGGCCTTGATGACCTTGTGGAAGGCGTCGAAGTCCAGGTCGCCCTTCTTTACCACGGCGAGCGAGTTCGACTGGTAGCCCTCCTCGGGGAAGATGCCCTCGAGCTTCTCCTTCGCCCACTTGCGGAGCATGTCGCCCATCTCCTGGTGGCGGCGGTACCTGGCGGGCATGCCCTCCTTCAGCATCTTGTCCAGCTGGTAGTCGAGGCCGAACATGATGGACACCGGCGGGGTGGTGAGGGCGTAGTTGACGTCGTTCTTCTCCTTGAGCTTCACGAAGTCGGTGTAGAAGCCCTTGTTCTCCATGCTCTCGGACTTCTTCATGAACTCGGGCGAGACGACCACGAAGGCCAGCCCGGGGGGCAGGGCGAGGTCCTTCTGCGAGCCGAAGACGACGGAGTCGGGCTGCGTGCGCTTCCAGTCGAGGTCCATGGCGAACATCGAGGTGACGGCGTCGATCATGACCAGCGCGTCGGGGTTCTGGGACCTGACCTCCTCGGCGAGCGCGGGGTTGTCGCAGTAGACCCCGGTCGAGGACTCGTTGCTGACCCAGTGGACGGCCTCGATGTCCTTCGTTACCTTCCCGTCGATGTCGGCGGGCTTGACGGCCTTGCCCAGCGGGACCCTCACCACGTCGACCTGGCGGCCGTTGGTGGTGGCGACCTCGATCGACCTGTCGCCGAACGAGCCGGAGGTGAGGCCCAGCGAGTGCTTCCTGATGCCGTTGCGGGCCGCCCCCTCGAGGAGGACGGTCGCGGAGCCGGCCACCATGAAGATGTCGTTGTCGGTGCCGAGCGCCTTGTGCAGCTTCTCCTCGATGTCGGCGTGGAGCTGCTTGTACTCGGACGAACGGTGGGTGATCATCGGTCTGTCCATTGCCTCGCGGACGTCGGCCGGCACGTCTACCGGGCCGACGGTGAATAATTTCCTGCTCATTTGGATCACTGAGCGCCCCTGGAAGGGCGGAACGATTCGGTTATTGGCAACCCTTATTTTAATTATGCGCGCGCGACAACGTGCGTACGTGCCCGTGCAATGTAAGGGCGGAAGGGCGGGAATGCCAATGTGCCAGATCTCTGATCTCAGAGACTGCTCATGAACTTCTTCATGCGGGACAGGCCCTCGCGGATCTGGTCCTCGCTCGTCGCATAGGAGATGCGGAAGAACCCTTCGCCGTGGGGGCCGAAGGCGGCGCCCGGGGTGACGGCCACGTGGGCCTCCTGCAGCATCTTCTTGGCGAGGTCCACGGAGTGGATGTCGGCGTCGTAGCGGGGGAAGAGGTAGAACGCTCCCTCGGGCTTCTGGCACTCTATGCCCGGGATCTCCTCGAGGAGGTCGAGGGTGAGGTCGCGGCGCACGCGGAACTCGTCGACCATGGCCTTCATCGGGGCCTGGTCCCCGTTGAGGGCCTCCACGGCGCCCTTCTGGGCGAAGGACACGCAGCAGGAGACCGAGTGGGACTGCAGCTTGTTGATGGCCTTGATGGCATCCGCGCCGGCCACCGCCCAGCCGATCCTCCAGCCGGTCATGGCGTAGGTCTTGGAGAGGCCGGAGACGGTGATGGTGCGGTCCAGCATCCCCGGGACCGAGGCGATGGAGAAGTGCTTCCCGGAGTAGATGACGTGCTCGTAGATCTCGTCGGCCAGCACGATGAGGTCGTGCTTCTCGGCGATCTCCGCGATCTCCCTGATGGCCTTCTCGGGCATCACGCACCCGGTGGGGTTGGCCGGGGTGTTGAGGATGATCATCTTGGTCTTCGGGGTCACCGCGGCCTCCACAGCGGCGGGGTCGAGGATGAAGCCGTCCTCGAACTTGAGAGGAACGTAAACCGGCTTGGCGCCGCACAGCTTGATGTCCGCTTCATAGGTGACCCAGCCGGGGTCGGGCAGGATGACCTCGTCGCCGGGGTTCAGGTAGGCGAGCGCGGCCATGAAGATGGCGTGCTTGCAGGGGGTGACGAGCACGTTCATGGTGGAGATGTTGATCCCGTTATCGCGGCGGACGGTCCGGGCGATGGCCTCCTTGAGCTCGGGAATGCCGGTGCTCGGGGTGTAGTGGGTGAAGCCGTCGTCCAGTGCCTTCTTCGCCGCCTCCTTGATGTAGGCGGGGGTGTCGAAGTCCGGCTCCCCCATCGAGAAGGAAACAATGTCTACGCCCTGCGCCCTGAGATCGCTCACAAGATTGGAGATAGCGATGGTGCCCGAGGCCGGAATCTTCTGGACCCTGTCCGATACGCTGACCACGATAACGGAACCCCTTTTTCCTCGCCATCAGGGACTTTCATTAAATAGATTACGAACGGGCGCGCGCGTGAAGGTTTCCCACGCTCCGCTTCCCGAACGGCTAATGACCCAGACGGTGAGCTCCGGAGGGCTCAGGACATGATCTCGTCGAGCTTCCCGGCCTTGTCCGCGTCGCGGATCTCCATGGCGAGACGGCCGCCGGTGCTGAGGCCGGGGTAGATCATCTCGGCGTACGGGGAGCCGTTGATGAACGGGTTGGTCCCCGCGACGATCCTGGTCGAGATCTCGAAGATCCTGAACTCGAGCTTGTCGTTGACGACGGTCTCGAGGCAGAACGGCCCCCACATCCCGCCGAACAGCTCGTAGGACCTGTTCACGATGTCCTCGGCCATCTTGAAGGCCTTGGGCAGCAGGGACTCCCTGATGACGACGGGGGTGTTCCCGGTGACCACGAAGCTGGGGTAGAGCCCGTGCTTCTTGGCCTCCTCGATGCTCCCGAGCTTGTACATCTCGTCGATGTTCGACTCGTCCCTCCTGTCCATGGAGAGGAGCTCCAGCGACCCGCCCTGCTTGATGCGGTAGCCGTCGGTCTTGAGGGGGTCGTAGAAGAAGTGGAGGTAGTACCTGGTACCCAGGCAGTACTCCTGGATCGTGTAGGGCTGGCTGTTGTCGATGCCCTGCTTGAAGTCGGGGTAGTCCCTGGCGATGAAGAACCCGCGGCCCCCTTTCGCGCCGTGGTACTTCACCATGACCGGCTCCTTGATCTCCCTGGGGTCGGCGATGAGCTTCGGCATCGGGGCCCCGGCGGAGGTGATCCACTCCCTCTGCTTGTCCCGGTCGGACTCCCATCCCAGCACCGCGCGGTTCCCGTACGACGGCACCTCGAAGTCCTCGAAGACCTTGGACCCCATGTACTCCACGAAGGAGCCGTGGGGGATGAGCAGGACGTTCTCGTCGAGGAGCTCGTCCTTCCTCTCCAGCATCTCGTCGTAGTCCTGGTAGGTGAAGAACTTGTCAGGCTTCGCGAGCGGGAAGGCATCGTAGATCTTCTGGTTGTTCCTGGTGACGAGGCCGATGGTCCTGAAACCGAACTTCTTCGCCCCGTGGAAGATCTGCAGCGACGAGTGGGAACAAAGGGTCGCTATGGTCAGCTTGCTGTGGTCATAGCCCGCAAGGATCTCGTCGATCTTCTTTCTTGGAACCATACCGTCCTATCTTCTTTGGGTTTTTAAAGATATGCCGAGCGACCGCTTTCGGTAAACGGGCCTTTCGCCGGGATCCGGGGCCGGGAAGCTGCAGTCAATCTTACCTTGTTCTGATTGCAATAGATGGGTTTAAACGAGAAGCGGATGATAGTCCGAGCACAGCGGAAACCTGCCCAAAAAGCATGTAAAAACCTCGCTGAAGAAAGAACCTAGAGGGATAGAAAATGGAGGATTCCGGCAAGATCGACATCGAACCAGTCGCGAAGGAGATTTTCGACGCGCTGGGCGGAGAGGTCAGCATGGACACCATCCGGAAGGAGGCGAACACGTACATCAACGTGTACCACATCCAGACGGACGCCGCCAAGAGCGGCATCATCAAGAAACTGGGGAACAGGAAGTCCGGGGGGAACGTACAGGTCTCCTCCGCGGGCGTCACCAAGAAGGTCAACGAGATCCAGGGCACGGAGATGAACGTGACCGTGGTCGCGAAGATCATCTTCGTGGAGAAGAGGGAGATCACCGCCAGAGGCGTCCCGAAGACCATCATCTCCGGGATCTGCGCCGACGACACGGGCTCCATCCCGTTCACCATCTGGAGCGACGAGGGGGAGTACGAGAAGGGCAAGGTGTACACCTTCAAGAACGCGTACACCAAGAAGTTCCGCAACGCCCCCCAGCTCAACATCGGAAACCGCGGGAAGGTCGTCCCCAACGACGAGGTCACCTTCGACGCCGTCTCCCGCAACGCGGCCGGCGCCCCCGCCGAGCCCGCCAAGATCGGCACCATCACCGAGAACACCAAGAACGTCTGCGTCACCGGCAAGATCCTCGACGTGGCCACCAGGGAGATCTCCATCAAGGGGGAGCCCCGCACCGTGTGGTCGGGGACCATCGCCGACGAGACCGGCAAGATCTCCTTCACCGCCTGGAAGGACTTCCAGCTCCGCGAGGGGCAGGTGGTCAAGGTCGACAACGCCTACGTGAGGGCGTGGAAGGGCATACCGCAGCTCAACTTCGACAACACCGAGGTGCACCCCCAGGAGGGCGACATCCCCGGCGTGAAGGCGGAGGACAACGAGCGCACCGTGGGCGACATCATCCGCGTCGGCGGCGGGCTCGACATTGTAATCAAAGGAACAGTCGTGGACATCAGGTCCGGCTCCGGCCTCATCGAGAGGTGCCCCCAGTGCCGCCGCGCGCTCAACAACGGCGAGTGCGCCCTGCACGGCCAGGTGGACCCCGTCAAGGACCTGAGGATCAAAGCGACCGTCGACGACGGCACCGGCGCCATCAGCGCCATCATCGGCCGTGCCGACACCGAGAAGCTGACCGGCATCGGCATCAAGGAGGCCGAGGAGATTGCCGAGTCCACCGGCAAGGCGGCCGCGGTCGCCGACCGGATGGCCGCCGGCCTCATCCTCAAGAGGGTCACCCTCAAGGGCAACGTGATGACCGACGACTTCGGGCCCCAGATCATCGTGCACAGCGCGGAGCTCGCGCCGGTGGACGTGGTGAAAGAGGCACGCAAGCTCTACGAGGAAGTGGAGGGAGCGCTATGACCAACACCAGGGAGACCGCGTGGAGGGTGTTCAGCAGCGAGCTGAACAGCGCCACCTATGAGATCAAGGCCGAGGCCGAGAAGATGCCCTCGTACCAGCTCAGCCGGCTGGGCGCGCGCATCAACCGCGTGCTGATGGCCGGGGTGCTGACCGAGAAGGAGAACGTCGGGACCGACGACGAGCCCATGTGGAGGGGACGCCTCCAGGACATCGGGAACGGGACCGTCTACATCAACATCGGCCGGTTCCAGCCCGACGCCGCCGCGGCCATCGCGGACATCGAGACCCCCAGCATCATCGCCATCATGGGCAAGGTGAAGTCCTACACCACCGACGACCAGCGCACCTTCGTCTCGGTGCGCCCCGAGCGCATCGTGCCGATCACCGAGGGCATCCGCAAGGAATGGCTCCTCGAGACCGCCAGGTCCACCTGGGACCGGATGGTCAAGATGCAGAAGGCCATCAAGTCCGGGGACTGCTCCGCCGAGGGCCTCAAGAAGGCCGGGTACTCGGAGATCGAGGCGAACGGCATCAGCCAGGCCCTGGAGGTCTACGGCAATCCCGAGTCCGGGACCTACCTCATGAGCATCCAGAACGCCCTGCGGATGATCCTGCCCGACGACAACATCGACTTCGGCCTGCCCGAGGACACCCTCCCCGAGGAGGGCCCGGAGGAGATCGACATCGAGGTCAAGGACGGCGAGGCCGGGGACGGTGAGCAGAAGAACGACGACCGCGAGGCCAAGGAGGACATCGTCCTCAGGCTCATCGCGGAGCTCAACGACGGCAGCAAGGGCGCGCCCCGGGTCGAGCTCGAGAAGAGGGCCCAGGAAGAGGGCATCTCCAGCATGGAGCTCGAGGAGATCACCGACGACCTCGGCAACAAGGGCCTGATCTACGAGCCCTCGCTGGGCTGGCTCAAGAACATCTGAAAACTTCTTCGGGCGGGGTTATCCCCCGCCCGTTTTTCATTGAAAATTGATATTGCCAGATTATCTCTGGCAAAAATGTTTTGACTTCTCAGCGCCCGGGCTTGTACATGACGGCCGAGCCGTACCCGACGCAGCTGTCGTAGCCCATCCCGAGGGTCACCGCGGAGTCCGTCTGGTTGAGGATCTTGATCCTCCCGGGGGCCGAGAGCATCATGGCGACGGCGATGGGGCCGTAGCCGCACACGGTGAGCCCGTTCCTCCTGACGGTGTCGAAGACGGCGCCGGGCTCTCCCGCGGCGACGGTCTTCAGGAAGTCCGCGTCGGCCGCCTCCGCGTAGGAGTGCGGGACGTAGTGGACCAGGTCGCTGGAGGCCACGATGACCACGTCGTAGCCCAGGCAGGCCGTCTTCACGGCCTCCGCCAGGCGCTCGGCGTTGCCGGGGGTCTGCCGGCTCATGATGATCGGCACGACCTGCGCTTTCGGGTCGATGTACTGGATGAACGGGAGCTCCACCTCGATGGAGTGCTCGCGGAAGTGCGCCCGGGGATCGTCGGGGACGAACTGCCTCAGGCGGGCCGCGATGTCCTTGTGGACGGGCACGCGCCCCAGGGGCGTGAGGTAATCGTCGCTGCACATGACGGTCTCGTACGGCACCCCGTAATGGTCGGGGCCGATGACGATGTAGGCGTCGGGGCGGCCGTCCTCGGCCAGCGCTTTGAAGGCGTGGGCCGCACAGGTCCCCGAGCACTCGTAGCCGGCATGGGGCGCCAGCACCGCGGAGATCGACCTCTCCCCGGTGCATTCGCCGGGCTCGCCGGGGCCCATCCTGAAGCTCCTGGCCACGGAGGCCCGGAGCGCGGCGGGGTCGTCGGGATAGAATCTTCCTGCTACTGCGGGACTGCGCATAGAAGAGGGAATGGAGAAGGTAACGTAAAGCGTTTTTTAAAGTGAGGAGGGCCCGGAGGCCCTCCGTGGGTTTCAGTAGTTGGCCTCGAAGTCGTCGATGGTCATGGTGAACTCGGACGGGTCCTTGATGTCGCCGCGGGCGAGCAGGACCTCGCGGGCGAGCAGCCAGTAGATGCACGCCAGGGAGCGCCTTCCCTTGTTGTTGGTGGGGACGACGAGGTCGACGTTGCGGGACTCGTTGTTGGAGTCGCAGAGGGCGACGATGGGGATGCCGAGGTTGAGGGCCTCGTTGAGGGCCTGCCGGTCGGCGGCGGGGTCGGTGACCACCAGGACGTCGGGCTCGACGTAGGAGGGGTTGACCGGGTTGGTCATGGTGCCGGGCACGAAGCGGCCCGCGAAGGCGGGGGCGCCGATGGCCTTGGAGAACTCCCTGGCCGGGCGCTGGCCGTACTGCCTGGCGGAGGCCACCAGGATCCTCTGGGGGTCGAAGCGGGCCAGGAACTTGGCGGCCGCGCGGATCCTCTCGTCGGTCTTGGTGATGTCGAGCACGTGGAGGCCGTCGGACCGCACCTTGTAGATGTAGTCCTTCATGTCCGCGCTCTTGTACTTGGTGCCGATGTGGACACCGGAGGTGAGGTAGGTGTCCTCGGGGATAAGGAGCTCCTGGGTGATTACCTGAACGTCATCATTGTCTGCCATGTTGTTTCCTCAGTTCTTAACGACCGTGATCGGGATCACGTCTGCTTTGAATTCCAGCATGGCGATGTCGATGGGGTCGATCATATCCTTGGGGTAGTCGACCAGGACAGGCGCGCCGTAGGAGATCTGGAGCGCACGGGCCCCGATGATCCTAGCTTTCTCAAACCTTGTGTACTTCATAGGTCACCACACTGAATCGAATCGCCCTTAGCCGCATGTCGGTTATAAACCTTTCTTCCTACTGTTAGTGGAATAACAAACAACGCACGCGCGCGTATCCGCGCCCATTAAATGGGAGGTCGCGATACGACAGGCAATGGCCGACGAACTCGAGATCTGCGCCGCGGCGCTCTTCCGCAGCAAGGGGAAGGATGCGATGACCCCCAAGGAGCTGAAGATGTACGTGGCGCTCGACCTCAAGTGGATGTCCATGAAGGAGGCGGACGCCCTCATCTCCGTGCTGACGGAGTCCAAGGCCGTCGTCCAGGCCAACGGGCTGCTCAAGCCCGGCTCCGATTTCTCTACCATACAGGTCCCGGTGGCCTACCGCCCGACGGACGCCGTGAAGCACGCGGTGGCCCAGCGGATAAAGGACGGGAAGCCCTCTTCGAAGCCTGCAAAACAGAAGACCCAGACGCCTCAGGACGACGGCGGCGAGAAGGACCTCTTCCCGCAGTTCGTGGCCCTCTCCGGCGATTACGGGTGGGCGAACAAGGGCAAGTTCATCGCCGAGTGCAACGCCGTCAAGCGGAAGCTCGGGATCGACATCTCGGCGGCCGCCGTGCTGGTCCTGCGGGATTCCGGGGCGGACGTGACCGAGCTCTCGAAGAAGGTCTACGAGAACCTCTCGGTGCATTGATTTTCGATGTCTGGCACTTGCGCCTGATAAGATGGAAAAGAACGGGAGGATCGCTCCTCCCGTGAGTGGTTTCAGTTCTTCTTCTTGTCCTCTTCGCGGACGACGAAGTTCCCGAGGGTCAGCCCCTGCTGCCCGCCCTTGGCGGACACGGTGCCGCCGGACTGGACGACCTCCGTCAGCTTGATCCCCAGCGCCTTCTCCAGCTTCTTGACCAGCTGGTCGTTGGGCACGAGGTTCTGGGCCTCGACCTTCTCGAGGGTCCCCTTCTTCTCGCTGATGGACTTCGCGAAGGACTCCATGTCCATGCCCTTCTTCTCGCGGGCCCGGCGGATCACCTTGCCGTAGTCCTCGATGAGGGCCACCGAGGCGGTGCCCTCGAAGATGTCCTTGGTCTGCATGCGCCGCTGGCGCCTCTCCAGCCTCTGCTGGATGACGGCGTCGTTGGCCTCGAAGCTGCGTCCGCCTTCCTCCGCGGGAGGGTGGTAGTCGTCGCCGAACTTCATGCAGCTGGGGCAGAGGTTGAGCTTGACGCCCTCCACCATCATGGGGCGGGTGGTCGGAACCTCCTTTCCGCACATCTCGCAAATCATGCTCCTTCCATACCCGCGCCCGTAATTTATACTTAATGCGGAAATGCCGGCCTCAGGACCGATGATGCTATGTAGAAGTACAATTGGAAAAAATGTAAAACAGCGATGTGCCAGACGCCGTTTTCGGAGGAATTTAAGGCTCCCTGTACTTTCCTCCGTGTTACTTTGCCCTTAATAAAAGGTGAGAGATATCACCCCCCTGTTCAATATGCCCGAGGATACCGATACCGAGGATTTGAAGGCGAAGATCGTCTCGCTCGAGGAGCGGAACGTCCGCCTCATGCAGGACCTGCAGAACGCCGAGAACTCGAAGCGCGCTGCGGAGAGCGAGCTCTTCCGGGTCCAGAAGGACATGGCCCGGGTGAGGGGGGAGCTGGAGAGGCTCAAGACCCCGCCCCTGGTCATCGGGAACCTGCGCGACGTCCTCCCCGACGGGAAGGTCGTCGTGAAGAGCTCCACCGGCCCGGACTTCCTGGTCGGCGTCTCGGATTACGTCGACCCCAAGGACCTCATCCCGGGGTCCCGCGTCACCCTCAACAAGCAGTCGCTGGCCGTCATGCAGGTGCTGCCCTCGGCCATCGACCCCGTGGTCTCCGGCGGGGAGGTGCTGGAGAAGCCCACGATCACCTACAAGGACGTCGGCGGCCTGTCCAACCAGATGCGGGAGCTCCGCGAAGCGGTCGAAGATCCCCTGCTCCGCCCCGAGCTGTACGCCAAGGTCGGCATCGAGCCCCCCAAGGGCGTCCTGCTGGTCGGCCCGCCCGGAACGGGTAAGACCCTGATGGCCAAGGCCGTCGCCAACGCCACCAACGCCACCTTCATCAGGCTGGTCGGCTCCGAGCTCGTCCAGAAGTACATCGGCGAGGGCGCGAGGCTGGTCCGCGAGCTGTTCGAGCTCGCCAAGGAGAAGGCCCCGTCCATCATCTTCATCGACGAGATCGACGCCGTCGGCGCCAAGAGGGCGGACGTCGCCACCTCCGGCGACAGAGAGGTCCAGAGGACCCTCATGCAGCTGCTGGCCGAGCTCGACGGGTTCACCCCCACCGGCAACGTCAAGATCATCGGCGCCACCAACCGGCCCGACATCCTCGACGACGCCCTGCTGAGGCCCGGGAGGTTCGACAGGATCATCGAGGTCGGGCTGCCCGACCTGGAGGGCCGGGAGCAGATCTTCAAGATCCACCTGAAGCACATGAACGTCTCCAAGAAGGTCGACGCCAAGAAGCTGGCCGAGGCCACCGAGGGCGCTTCGGGAGCGGAGATCAAGAGCATCTGCACCGAGGCGGGAATGCTGGCGATCAGGAACAACCGCGACACCATCATGCCCGAGGACTTCGACGCCGCCCGGGACAAGGTCATCGCCACCGACCGCAACAAGGTTAAGGCGCCCCCGGCATACCTCTACGGATGAGCGGGCGGGGGGAATCCCCCGTCTGGCACATCCCTCAAAACCTTTTACTATCCTTTTCTCGATGAGTTGTGCATGTTCGATGAGAGAGCGGCCGACATCCTCTCGAAAGGCTACTACAAGGAGCGCCTCGAGCCCAAGGAGTGCGAGTACCTGCTGAGCTTCCGCGACCGCTCCCCCGAGGCCGCCATGGCCGTCTCCCTGGCGGAGCGCCTGACCATGTCGGAGTGCCGCTCGACAGGGCTCCTCGAGGCGCAAATCCCCGTCTCCACCGGCCCCTGCCCGGTCAACTGCGGGTTCTGCAAGTGGGCCGCGGCCACCACCGATTCGGTCTTCTGGGACATCGATGAGAAGGACCTTCAGAAACGCTGCCAGGAATTGGGCGGATTCTCCGACGTGAGGAGGATCGTGCTCTCGACCATCGGCGAGATGGACATGGACCGGCTCGCCTACCTAACGGGCATCGCCCGCGATGCGTCCGCCAAGGGGACGGAGATCTACATCGACAGCGCGGACACCGACCGGGAAGGAGTGGACAAGCTAAAGGAGGCAGGCGCCTACGGCGCCGTCCATTCGGTCCGCATCGGCGAGGGCACCGACACCGGCGCCTCCCCGGACGCCCGCCTGGCCACCATCCGCGCCTACCGCGACGCCGGCCTCGACGTCATCACGGGGACCGGCCCCATCGGCCCGGAGCACTCCGCGAAGCAGATTGTGGAGGCCTTCTTCCGCGCCGACGGGCTGGGCTGCGGCGGGATGCACGTCTACGCCCGCGACGCCCCGCCCGGGACCCCCTTGTATTCCAATGGAAAGATGCTCCCGGCGCGCATGTCCCAGATCCGCGCGGTGCTGACCCTCGCGATGTCCCGCTACGACTTCCCCAAGCACGAGCCTTACAGGGGCACTTTCGTGGAGGGGAGGAACGTCTCCCGCTTCGTCTACGGGATCCACGGGAAGGACGAAATCAAGGCCGCCCGCCGGCGGCTCTTCAACGCCGGCTACACCGGCATCATCAGGACCGACGGCGGCCGCGCCGAGCTGACGCTGCCCTATCTGAAGCAGACCGGCTCGATGTGATCAGCTATCGGAATCGTCCCGGTTGGCGTCCTCGCCGCCGGCGAACTGCAGCTGGACGGCGGCGTAGATCTCCTGGAGGCCGATCTCCTTCTCCGCCGAGACGCCCCTCATCTCCCCGAACACGCCGGTGTCCTCCAGCGCCCGGAAGAGCTCCATCCCGATCACCGACTCGGGGTCCTTGTCCTCGTCGAGGAGGTCCCCGTAGAGGGTGTCGGGGTTGTTGTACCAGTCGATGATGCGGTCGGACTCCGCCGGCTGCAGGGTGTCGATCTTCGAGAGGAGGTTGATCATCGGCATGTCCAGCCGGAACTGCACCAGGGCGCTCAGGGTCATCGCCGAGACGAAGCCGTTGGCCGACCGGTAGAGGGTGGGGTCGGACAGGTAGGCGATCATCGACCTCTCCTTGCCGAGCGCGTCGATGACGATGGTGGAGCTCTCCCGGAAGGCGAAGAGCTCGAGCTGGCCGGGGGTGTCGATGAGCACGTAGTCGACATCGTAGGTGTCCAGCGCCTCCTTCACCTTGTCGATGTTGACGGCCATCAGGTCGGCCGCCACGATCTGCGCCCCGTTCGGCCCGAGGCCGTACTGGGACATCACCTCGTCGAGGTTGATCCACTCCCTGATGTCGATGTCCGGCTCGTAGGGGAGCTTCTCCGCCCCGGGGTCGAGGTTGACGACGCAGGAGTCGATCTCGTTGTCGTCCAGCCACCTTTTGAAGGCCCCGACCATAGTGCTCTTGCCGCTCCCCGCGGTGCCCACGAAGTAGACGTTGTCCATGGAAATCGTCCAGACGGACGCCTGAAACGGATAAATCCCTTTCGTCCGCGTCTGTTATTTTAAAGTAAGGTTAATAAAACCCCACAGGATACTGGGGACCCATGAACGCGGATGCAAAGAGGCACGCCGCCGCATTCGGATGGATCGGAATTATCGCTGGGGTTATGTTCTGCCTGACATGGCTCGCCTGCTACAGCGCTGACAGCAGCTGGGTATGGGGAACCAACTCCTTCTCTGATTTCGGGATCTCCGACACCGACGCCGCGACCTACTTCGAATGGGGATGCATCATTACCAGCATCCTCCTCGCCGTCTACGGTATCGGCGAGGCCCTGAACAGCAAGAAAGTCGGCTTCATCAGCTGCGGCATCATCCTGGTCTTCACCGGGCTGAGCCTGGTCATGGTCGGATTCTACGATGCGGATTACGAAGGCGGGGACATCCACGACTTCTTCGCCGTGCTCGGCGCCACCCTCTTCGTGTTCGCCTCCCTGTTCTGGACCGGCCAGTGCTGGTACGACGGCAAGATCCTCGCCGCCGGCGCGCCGGTCGTCCTGTACATGATCTCGTTCTTCAGCTACGTCTCCTTCGAGTGGGAGGAGTGGGAGGTCATCAGCCTCGTGCTCGCCGCCTTCTGGCTCATCGAGGCTGCCACCTACACCGTGGCCAGGAACGTCCAGCCCAAGAACCCCGTCGACGCCGTCGCGAGGAACAAGAAGAAGGAGGTTTCGCAATGAAAATGTCCAACACCCTCAGGGTCGGGCAGGTGCTCGGCATCATCGGCGGGGTCATCGCCGTCATCGGCCTGGTGCTCTTCCTCGACCTCGAGGAGGACGACGCCGCTGACTCGCTCATCCTCGCCGCCCTGCTGCTGCTCGTCATGTGCATGTGCTTCGCCCTCGCGGGCGCCTTCACGAAGAACAGGCAGTGGAGCTGGAAGATGCTCATGTTCATGGACTTCCTGACCCTCGGCGTCATCGCCGGGGCCACCGTGGCCGAGTACTTCGAGCTCTGGTTCGGCTGCGTCGAGTTCGCGGTCGTCACCTGCATCTTCCTCGTGGCCTACACCCGCGATGCGAAGGACTGGACCGCCGAGCCCCACCAGTTCTGATAGATCCCAAACCATCCGCCCGGCCCTCCGGGGCCGGGTCCTTATCCATTTTTTCTTTCCCTACTAGGATTTTAGTTACCTTTAAAGGAAAAGAACGGCATTACCCAGCCGATACCTTGGACGAGAAATACACTTTCGCACTGAGAAAGCTCGCCCTCCTCGGAGGACTGGATGATTACATAGCGGTCTCGTCCCGGGAGCTGGGCGAGACCCTCGAGATGAGCCAGCAGTCGGCGTCCAAGCGCATCCTCGAGCTCCTGGACCAGGGGCTCATCGTGCGCGACCTCGGGGCCCGCAAGCAGCGCATCAAGATCACCCCCGCGGGGGCGGACGCGCTCCGGCAGGAGTACAACGAGTACCGCCGGATCTTCGAGCTGACCGACCACATCAACATCCACGGGACCGTCAAGGACGGGCTCGGGGAGGGCGGCTATTACATCTGCCAGAGGGGCTACGTCGACCAGTTCGTCGAGAAGCTCGGCTACAAGCCGTACGCGGGCACCTTCAACGTCGCTGTCGACAAGGAGGACGTCGGGAAGCTCGACGTCATCCGCGCCACCGCCGGGATCTTCATCAAGGGCTTCACCAACGAGGGGCGGACCTTCGGGAACGTCATCGCCTACAAGGCCAACATCAAGAACCTCGAGTGCGCCGTGGTGGTCCCCGAGCGGACCATCTACGCCGACGTCATCGAGATCATCTGCCAGTACCATATCAGGCGCACCCTGGGCCTGAACACCGGCGACAAGGTCGAGGTCAAGGTCAGCCTCTGACCCCTGACGTCAATATTGATTTTGAAAAAGGAAAGGGAAGGGCTCGCGCCCTTCCCGGGGTTTTCACCTCTTGGAGAGGTACTTCATCACCGAGCGGAAGATCGCGATGCCGTCCCCGTCCTCGGACTCATGGCCGCGCGTCCACCCGTCCATGGTGTAGGCGCTCAGGACCCTCTCGGGGTGGGGCATCATGCCTATCACGTTGCCCTGGGCGTTGCAGATGCCGGCGATGTCCGACGGCGAGCCGTTGGGGTTCCAGGGGTACGGGGCGGGCCCTCCGTCGGGTCCGGTGTAGCGGAAGACCACCTGGTCGTTCTCCTCCAGCTTATCGATGAACTTGGGGTCGGCGCTGAGCAGCTTCCCCTCGGCGTGGGCCACGGGGATCCTCAGCAGCTTGCCCTTGGGGATCTCGCTGGTGAACACGCACTTGCCGCGGTTGTCCATGCGGAGCACGGAGGGGCGGCACTCGAAGCGGCCCGAGTCGTTGGTGAAGAGGGCGGCGGAGGGGGTGTCCTCCATCTCCTTCCCGAAGCCGGGCAGGAGGCCGAGCTCCACCAGGATCTGGAAGCCGTTGCAGACGCCGAGGACGGGCTTGCCGTCGTCGACGAAGTCCTGCAGGTCCTTCCGCAGGCCGGCCTTGATCCTCGCCGCGAAGAGCGCCCCGGCGCGGACGTAATCGCCCGCCGAGAACCCTCCAGGGAAGGCGAGGGCATCGTAGTCCTCGAGACTCCTCTTCAGCTCCGGGGAGCACTGTCCCAGCAGCTGCTTGAGATGCACCTTCTCGGCCTGCGCGCCGACGGCCTCGAAGGCCTCGGCCATCTCGTCCTCGCAGTTCGTCCCCTCGATCCTGATCACGCAGACCCTGACATCCTCAGCCTTCACTGGGATCCCCCCATGTACTTCCAGACGGGGTCGCTCCACGCGGCTCTCAGCTCCCTCACCGGGACCTCGGTCCCGCCGACTACGAAGTTATCGCCGCCGGTGATGCCGATCGGCGTCGCGGCGTCGCCCAGGATCTTGGTGAACTCCTCTGCATTGGAAGCGGAGACCTCGGCCACCCACCTGGACGGCGATTCGGAGAACAGCATACGGGCCTCGTCGGGGCCGCCGAGGGCGGCCAGGTCGAGCTTCGCGCCGATGTCCCCGCCGATGCACATCTCGGCGACAGCAACGCCCATCCCTCCGTCGGAGCAGTCGTGGCAGGAGAGCACCAGGCCCTTGCCCATGGCGTCCAGCAGCCTCCCGGAGACCTCCTTCAGCCTCTTGGGTACGACCGGGGGCACCTCGCCGCCCTTCCCGCCGAAGCGGCGGTAGAGGAGCGACGCGCCCATCTGGTAGCCGGTGTCGCCGACCAGGAACAGGCAGGAGCCCTCCTTCTTGAGGTCGGCGGACACGGTCTTCCTTACATCTTTCACCAGCCCGCAGCAGACGATCATCGGCGTGGGCAGGATGTGCTCTCCGCCGGGCGCCTGGTTGTACATCGAGACGTTGCCCGAGGGGATGGGGATGTTCAGCTCCTTCGCGAAGTCCCCGATGCCGTGCACGGCCTCCCGGAACTCGCCGAGCCGGTCGGGGTTTTCGGGGCTGCCGAAGTTGAGGCAGTCGGTGAAGGCGTTGGGCACCGCACCCACGGCCACCACGTTGCGGTAGGCCTCGTCGAGCGACGCCATCCCTCCGCGGTAGGGGTCGGCGGCGGTCGCCCAGGGGTTGCACCCGACGGCGGCGGCCAGCCCGTTCCAGCGGTCGTGGACGGGGCGCAGGACGGTGGCGTCGCCGGGCCCGCCGGCGTTGGGCGCGCCGACTATCGGCCCGGAGACGGTGGAGGCGCGGACCTCGTGGTCGTACTGCCTGATGGCCCACTCCTTGGACGCCACGTTGGGGTCCGAGAGCAGTGCTTTGAGCACTTCGCCGGTAGCGGGGAGGTCCGGGAACTCCTCGCCCTCCGCGGAGGAGGGCTTGGGCATGTTGAACGGGCGGTGGTAGAGCGGCCCGCCGGTGAGGAACTCGATGTCCATGTCGAAGATCTTCTCGCCGTTCCAGAACAGCCTCGTGCGGCCGGTGTCGGTGGTCTTCCCGACGACCGTGGCGGTGATGTCCCAGAGGTCGAAGATCTTCATGATCTCGTCCTTCATCTCGGGGCGGCAGGTGCACATCATGCGCTCCTGCGACTCGGAGACCCAGATCTCCCACGGGGCGAGCCCGGTCTCCTTCAGCGGGACCTTCTCGAGGTCGATGTCCGCGCCGCAGCCCTTCTCGATGGCCATCTCGCCGACGACGCAGGACAGCCCTCCGCCGCCGAGGTCCTTCATGCCGGTGACCAGGTGCCTCTTCGCCAGCTCGGTGCAGGCGTGGATGACCGGCTCCTTGGTGATGGGGTCGCCCAGCTGGACGGCGCCGCGGGAGTCCTCCTCCGAGTTCGAGGTGATGTCCTTGGAGGCGAAGTTGACGCCGTGGATGCCGTCCCTGCCGGTCTTCCCGCCGAAGAGGATCATGAGCTCCCCGGGGCCGGAGGCGTAGTTCTGCAGCAGGTCCTTCCGCTTCACGATGCCCAGGCAGCAGACGTTGACCAGGCAGTTGCCGGTGTAGGCGGGGTCGAAGTAGAACGCCCCGGTGACGGTGGGGATGCCGATCCGGTTCCCGTAGTCCCTGATCCCCGAGACGACCCCTTTCATCAGGTACTTGGGGCCCTTGATGCCCTTGGGGACCTGCACGTCGCGGTCGATGGGGCCGAAGCAGAGGGGGTCCGCCAGCCCGATGGGCTGCGCCCCCATGCAGATGACGTCCCTGACGATGCCGCCGATGCCCGTGGCCGCGCCGCCGTAGGGCTCGATGGCGGACGGGTGGTTGTGGCTCTCGATCCTCAGGGCGTAGCCGTAGTCGTCGTCGAACACCATGACGCCGGCGTCGCCGCGCGAGAGCACATCGTCCCTCTCGATGCCGAAGACGAACTCCTTCAGGAAGGCCTTGGAGCTCTTGTAGCAGCAGTGCTCCGACCAGGCCTGGCCGAGGGACTGCAGCTCGGCGTCGGTGGCGTCCCTGCCTTCCTTGACGTAGTAGTCCCGGATTGACTTCATCTCATCCAGGGAGAGGCCGAGGGCCATGGAGGAGGAGATCTCCTCCAGCTCGGCGTCGGTGGCGTCCCGGATCCTCACGTCGCAGAGGTCGTAGGGGGCGTCGCGCTTCACCATCAGGCCCGTAGGATCGCCTCACGGTGACGGTGTAGCTCTGGACGACGGGGTTGGCCAGGAGCTTCCGGCAGTACTCCTCGCCGGCCTTCTGCGCCTCGTCGGCGGGCATGTCGAGGTCCACCACGTAGGTCTTGACCGATTTCACGGATTTGATGCCCTTGAAACCGAGGGCCTCGAGGGTCTTCATGGTGTTGGAGCCCTCGGGGTCCGCGACCCCTTTCTTCAGTTCGATCCTGATATCGATTACTGTCATCGCGCGTGTATCGCGCGGGATGATAATAAATTAGACCCAAAGCGGGACAGGAACCTGCCCGCTGCTCCCTAGGCGCGCTTCAGGCAGCAGGGCCTGTAAGTCCCGAAAACGGCTTACGACACCGAAAAAAGGCCCGGAAAAGCATCAGTCCTTACCGCCGAGGGGGGTGCGCTTCCTCGCGAAGATGAGGTACCCGGTATGACCCAGCATGTCGAAGCTGGGACGGGTGCCTCCCTCGTGGACCTCCATCCCCCGGCGCAGGATCTCCATCGAGCGGACGTCGGCGAGGCCGCGGTCGCGGAGGGCGTTGACGGCGCGCTCGAGCTGGTTCATGTTGGGGACGTAGGCGCACACCCGGCCCCCGTTCCGGAGGTGCGGGAGGAGGTTGTCGAAGGCGTTCTCGGGGTCCGGCATGTCGATGGTGAGGGCGTCCGCACCGTCGAATTCGACGGGGACCTCCCTCGCGTCGCCGATCTGGCAGGTCCACCACCTGTCCAGCCCGGTGCGGGAGACGTTCTTCCGCGCCTTCTCGGCGTTGGCCTCCTTGAACTCGATAGTATGGACGTGCCCTGTGGGGCCCACGGCGCTCAGCAGGGCGGTGGTGAGGCCTCCCGAGCCCGCCCCGACCTCGATGACGCGGGAGCCGGGGACGATGCTGCATTCCAGGATGATGGCGCAGGAGTCCTTGGGGGTGATGATCTGCGCTCCCCTTTCCAGAGACTCGATGAGCTCGAGGGTGCCCGGGCGGAAGGCGCTGAACCTCTTCCCGGCGATCTCGACGGCATCGCCGTCGTCCTTCCCCTCGAAATGCCTGCCGTCGACGACCCCCAGACCCCCGACCTTGTTCATGCCGGCCTGGAGCCTGAAGAAGTACCTCCTCCCGTCCTCGCCCTGGAGGTAGAGGTATTCGCCCTCTTGGAATGCCATGGGACACCCAACGCCTGCGTCGGTTAAATCAGTGACGGAGCGGGGCCACGCGCAGGGGGCGCCCCTGCAGGCCCCGCAGGGCGTAGGCCAGGAACCAGAGGAGCAGGAGGTTGCGGATCAGCACGGATATCGCGCCCAGCGCCTCCCCCCAGTCGAAGAGGTACCATATCATCTGCGGGAGGAGCACCGGGAACAGGAGCAGGAAGAGCGCCTGCATCGTCAGGCGGGTACGGCCGTCCTGCTCAGCCATGATCATCAGCGGGAGGAGGGTGACGATCCACAGCATGTACTGCGTGGAGAAGACCATGAAGGTCAGCAGGAGGGTCAGCACGGAGAGGACCATCCCCTTCACCAGAGCGTTCTCTGCCTCTTCGGGAGATGCCTTCCTGCGATAGTGCCAGAACACGATATACGAGACGATCACGAGGGCCGCCGAGAGCCACAGCCACCACCCGTCGCAGAGGTCCGCGATGTCCGATTCGACGTTGTAGGTGTGCGCATGGCTGACGATCTCGTAGCCTCCGAGGCCCAGCATCCCCAGGATCAGGAAGAGGTTCCCGGGCACGCTCTCGATCTGGAAATTGCGGCCGGACTGGTGCAGGAAGACGTCGGCGGTCTCCGAGAGCGAGAAGCCGGCGGCCAGCAGGCCGACGACCGCAGCGGCGAAGACGATGAGGATCATCGCCACCCCTTTGATAGCGCCGGTCCGGCGCTCCGAGCTCTTCCTCGCGAAGGCGTCGATGATGAAGACCGGAACCAGCAGCAGGGGGTAGATCTTGATGAGCCCGCCGATGAGCAGCACGGCGTAGGCGGGGAGGTCCTTCGCCGAGAGGTAATAGTACAGTGCCAGCAGCACCGTCACGGCGGGGACGATGTCCATCTTCTTGGTGAGCTCGGTGGAGTAGAAGAGGAGCACGATGAAGTAGAGGGCGCCGGTGCGGAAGCCGCTCTGCCCCAGTTTATCTGCTACTTTCGCCACCAGCCACACCGAGGCCCAGGCGAAGAGGAGCATCTGTGCTGAGAAAATCGCATAGAAGCCCTCCTCCGACTCCGTCAATATGCCGGGGATGGCCTCCAGGGCGAGCGCCAGCGGGGGATAGGCGAAGGAGAAGTCGAGGTAGGGGACGAGGCCGTCCTCGATGCGGTTCCAGTTGCGGTTCCAGACGAGGACGTCGTCGGCCGGCCCGAGGACCAGGTTGCAGAAGAGCCAGATGATGAGGAGGCAGGCGCCCGAGAATATCATCAGGGCCCTCTCCGTCCCGTTCGGGAAGGGGTAGGGCGGGCCCTCCGTCCTCAGGCGCTCGAGCATCCGGGATCACGCGGTTCAGAGGGTCCGGGCCGCGTAGGCGGGGCCGCAGCCCTCCTTCCCGCAGCAGACGCACTTCCCTCTCCACGACTCGGGGCGGTAGGGCGTCCCGAGGATCTTCATGTCGTACTTGTCCTCGAACTTGTGCCCGCACTCGGGGCTCCCGCACCAGCCGATCCGCACGATGCGGCCCTCGGGGATGCTGTCGGCCGACATGTCGGCGACGTCGTCGATGAAGCCCTCCTGGTGCTTCTTCGCGTTCTCCAGCATGTCGTGGGCGATGATGCCGAGCATCATCTTCACGCCGGCGGCGACGGTGGCCAGGTCCAGGGTGCCCTTCTCGCCGGAGTCCCTCCGGGCGAAGGTGGCGACGCCGTTCTCGATATCCTTGCCGCCGATCTCCAGGCGCAGCGGGACGCCCTTGAGCTCCCAGCCGTAGAACTTCGCGCCGGGGCGCCCGTCGGAGTCGTCCAGCTTCACGCGGACGCCGCCGTCCTTCAGCGCCTTCTCGGTCGCCTTGCAGACGGCCATGACCTCGGCCTCGTTGTCCTTCTTGAAGATGGGGATGACGACGGCCTGCACCGGCGCGATGGCCGGGGGCAGGACCAGCCCGGTGTTGTCCCCGTGGATGCCGACCACGGCGCCCAGCAGCCTCTCGGTCATCCCGAGGGTGGTCTGGTGGACGTACTCGTGCTCGCCGTTCTCCTTCTCGTAGGTGATGTTGTAGGGCTTGGAGAAGTTGGTGCTGTAGTAGTGGGCGGAGCCGATCTGCAGGGTCCTGCCGTTCGGCATGATGGTGTCGATGCCCACCGTGTAGTAGGCGCCCGGGAACTTGTCCCAGTCGGTGCGGATGAGCAGGGAGTAGGGGATGCAGAGCTCCTTGCAGAGGGCATCGACGATCTCGACGTCCTACGCCACCTGCTTCTCCGCGTCCTCGCGGTCCGCGTGGCAGGTGTGCGACTCGATGAAGTGGATCTCCCTCACGCGCATGAAGGCGCGGGTCTGCTTGGTCTCGTAGCGGAAGGTGTTGACGATCTGGTAGACCTTGAGCGGGAGGTCCTGGTGGGACCTGACCCACAGCGAGAACATGGGATACATGGCGGTCTCCGAGGTGGGGCGGACGACCAGCCTGATGTCCAGGGGGTTGAGGCCGGCGTGGGTGACCCAGTAGACCTCCTCGTCGAAGCCCTTGATGTGGTCCTTCTCCTTCTTGAACTCGGTCTCCGGGATCAGCAGGGGGAAGCAGACCTCGTCGTGGCCGGTCTCGTCGTACTCCCGGCGGACGATGGTGTCGATGGCCCTCATCAGCTTCCAGCCGTAGGGGGTCCAGACGTTCATCCCCTTGATGGGGTAGCGGTTGTCGCAGAGGTCGGCCTTGAGGACGATGTCGTTGTACCACTCGAAGAAGTCGTCGTCCTTCGCCGTCTTCAGCTTGTCCGATTTCTCGTTCCCGGGCGTGGTCACCACTTCCCTTCCTCGGCCTCGCGGAGGGCGTCGGCGATGATCTTGGCCACGGAGATGTGCGACACCGGGTTGTTCAGGGTGTTGCAGCTGAGCACCGCGTCCAGCGAGGAGCCGGTGAAGTTCTCGAGGGCGTTCCCGAGGAACAGCCCGTGGGTGCAGGCGACGGAGATGCCGGCGGCCCCGGCCTCGCGGAGGGCGGCGGCGGCCGCGAGGATGGTCCCTCCGGTGGAGATCATGTCGTCGACGATGAGCACCTTCTTGCCCCGGACGTCCGCGGTGGCGGGCTGGATGCGGACCTCGGTCCCGGACAGGCGGGTCTTGTTCAGGTGGTCGGAGGGCAGGCCCATGAGGTCGCCGACCATCTTGGCGCGGCCGGCGGCGCCGATGTCGGGGGAGATGACGATGTCGATCCCCCTCCCCTTGAAGTAGTCGGCGATGGGGGCGGCGGCCTTGATGTCGCGGTGCGGGTGGTTGAACCAGTTCAGGATGGCCTCCTTGTGGATGTCCACGGTGATGACCCTGTCGCAGTTCATGTCGAGATGCTGGCACATCACCTTGGCGGACTCCGGCTCGCCGGGCTTGAAGACGCGGTCCTGCCTCGCGTACCCGAAGTAGGGGATGACGATGGTGATGGACTTCGCGCCCAGCCGGCGGACGGCGTCCTGCAGGAGCAGGAGCTCGATCAGCTTGCTGTCCGGGGAGGTGGTCTGGACGATCACGACGTCGTCGTCCAGGGACTCCCTGTCGATCCTGGTGTAGACCTCCCCGTCGGGGAAGGTTGTGGTCGCCGCCTGAATGTAGTCGCACCCGAGGACGGTGGCCAGTTCCTTGGCCAGGTCCATCGAGGCCGACCCGCCTACGATTATCATGCTTCACGCCATCGCACCCCCCTTAATTATATTTCGCGCAGACGCGCGGGAGCCATGCCGCGGGAATCCGCCGCTCCGGCAAGCAGTTTTATCGGGTTCAGGCGATGCGGAGGGCATGGCCGGAGAAGTCAACAACGTCATCACCGACGAGAAGATCGACAGGTACCTCGGCATCACCAAGCGCGCTCTGGATAAAATAAAAATCGCCGCCCCCGAGCGCTCCTACGGGAGGAGGCTGGCGGACAGCTTCATGGAGATGGCGGTCGCTTACTACAACGACGCTAAGCACTTCCGCGAGACGGGGGACATCGTCACCGCCTTCGCCGCGGTGAACTACGCCCACGGATGGCTCGACTGCGGAGCCCGCATCGGGCTGTTCGATGTCGGCGGGGACGACCAGCTGTTCACCCTTTACGAGTGACCCCGGGTACCGCCGGGGTGGACGAGCATTCCCACACCGGCACATCCCCGATGACCCCGCGGAGTTCGTCCGCGGAGCACTCGGCGGCGATGCTGTTGCCGAGCATGCACATGGCGGCGCGGATGCCCTTCTGAGAAAGTTTTGCCAGGGCGTCCGAGACCTCCGGCGCCTCGATGCCGGTGCCTTTGGAAAATTCATTGGAGATCGAGAAGAGCCTCTCCTCGGTGGGGTCGGCCATGAAGTCCTCCATCCCCTTGGTGCCGGCGGCGGTGATCCTCATGAAGTTGGTGACGTTGCCGAGCACCTTCCCAGTGTTCATCTTGGGGCCGAGAACGGCAAGTGCCAGATGAGGCAGTTTGATATCCGTCCCGACGACCTCCCCGTGGGGCGGCAGGCCGGGCTTCACCCTCACCGGGACGTCCGCCGGGCAGGTGAGCGCGGAGACGTCCCCGAGTCCTCCCCCGCCGACGATCTCCGCGATGTGGGCGGAGACGTAGGCGGCGTTCATGTTCTCCCCTTTGATCTCCGCTGCACAAAGAGCCGCGGCAATCGCCCCGGCGGCGCTCATCCCGAAGCCCTGGCCGGTGGGCACGGCGTTCTTTACCGTCAATTTCAGCCCCCGGTCCGGGAGCATGCGGTTCAGCACCGCGCGGGAGACCGGGAAATCGCCTTCCGCCCCGTCCACGGTGATTGTACGGGAGCAATCGTCGATCTCCTCCAGCACCGCTTCCGCGCCCAGCGAGATGCGGACCCCGGCGCCCATCGACCCCATCTTCAGCAGGTCCGACTGCCGGCTGTCCACGCAGGGCCGGAAGATGAAGGTGATGTGGCCCGGGCAGAAGGCGGAGACCTTCATCTCTTCCCGGCCACGAAGTTCAGGATGGAGTCGGAGATGGCCGACTTGGGCCCGGTGATGTCCACCGCGTCGTCCTCGGTCACCAGGATCATGGAGGCGGAGGTCTTGCCGGCGGAGTCCACGTCGTTGGCCACGCAGGCCTTCAGGTCGTACTCCTCGAGCCTTCCCCTGGCCTTCTTCACCAGCTGCTCGCGGGTGAGCCCGGACTCGGCCTTGTAGCCGATGACGAAGTCGCACTTCTTGCGGATCATCGGGAGGACCTTGGGGACCGGCTTCATCTTCATGGTGAAGCCCTTCCCGCTGGGGATCTTGCCCTTGTAGATCTTCTCGGGAGTGAAATCCGCCAGCGCCGCCGGCACGATGACCACGTCGGCGTCGATCTTGGGGAGCATCTTCACCAGGTCGTCGACGGTCTCGTAGGCCTTGGTGGGGATGTAGTCGGGGACCTCGACGGAACCCGCGCCCATCCACAGCTCGACCTTGGCGCCGCGCTCGAAGGCGCGCTGTGCCAGCGAGACCGCCATGAGGCCCGAGGAGCGGTTGGTGATGAGGCGCATGGAGTCGAGGGGCTCCTCGCTCCTCCCGCCGATGACGAGGATCTTCTTCCCGGTCAGGTCGTCGTGCGAGAGCAGCCTGACCGCCCAGGCCACGACCTCGGAGACCGAGGCCGCCTTGGCGATGCCGTTGCTCTCCCGGGGGCCGATGATGTTCACGCCCATCTTCTTGAGCGTCTCGATGTTCTTCTTCACGGCCGGGTTCTCCGCCATGTAGCCGTGCATGGCGGGGGCCACCGCCACCGGGATCTCCGAGCCCAGGGCGACGGTCGCCATGGTAGTGACCGGGGTGTCGTCGATGCCGTTGGCCATCTTCGAGATGGTGTTGGCGGTCGCCGGGTAGACCAGGAACAGGTCCGCGTCGGCGGGGTCGCCCAGGTATTTCACGTGCTCGGTCTGGCCGGTGATCTCGGTGATCGGCCTGATCCCTGACGCGAACTCCAGCGAGTCCGGCGTCACGATCTTCTGGGCCGAAGGGGTCATCACCGGGATGACCTTGGCCCCGTTCCTGATGAGCTCCCTGATGAGCGAGAAGCACTGCACCGCGGCGATGCTCCCCGTGACCCCTAAAACGATGGTCTTACCGCTCAGTCTGTTGCTCGTTTCCCCGTAGATCTCTTCGCTCGGATGCATAAATCCCCTTCTCCTTCAGTAGAGTGACTGCCTCAGCCAGGACCTCGTCCCTGCTTTTCGACGCGTCGATGACGCTGTAGCCGAAGCGCTTAGCCAGTGCCAGGTACTCCTCCCTCACGGCGCGCAGGTAGCCCAGCTTCTCGAACCTGCTCCGCTCCTCCCCGCGGGCCCCGACCCTTTCGAGGCTTTCCCCGGGGTCCATGTCGAGGAGGATGGTGATGTCGGGCTCGGTGACGGAATGCGCCTGCATGGACACCAGCCATTCCCGGTCGGCATCCTCCCCCATGGCCGCGGCCTGGTAGGCGGCGGTGCTGGCGAGGTACCGGTCGCAGATGACCCAGCGGCCCTCGGCGAGGGCCTCCTTGATCCGCTCCGTGTGGACGGCGCGATCGGCCGCGAACAGCAGCGCCTCGGCCGCCGGGGGGATGTCCCCGAACGACCCGGAGCGCAGCGCGGAGCCGACCGGCCCGTCGGTGGGCTCGGAGGTGATCCAGGCATCGTCGGTAAGAGCGGCGAGCTCGTGCGCGAGCGTCGTCTTGCCGGTGCCGTCGATTCCCTCCAGGACCACGAACCTTCCTTTCATCCGCCGCCGTTATGGGCTCCCGCACATTTATTGGTTATTTCGCGCGCACGGGTAACGGATGGTTTAATAACCGCGTTCGGAGTACGGGATTGCATGGAACTCACTGAAGACAAGAAAAGGCACGCCATCATCACCGTGATCATGGGCATCGCAGTGGTGTTCGCACTGGTGATCGCCTACACCTACTACTGAGCCTGTCCAGTCAGGTTCGGTCAATCGGGCCCCTTTTCCAGAGCTTCCTCCAGAGAACGCTCTATTTTCTGAGGGTCGCCCGAGATCAGCACTGTCTTCTGGCGGGAGACCGCGCCGGACAGGATCTCCGTCCGGCACCCGGTTATCTCCTCGAACAGCCCGCAGACGTCCTCGTCCGCCTTCCCTTCCACCGGCGGGGCGCGGACCTTCACGATCAGGCGCTTCCGCCACGGGTCGACGCCCTCCAGCGCCCGGCGGGACGACTTGGGGGAGACGAGGATGTCGGCTTCCAGACCCCTGGGAGTGCGGCGGACGGCATCCGATATCTGCATGCTGGCACTATTGCCTCTTGGATATATTGCGTTTCCCAATCCGCACACACCGCCGTCGGTCAGATGAGAGGTTATTTTAATCGGGGGCATCATAAGTCGGGACGCACCATGTCCCTAACCTCGGACTCGCCCATGACGTTCGATGAGATCTCCGAGCTCTACCGCGTCGAGCACAAGTCCAAATCCCTCACCGAGGTCCGCAAGGACCTCTATCCCGCGATGGCCGCGCTCATTCGGCAGCTGAAAGCGGATTACGAGAGGATCCTGGCCAAGGACATCGATTCCCCCCTCGCGGAGGGCATCAACGAGAAGCGCAAGAAGGCCCGCGACCACGCCCGCTCCATCGTCGATCTCCGTTTGGGGAAGATCTCCAAGATGGCCCTCCGGGGCGCCATGGGCGGGGACATCGACATCTCCCGCATGACCAAGGAGGAACGGGCCTTCTACGACAGCGTCCTGAAGAACGCCCAGTACATGCGCGGGCTGGTCGACCGCATGAGCGGCAACGCCCCCTTCCGCCTGCCCGACATCGAGACCCCGGAGCCCGCCAAGGAGGCCCCCGCGAAGGAAGTCGAGCCGGCGCCCATGCCCCGCCCCGAGCCCGTGAAGGTCCCGGAGACCGACGATTCGGAGATCCCCGATGACTGGGGGGAGGACAGCGGGCCGCAGGAGGAGACGATTGTCAAATCTGCCCCCGCGAAAGCGGCCGCGCCGGCGGACGACGGCATCCCGGACGACTGGGGGGAGCCCTCGGTGGACGCCGAGGAGGCCTCCGAGCCCGAGATCCCCGAGGACGACGCCCCCGACGAGCTCGACCGGATGATGGCGCAGCCCGCTCCCAAGCCGGCCCCGCAGCCCCAGCCGCAGAGCACCCCGACCTCCGAGGCGGCCGTTCCCGAGCCCGTCCCCGCCGGCGGCGACGAGGACGAGGAGGAGGGCACCGACGAGGAGATGGAGCTCGACGCCGAGATGGGGATGCCGATGAGGCCCGCGTCGGCGCCGAAGAAGAAGGCGAGGCGGACCGACCTCATGCTCGTGAGGGTCCTGCAGGACGTGCCCATGCCCATCGCCGGGCCTGACCGCAACTACGTCCTCAAGAAGGAGGACGTGCTCTACATGCCGGACGTCCTCGCGGTCTCCCTGGTGCAGGCCGGGATCGCCTCCGAGATCAAGGTCAAGATGTGAGAAACAGCCGAAGCCAGCATCTTGAAGTAAATTTCAATTTTACAATAGGTTGTTCTTTCTCAGCTCCGACCTGATCTTCCCGCCGTCGGGGTAGAAGAGGTCGGCATGCTCGAACCTCTCCTCGAGGTCGGGGTCGCACATGCGGGTGTAATCGTCGTCGTAGCAGTTCTCCATCTTCCACACCTCCAGGAACACGACGTAGTCGAGGGCCTCCTGCGAAATCCGCGGCGAGTCCAGCCGGCGGTCGATGACGATGACCTTGGCGAAGCTGTAGGAGATGGACGATATCCTGTCCCCCAGGGCCTTCTGGCTCCAGACCAGGGCGATCAGCGGGTCGTCCTCGATCCGCCCCGCCTTCAGCTCCCGCGCGTAGGCGTCGTTCAGCGAGCGGTACTCGCCCTCCCCCGAGGGCACCGAACCGGGCACCACCGCCCTGATGAAGTCGTCCTGCATCTTGGCGATGAAGTCCCGGTTCGAGACGTAGTCGCAGAAGGCGTCCGAGGGCGTCTTGTTCTTGACCGCCTGCAGCACCGCGTCGCGGATCACCCATCCCGGCGACCCGCGGAAGAAGGACGGGACCTGCAGGGCGACCCTCCGCCCGGGGCGCCCGCGGGAATCAGTGTACATCCACGGGTCGTTGCCGAAGGGGTCGCTGTCGTTGATGCCGACCAGCCCGTAGAGGAGGACGTCGGCCTCGTAGTCGGGGCCGGGCCCGTAGTCCTTGCCGGAGAGCACCACCACGCCGACGATGCCGTCCTCGAAGGAGGCGCTGAGGAGCTCGTAGCCGTTCTTCGCGAGTACCTCCCGGCAGAGGGCGCGGAGCCCGGCGCTGTCGTCGACCGGCTTGTCCATATTGGATGAGCGGGGCGTGTCAGGCGCCCCCTTCATTGACATGTGCCAGATAGTAGAATTGAGAGGCCATTTTCCCTCTCATCGTCAATATTACCGCCCTCGCACCGTGAGCGTCCGGGTGTCCCCCGGCCGGTCCCTGGTGGGGCGGAACTCGAGGCAGTCGATGCGGAACCTCGAGATGCCGGTGATGTCGGACACGGTCTGCCGCGCGTCGTCGGGGGTGTTGTTGTTCTCGCTGAGGTGCGCCAGGAAGATCCTCCGGTCCTTGCTCCCCATGGTCCGCTTGAGCTCGGCGGCGGTCTGCATGTTGCTCATGTGGCCGTTGTCGGAGGCGATCCTCTTCTTGGTCATCTCGGGGTAGAAGCCGTCGCGGAGCATCTGCGGGTCGTAGTTGGCCTCGACGATGGCGAGGTCGGCGTCCGCCAGGGCGGCCTCGATGGGGAAGGTGAACTTCCCGGTGTCGGTCACGTAGAGGATGCTCTTCTCCCCCTCGGCGATGCGGAAGGCGCAGGGCTCGGCGGCGTCGTGGTTGGTGGGGAGGGGGGTGACGGTCATCCCGCAGAGGGGGAAGCTCCCCGCGATGCGGAACGGGCGGAAGTCGATGTTGTCCCCGTGGTTGAAGTTCATGAAGGTCCCGGGGGTGGCGTAGATGGGGATGCCGAACTTGCGGGCGGTGATCCCCGCCCCCTGCGCGTGGTCGTGGTGCTCGTGCGTGAGGAGGATGGCCTTGATCTCCTTGGGGTCGATGCCCTCGAAGTCCAGCATGCGCTGGGTCATCCTGCCGCTGAGGCCGTCGTCCAGCATCACGGCCTCGTCGTCGCGGCGGATCACGGTGCAGTTGCCGTGGCTTCCGCTGGACAGCACGTGTACTTCCATCAACCCGCTTCAGGCCTTCTTCTTGTAGATGGCGAAAATCACGTCGGAGCGGGAGACGGTGCCGACCAGGACCCCCTGCTCGAGCACCGGCAGGCGGCTGACGTTCATCTTCATCATGGTCCTGAGCGCGTTCACGACCTCCTCGTCGGGGGTGGTGTAGAGGACGGACCTGACCATGATGTCGGAGACCTTCTTCTCCGAGAACTCCTGGTTCACGGCGGAGACGTCGGGGTCGGACTCCTTCTCGTCCAGGGGCTGGAGGAGCATCTTGTCCCCCTCGCCGGCGGCATCGAGCTTGTCCTGGTAGTAAAGGATCAGCTTCAGGATGTCGGTCTGGGAGATGAGGCCCAGCACATGGTTCCTGTTGTCGACGACGGGCGTCGCCGTGACATTGTCAAGCGCCATCTTGATGACCGCCTGCCGGACCGTGTCGGTCGGCTTGACGGTGATGACCTGGGTCGTCATCAAATCCCTAACCCTAATCTGGACCATGAGCCTCATAATCGCGCGCAATGATTTAATGCTTTCACGGGGAGTCAGCATCAAAGGCGCCGCGGGATGCCGTCAGAGAGTACCTAAGAGATATCTTTATTAACAAGATTGTTATGCAATGGGATGTACGGGCCTGTAGCTCAGCTAGGTAGAGCGTTCGACTCTTAATCGAACGGCCAAGGGTTCGAATCCCTTCAGGCCCGCCATTTCCCCTTTTGCTTCGTTCCTTCCTCAGGCGGATCTCCCCGTTTCCTCCATCTGGCACATTGCGTCCCGGAAACCGCCCCGGAACCCCCCGTTCCCGCGCTGGACGGCCTTCGCGCCCAGCAAAGACTTATTAAAGCGGTTTCCTCTTTCCATTCTCTATAAAATATCGGGGGCAGGCTGCAATACCGCCCCCGAACGGACAGAGGTTTATCAAGATGGAAGCGAAAGATGCCCCTAAATCTAAGGTCCCTGCGAAGATCCCGTTCGTCGAGCAGTACCTGACCGCCTGCGTTCAGTGCGGGTACTGCATCTCGGTGTGCGAGGCCCACAGGCAGACCCCCTGGGAGTCCGACACCCCCCGCGGGAAGATCTACTACATGAACCAGATCAACGTGGCGGGGCCGATGGACAAGCCCCTCAAGAGGTCCGTGTCCCTCAACCCGTACTTCGTCGACGCCATGTACAAGTGCACCGGCTGCGGGAACTGCGAGGCCGTCTGCCACGCCAAGATCCCCCTGGTCGAGCTCTGGGAGACCCTCAGGACCTGGATCGTCGACAACGGCATGGGGCCGCTCAACGCCCACAAGGGCATGGCCGAGAAGGTCGCCAAGATGCACAACCCGTACGGCGGCGACCAGAAGCACCGCGGCGACTGGTGGCCCGCGGAGGTCCCCAAGTACGACGTGCCCGACGTGATCTTCTTCGCCGGCTGCACCGGGTCCTTCAGGCAGCAGCGCATCCCCCAGACCGGCGTCCGCGTCCTCAACAGGGCGGGCGTCAAGATGAACATCCTCGGCGAGGACGAGTGGTGCTGCACCTCCCCCCTCCTGAGGGTCGGGAACCCCGACTACTCCCTCGAGTGCGCCCAGCACGTCGTGGAGAAGGCGGACGGCATGGGCGCCAAGGACATGGTCATGACCTGCTCCGGCTGCTTCAAGACCATCTCCTCCGACTTCGGCAACTACTACGCCAAGGTCGGCCAGAACGTCTACCACTTCACCCAGTACGTGAACAACCTCATCAAGACCAGGAAGCTCTCGCTCCTGCAGCCCTTCCCCCACAAGGTCACCTACCACGACCCCTGCCACCTCGGCAGGCACATGGGAGTGTACGAGGAGCCCAGGGAGATCCTGAAGGCCATCAAGGGCCTCGAGTTCGTCGAGATGAGCAGGAACCGCGCCAACTCCAGGTGCTGCGGCGCCGGAGGAGGCTACAAGTCCCAGTTCAACAACTTCGCCGTCAGGATCGCCGCGGACAGGATCCGCGACGCCGAGGCCACCGGGGCCGAGATCCTCGTCACCGCCTGCCCGTTCTGCGTCACCAACCTGACCCAGGGCGCCAAGGCCATCAACTCGAAGATCAAGGTCATGGACATCGGCGAGATCCTCCTGCAGGTCACCGCTCCCCCGGAGAAGCCTGCGGAGTCCGCCGCGGCCAAGCCCGCCGGCAAGGCCTGATAAACGCTCAAACGGCGGCCGGGGACCGCTTCCATCCCCCGGCCGCTTCCCTTTCCTTTTCACAAGATGCCGTTCGATACCCTCAGCCCGGCGCTCGTCGACGCCCTGAAGGGGCTGGGCATCACCGAGCCCACCGACCCCCAGAAGGATGCCATCCCCAGGATCCAGCAGGGCCATAACGTGCTGGTGGTGGCCCCCACCGGGATCGGCAAGACCGAGTCCGCGATGCTGCCGATCTTCGACAGCATCTACGGCTCGAACGACGGCAAGGGCATCCGCTGCATCTACATCACGCCCCTGCGGGCGCTCAACCGCGACATGCTCCGGAGGATGTCCTACCTCGGCGCCCAGCTCGGGGTGACCGTCGGGGTGCGCCACGGGGACACCCCGCAGGCCGAGCGCCAGCGGCAGTCCAAGAACCCCCCGCAGATCCTCATCACCACCCCCGAGACCCTGCAGGTGCTGTTCACCGGCAAGAACCTCAGGGCGGCCATGAAGCGGGTGCAGTGGGTGGTCGTCGACGAGATCCACGAGCTGGCCGGCAACGAGAGGGGCGCCCAGCTGGCCGTCGCCCTCGAGAGGCTCGCCGTATTGGCGGGGGAGTTCCAGAGGATCGGATTGTCTGCCACCGTCGGCAGCATCGACGACGTCAAGGGGTTCCTCTCGGGAGTCGGCAGGGAGGTCGACGTCTGCCGCCACGACTCCTTCCGCGACTTCTCCATCAAGGTCGAGTGCCCCGTGCCGAAGAAGGAGAACGCCGAGCTGATGGACAAGCTGCAGTCCGACCCCGATATTTTGGCGGTGATGATCCGCGCCCGGGAGCTCATCGACAGCGTCACCTCCACCCTGTTCTTCGTCAACACCAGGGAGACCGCCGAGTGGCTGGCCTCCCGCTACCACATGTGGGACGAGAAGTACCCCATCGGCGTCCACCACGGCTCGCTCTCGAAAGAGCACCGGATGGAGACCGAGGATGCGTTCAAATCGCAGCAGCTGAAGGCCCTCATCTGCACCTCGTCGCTGGAGCTGGGGATCGATATCGGCTCCGCCGATCTCGTATTGCAATACAACAGCCCGAGGCAGGTCGCGCGCATGACCCAGAGGGCAGGAAGGGCGGGGCACCGCATCGGCGGGAAGATCCGCGCCGAGATCCTCGCGACCGCTCCTGATGAATTGGCCGAAGGCCTGGTCGTCGCCCGCAGATGCGAGGCGAAGATCATGGAGCACAGCTCCGGGAGGCCCGCCCCGCTTTCTGTTCTTGCAAATCAATTGGTGGCCGCCACCATGGCGGGCGGCTCCGACCGCGACACCCTTTACAACATCGTGAAGCGGGCCTGGCCGTTCAGGGACCTCGAGCGCTCCGTGTTCGACGCCACCGTGGAGCAGCTCAAGTCGATCAAGATCCTGCTCGAGTACGACGGCGTCCTCAAGCGCTCGCGCAAGGGGATGCAGTACTTCTACGACAACCTCTCGATGATCCCCGACGAGAAGCTCTACCTCGTCCGGGACATCGGGTCGAGGGCGGTCATCGGCACCCTCGACGAGAGCTTCGTCGCCACCTTGGAAGGCGATCTGGCACTGTTCATCGCCAAAGGGAGAACATGGAGGGTCATCGAGGAGCGTGAGGACGAGCTCCTGGTCGAGGAGGCGAAGACCGTCGGCAACGTCCCGGCCTGGGAGGGCTCGGACATCCCGGTGCCCTTCGAGGTCGCCATGGAGGTCGGGCACATGCGCCGGGTCAGGGACTTCGAGAGGTACCCCGGCGACCAGGCGACCTTCGACCGTTTGAAAGAGTACTTCGCGGAGCAGGACGAGAAGTGGGCGATGCCCGACGACACCACGGTCACCATCGAGACCGGGGACCGCCTCGCCATCATCAACTGCTGCTTCGGGAGCAGGGTGAACGAGACCTTCGCGAAGATCGTCTCCGCCCTCCTCATGGCGAGGCTGGGCGAGACCGTCGGGATCTCCACCGACGCCTACCGCATCATCATCGAGCTGCCCAGGAACATCGACCGCCACGTGGTGAAGGATGCGTTCACATCCATCCGCCCGGGAACGGTGGAAGCTCTTTGCCGCATCTCCATCGCCAACTCCAGCCAGCTGAAGTGGCGGTTCATGAACATCGCCAAGAAGTTCGGCATCATCGAGAAGGGCGCCGACCGGCGGTACATCAACTACGGGAGGCTGTTCGACCTCCACAAGGACACCCCCGCCTACAACGACGCCTTCAACATGGTCATCTGGGAGGACCTCGACGTCCCCAACACCGAGAAGGTCGTGAAGATGATCTCCGAAGGCAAGATCAGGGTCGTCGAGCAGGGCGTCTCCTCGGTGGGACTCGAGGGCATCACCCGCACCAAGGAGCTGATGCAGCCCGCCCGCGCCGACCACGCCATCCTGGCCGCCATGAAGAAGAGGCTGGAATCGGAGGTCCTGTACGCCTCCTGCCTGAACTGCAAGACCCAGCGCAGAGTCGTCGTCGGCCAGGCCCCCAAGAAGTTCGTCTGCCCCAAGTGCGGCGGGTACATGATCGCCCTCCTCAAGGACTACGAGCGCGACGAAATCAAGGACTTCGGGAAGCCCGGCAGGGACCAGAAGGCGCAGAACACCGACAAGCGCATCGGCAAGAACGCCAACCTGGTGAACTCCTACGGCGGGAAGGCGGCCATCGTCCTCGCCGGCCGGGGCATCGGCCCCGAGGTGGCGGCGAGGATCCTCATGAAGATGCACGTGGACGAGGACGATCTCCTGCGCGACATCATGGCCGCCGAAGTGAGATACGCCAGGACCAAGCGGTTCTGGGACTGATATTGACTGCTGTCAATATTGACTGTCGATATTGAATTCCGAAGATATCAGAAGTTGGCGCCCTTCGCCCTGAACTCGGGCTCCTCGGTCTTCTCCTCGAGCTTCTTGGGCTTCACGTTGTGCGCCCCCAGGAAACCTTTGGAGATGACGTAGACCTCGGAAGAGGTCGGGCGGGAAGCATCGGGGGAATGCACGATGACCTTCTCGAACCTTTTCTCGAGCTCGTTCTTGAGCGAGTCGAACATGTCGCCCATGAAGACCTTCATGACGCAGTTCCCGCCCTTCTTGAGGATGCGGTCGCAGACGTCGACGGCGTACATGCACAGCTCGATGGAGCGCGCGTGGTCCATGGAGTACTGGCCGGCGATGTTCGGCGCCATGTCGGAAAGGACCACGTCGACCTTCCCGCCGACCATGTCCAGCAAACGGATCATGGTGGCGTCCTCGGTGATGTCGCCGATGATGAAGTCCACCCCCTCCATGGGGTGAATGTACCGCAGGTCCACGCCGATGACCTTCCCGTCCACGCGCTCGCGGGCGACCTGCGACCATCCCCCGGGGCAGGCCCCGAGGTCCACCACGTTGTCGTGCGGGCGGAAGACGTGGAAGCGGTCGTCGATCTGCATGAGCTTGTAGGAGGCGCGCGAGCGGTACCCCTCCTTCTTCGCCTTCTTGTAGTAATATTCCGAGTGGCGCTCGGCCACCCATCTGTCATGCAGGTCTGCCACGGTGTTCCCATCGCCCCCTCCCATATAAGAATGTCCCCCGCGGGCGCGCGTGCAGACGAACAATAATTAAGATGGGGGATGATGACCGCCCGATAACATGGCAGCAGGATGGACGTACTCCAAGGCCGGGGTCAACATCGACCAGAAATCCAGCTCGATCGAGTCCCTGGTTCAGAACCTGACTTACCGCCGGTCCGGCGTCGGGCAGATGGTCCGCAAGTCCGGGCTGTTCGCCAGCCTCATCGACATGGGCGACCGGTACCTGACCCTCGCCACCGACGGCGTCGGGACCAAGATCCTCATCGCCGAGCAGCTGGGCATCTGGGACACCATCGGGATCGACTGCATCGCGATGAACGTCAACGACACCATCTGCGTCAACGCCGCCCCCGTATCGTTCGTCGATTACGTCGCCATCGACCATCCCGACGGGGAGGTCACCGGGAAGATCGGCGTCGGCCTGAACAAAGGCGCCGAGCTCTCCGACATGGAGATCGTCGGCGGGGAGATCGCCGTGCTGCCGGAGATCGTCAAGGGCCTCGACCTGTCCGGTACCTGCATGGGCATGGTCGATAAGGACAAGGTCATCGACGGGAGCGCCTGCAGGCCCGGAGACCTCATCGTTTCCCTCAAATCTTCCGGGATCCACTCCAACGGGCTCACCCTCGCGAGGAAGGTCGTCGAGGCGAACAACGTCAAGATGACGGACACCGTCCCGGGACTGACCCAGTCGATCGGGAAGGAGCTCCTGACCCCCACCGAGATCTACGTCAAGCAGGTGCTCGGGATCACCGCCAAGCACGAGGTGCACGGGCTGGTCGACATCACCGGCGGAGGGCTCCGCAACATCCTCCGGATGGCCAAGGGCTGCAAGTATGTGATCGACGACCCCGTGAAGCCCCAGAAGATCTTCGAGATCCTCGTGGAGATGGGGAACGTCGCCACCGAGGAGGCCTACCAGACCTTCAACATGGGGATGGGCTTCACCATCATCGCGCCCGAGGAGGACGCCGAGGCCATCGCGAAGGAGAACCCCAACGCGCAGGTCGTCGGCAGGGTGGAGCAGGGCAGCGGAGTCCTGTACGCGCCCGAGAACATCCTCTACGAGCACTACTGAAAAAGGGCGTCTGGGTCTTCAGTCCGGATTGAGCGCGGCATCTATCTTGCCGCACACCGCTCCGAGAGCGGTGCAGGTCTCCAGCGAGAAGCATCCGCCGGTGACCTCGTAGTCCATGTCGGAGATCTCGTGAACTTCCTTGGGAGTTCCGTGGGGCCCGATGCCGAACACAAGTAAGATTGACTGACCGCCGTTGATGAGGTTCACCAGTTCGGAAGTTTTGACCTGCTTCTTCTGATTGGGCTTGCAGGTCGTGAGGACCACTTTCCCCAGCTGGGGCGGGAAGCCCTTGTTGGGGAACGGGAAAGTCTGGAAGCGCCCCATCTCGGCGAGCTTCTGGAAGTTCGCGCCGTGCCCGCCGATGCTGGTGGTTCCCGCGATGAAGTCCGCGATCTCCACGGGGGTGCGGGCGGTCTCCGGGATCGGGAAGCCGAACAGCGCGAGGTTCATGTCGAACGCCATCGCGAGGTCCCCCGCGCGGGCGATGACCCGGCGGTGGGGCTCCCGGAAGTTCTTGGGGTCGTAGGCGTTGTAGATGCCGACCGTGACCCTGCCGCGGCGGCCCTGCTGGGTCATTTCTCGATCCGCCTCGCCACGATGGCGTAGCGGTCCCCGTCCATGAAGATCTCGTAACCCTTGTAGCGGGGGTCGCTCTTGAAACTCTGGATCTTGGCCATAACCTCGGCCAGTGTCATCTTGGTGGTCTTGAGGTCGATGAGGACCTTGTCGGTCTCCTCACTGGCCGTTGCCGCTCCCTCCGGTGTGGTTGCCGACGCGGTTACCGCGGTGCTTGTGGTGATGGCCCGTGGCGCGCCTGTCTGCAGGTACTTTATCCGGGCGGCTGGGCTGGGAGCCCTGCGGCGGATGGGGGTTCTTCGGTGCGGTCTGCTTCGGACGGGGCTTGTTTGAAGGATTGGAATTCCCGCCGTTCTTGTTGTTGCTGTTGGGATGCTGGGTCTTCTGGTTCTGACCCTGCCGGTTATTGTTGGGATTATTGGGGTGCTGCTTCTGCCCCTGGGGCTTGGAGCGGTGCCCCTTGGCGGGGGCGCGCCTCGGCCGCTCCCCGTTCTGCTGTTGCGAAGATTTCGGAGCGGGCTTCCCATCTTTGTTCTTGGGCTTCTGGGGGGATTTCTGGGGAGTGTTGCCCTTGTTCTCCTTGGGTTTCTCCTTCTTCTGGGGATGCTTGGAGCGCGGGATCAGCCCCGCGTCCTCGGCCTCCTTGATGATCCGGTAGCCGAAGTGGCGGGAGCGGGGGGAGATGTTCCATTTGCTGCGCGAGCGCATCATCTCCGCGAACTCCTGCCGGGGCACCCATCTGTACGCCTGGGTCTCCCCTTCCTGCAGCTTCACGGAATCCTTCGGGACGTCCGTCGTCAATGAGAATTCATAGATTATCGAGCGGAAGCGGTCGTCGGTGTAGAAGCCCTCCGACTTCATGCCGGAGCCGTCGATGCCGGTCTCCTCGCGGAGCTCCCGCATGGCACACTGCTCCGGGGACTCCCCTTTGAGGGCGGAGCCTCCCGCGGAGGCCTCCCACATCCCGCCGTAGGATTTGTGGCGGTCCCGCTGGACCAATAAGACGCTGCCGTCGGTGCCGGTGACGGCCACGGTGCAGATCATGTGGTAGAGACCGTTGGGTATCTTGCGGCCCCTCACGAGGTCGACCCCGGCGGGCGTTCCGTCCCGATGGTATGAGTCCCAGATCTCCTTGGTCATTTCGATGCTCCGCACCCGACTCAGAAACTGAAAAATGAGGAGGGCATGGTGCCGCCAGCCGGGTTCGAACCAGCGACCTCATGATCTTCAGTCATGCGCTCTCCCAACTGAGCTACGGCGGCCTGCGACTCCCTTAACCTGCCAAGTATTATAAACTTAGCGTCTGCCGAATCCCCTTCTGGAGGTCATCCTCCCGAAGGGCCCGCCGGAGAGCGAGGCCCTCAGGTAATAGGAAAGTGCCAGGCAGGCGACGCAGAGCACCGCGAAGGCGATGCCCAGCGCCGTCCCGTCGTCCGCGAAGGACATCGCGGAGGCGACGGCGCAGAGCACCCCGGCGATGAGGCCGAAGAAGGCGAGGAACCACTTCGCTCCCTCACCCGCCGAGGTGGTGTTCATTGCTTCTCCTCCTCGTTCCCGGAGCCTTCCGCGTCCCCGGCGGGCTTCTCCCCGGGAGCGGGGGCCTCGGGCGCCGGGGCGGCCTTGGCCGCTCCGTCCGAGGGCTCGGGCGGGACCTCGTCATCGTCGTGCACGCCGGACGGGTTGACCGGCTCGACGGCGGTGATGCGGTCGTTGTCGCGGAGGTCCATGACCCGCACGCCCTGGGCGGCGCGCCCGGTCTTGCGGATGTCGCTGACCTTCATCCTGATGATCTTGCCGGACTCGGAGACCAGCATCAGCTCGTCGCCCTCCTCGACCTTGCGGACGGAGACGACGGCGCCGCTCTTCTTGGTCAGGGTGATGGTCTTGACCCCCTTCGATCCACGGTGGTGCTTGGTGTAGTCGCTCACGGAGGAGATCTTGCCCATCCCGAGCTCGGTGACGGTCAGCAGCTGGTCCTCGGGGTGTACCACGGTCATGGAGACGACGTGGTTGTTGAGGCCGAGGTTCATCCCGCGGACCCCGCGGGCGGCGCGGCCGATGGGGCGCACCTCGGACTCGTCGAAGCGGCAGGCGAGGCCGTCGTCGGTGGCAAGCACAATTTCATCGCCGGGGCAGACCTTGGCGGCCTCCACCAGGGAGTCGCCCTCGTCGATGTTGATGGCGATGATGCCCTTGTTCCTGACGTTGCCGTAGGCGGACAGCTGGGTCTTCTTGAAGACGCCGTTCCGGGTGCAGAACGCGAGGTACTGGTCGTCGGGGAAGTCGGCGGTGGGGATGACGGTGGTGATGTGCTCGCCCTCCTGCAGGTCGGAGAGCAGGTTCACGATGGGCTTGCCCTTCGCCTGGCGGCTCCCCTCGGGGATGTTGTATCCCTTTAGCCAGAGGATCCTGCCGGTGTTGGTGACGAACATCAGGTAGTCGTGCGAGGAGGCCACGAACATGTTCTTGACGTAGTCCTCGTCCTTGGTCTCCATCCCCTTCATCCCCACGCCGCCGCGCGACTGCTGGCGGTAGGCGCGGAGGGGGATCCTCTTCACGTAGTCGGCGGCCGACAGGGTGTAGACGGTGTCCTCCTTGGGGATGAGGTCCTCGGCGGAGACGTCGAGGCTCCGCGCGTTGATCTGGGTCCTGCGGGCGTCGCCGTAGGTGTCCTCCATCTCCTTGAGCTCGCTCTTGATGATGGCGTCCACCCTCTTGGGGTTGGCGAGGATGTCCTTGAGGTCGTTCATGGTGGCGATGAGGTCGTCGTACTCCTTGCGGAGCGAGTCGATCTCCAGCCCGGTCAGCTTCTGCAGCCTCATGTCGAGGATGGCCTGCGCCTGCACCTGGTCGATGCCGAGCAGGTTCTGCAGGCCGACGTTGGCCTCCGGCCCGTTGGGCGATGCCCTGATGAGCGCGATGGTCTCGTCGAGCATGTTGAGGGCCTTGATGAGGCCGTCGAGGATGTGGAACCGCTCCTCGGCCTTGCGCAGCTCGAACTGCGTGCGGCGGGTGACGACGTTGCGGCGGTGGGCGATGTACTGGTCGATGAGCTCCCTGAGGGAGAGCAGCTTCGGCACGTCCTTGCCGCGGCTGTCCTTGACCAGCGCGAGGTTGATGATCCCGTAGGTGATCTCGAGCTGGGTCTTCTTCATGAGGTTCTCGAGCACCACGTCCGGGATGGCGTCCTTGTGGAGCTCGATGACGATCCTCATGCCGTGGCGGTCGGATTCGTCGCGGAGGTCGGTGATGCCGGTGATCGACTTGCTCTTGACGAGCTCCGCGATGCTCTTGACGAGCTCGGCCTTGTTGACCTGGTAGGGGATCTCGTCGACGATGATGGCCTCCTTCTTCCCGTTCTCCTCGATGTGGGTCTTGGAGCGCACCTTGATGCGGCCGCGGCCGGTGGTGTAGGCCTCCACTATCCCCTCGGTGCCGTTCACGATGCCGCCGGTCGGGAAGTCCGGCCCGCGGACGAACTGCATGAGCTGCTCGACGCCGGCGTTGTCGGGGTTGTCGATGGTGTAGATGATGGCGTCGCAGACCTCGTTGAGGTTGTGGGGCGGCATCTTGGTGGCCATCCCGACGGCGATGCCGTCGGACCCGTTCACCAGCAGGTTGGGGAACTTGGACGGGAGCACGGTGGGCTCCTTGACGGTGCCGTCGAAGTTGTCCATCATGTCGACGGTGTCCTTGTCCAGGTCCATCAGGAGGTCGCTCGCCATCTTGGAGAGACGGGCCTCGGTGTAACGCATGGCCGCGGGCGGGTCGCCGTCGACCGATCCGAAGTTACCCTGGCCGTCGACCAGCGGGTACCTCATGGAGAAGGGCTGCCCGAGACGCACCATGGCGTCGTAGGCGGACGAGTCGCCGTGCGGGTGGTAGTGGCCCAGCACCTCTCCGACCACGGTGGCGGACTTCTTGTGCGGGCGGTTGTACGCCAGGCCCATGTCGTACATGGCGTACATGATCTTCCGGTGGACGGGCTTGAGCCCGTCGCGCGCGTCGGGCAGGGCCCTGCTGACTATGACCGACATCGAGTAGTCGATGTACGACTTCTGCATCGTCTTCTCGACGGTCTCCTTGATGATCCTCTCTTCGCCTTCCATGGGTATCACACATCCAGGTTCTCGACCTCGTGGGAGTGCTCGATGATGAACTCCCGGCGGGGCTCGACGTCCTCGCCCATGAGGGTGGTGAACAGCTGGTCGGAGAGCATCTCGTCGGAGACCTTGACCTGCTTCATGTACCTCTGCTCGGGGTCCATGGTGGTCTCCCACAGCTGCTGCGGGTTCATCTCTCCGAGACCCTTGTAGCGGCTGATGCTGACCTTGTCCTGGCCGCCGGCCTCCTCGACCAGCTTGGCCAGCTGGGCGTCGGTCCAGCAGTACTTCGGCTTGCTCTTGCCCTTGAACACGCCGTACAGGGGCGGCATGGCCAGGTAGACGTACCCGTTGTCGATGAGCGGGCGCATCTGGCGGTAGAAGAGCGTGAGCAGGAGGGTGGCGATGTGGGCGCCGTCGACATCGGCATCGGTCATGATGACGACCTTGTGGTACCGCGCCTTGGTGATGTCGAAGTCCTTCCCGATTCCGCCGCCGATGGCGATGGTGAGGTTCTTGATTTCCTCGTGGTCGAGGAGCTTGTCGGGGCGGGCCTTCTCGACGTTCAGGATCTTCCCGCGGATGGGGAGGATGGCCTGGAACGAACGGTCCCTTCCCATCTTGGCGGAGCCGCCTGCGGACTCTCCCTCGACGATGAAGATCTCGCACTTCTCGGGGTCCTTCTCGGAGCAGTCGGCGAGCTTGCCGGGCAGCGAGGTGCTGTCGAGCAGAGATTTCCGGCGGGTGGCGTCGCGGGCCTTCTTGGCCGCCATGCGGCCCTCGTAGGCCGACATGCACTTCTTCACGATGATCTGCGCCACGGGCGGGTGCTCGTCCAGGTACTCCCTGAGCTTCTGGGTCATGATGTTCATGACCGCCGTCTGGGCGATCGAGGACCCGAGCTTCTCCTTGGTCTGCGACTCGAACTGCGGGTCGGCCATCTTGATGCTGATGACCGCGGTCAGCCCCTCGCGGGTGTCCGCGCCCTCGAGGGTGATGTCCTTGAGCAGGTTGTTCTCCTTGCCGTACTCGTTGAGCACTTTGGTGAGGGCGGTCCTGAAGCCGGTGACGTGGGTCCCGCCGTCGGGGGTGCTGACGGTGTTCACGAAGGCGTCCACCGATTCGTTGTAGCCGTCGGTGTACTGCATCGCGATGTCCACGATGACGGCCTTCTGCTTCCCCTCGGAGTCCTTCTCGTCGTACTCGCCGTAGATGGTGATGGGGTCGGGGTGGATCGGTGTCTTCACGCGGTTGAGGTAGGTCACGAACTCGCTGACCCCGCCGTCGTAGTGGTAGGTCTCCTTGCGCTCGGTCCTCTTGTCCTCGAAGTTGATGGTGACCTTGGTGTTCAGGAAGGCCTGGTTCCGGAACCGGTTCTGCAGGGTGTCGAAGTCGAACTCGACGGTCTCGAACATGGTGGGGTCCGGGAGGAAGGTGATGGTGGTGCCCGTCTCCTTCGTGTCGCCGATGACCTCGACGGGGCCGTCGGGGATGCCGATATGGTAGGACTGGCGGTGGATGTGCCCGTCCCTCTTGACGGTGGCGATCAGCCAGGTCGAGAGCGCGTTGACGACCGAGACGCCGACCCCGTGCAGTCCGCCCGAGACCTTGTAGGCGTTCTGGTCGAACTTGCCGCCCGCGTGCAGGTCGGTGAGGCAGACCTCGAGGCCGGACTTGCCCTCCTCGGGCACGATCCCGACCGGGATGCCCCTGCCGTCGTCTGCCACGGTCACCGAGCCGTCGACGTTCACGGTCACGTCGATCTTCGTGGCGTAGCCGGCCATGACCTCGTCGATGGAGTTGTCCACGACCTCGTAGACGAGGTGGTGGAGACCCCTGGTGTCGGTGCTCCCGATGTACATTCCGGGGCGGACCCTGACTGCCTCCAGGCCTTTGAGGGCCTTGATGGAGTTCTCGTCGTAGACCTCCCCATTCCTGATGTCGTCATCTGTTCCCATTTTCTGACTCCGTAGAAATGTGTGGGTGGCCCATATGCGTTTTAATATTTATTACGCACGCGCGTTTTAAAGGCAAGGGACGTTGCGTCACACCTTCCGGAGGCATGTGCCAGAGGCACAGCCAAGTATGAAATACGCAGAACGGGCTTCGAGGGGCGGTTAACATGAGCACCATCATGGAGCAGGCGGCCCGCGGGGAGGCCGACCACCGCATCAAGAAGATCGCCGAGCGCGAGAAGGTCACCGAGAGGTTCCTCCTCGACGGGATCGCCGCCGGGCGCATCGTCATGCCCTGCAACCCCGCCCACGACCCCGTCCCGGCCGCCATCGGGGAGGGCCTCACGGTCAAGGTCAACGCCAACATCGGGACCTCCCGCGACATGCCCGACATCGACCCCGAGATCCGCAAGATGGACATCGCCGTGAAGTACGGCGCCGACGCCGTCATGGACCTCTCCACGGGCGGGGACATCGACGCCATCAGGAAGCGCCTGCTCGCCCGCTGCCCGGTCATGATGGGCTCCGTCCCCGTCTATGAGGTCGGGCTCACCGCCGCGAGGAAGAACGCGGTGGTCGAGATGACCGAGGACGACATCTTCTCCGGAATCGAGAAGCACGCCAAGGACGGCATGGACTTCATGACGGTGCACTGCGGCATCACCCGCGAGACGGTCAAGTACATCAAGGACGCCAACCGGCTGATGGACGTCGTCTCCCGCGGCGGGTCGTTCCTCACGGCGTGGATCCTCCACAACGACGAGGAGAACCCCCTCTACAAGAACTTCGATTATCTCCTCGAGCTCGCGAAGAAGTACGAGTTCACGCTCTCCCTCGGGGACGGCTTCCGCCCCGGCTGCCTGCACGACGCCTCGGACGGCGCGCAGATCGCCGAGCTCAACGTCCTCGGGCACCTCGTCAAGAGGGCGCGGAAGGCCGGCGTGCAGGCCATGGTCGAGGGCCCCGGGCACATGCCCATGGACCAGATCGCGGCCAACATGCGGATGGAGAAGACCCTCTGCGGAGGTGCTCCCTTCTACGTCCTCGGCCCCCTGGTCACCGACATCGCGCCGGGCTACGATCATATCACGTCGGCCATCGGCGGGGCGATCGCCGCCATGGCGGGCGCGGACTTCCTCTGCTACGTCACCCCCGCCGAGCACCTCTCGCTGCCCGACGAGAACGACGTGAAGGAAGGGGTCATCGCCTCGAAGATCGCGGCCCACGCGGCCGATATCGCCCACGGGAAGGGCATGGAGCGGGACAACGAGATGGCGAAGGCGAGGAAGCAGCTCGACTGGAACGCCATGTACGACGTCTGCCTCGACCCCGAGAAGGCCAAGGCCTACCGCGCCCGCGGGTGCACCGAGGAGCAGGACGGCTGCTCGATGTGCGGCGACGTCTGCGCGATCAAGATCGTGAACCAGTACCTCATCACCGAGGGGACGCTGAAGACCCCTCCCAGGATCAACAGGTGCGATTGAGAAGAATGGAGCCGATGGAGGGATTTGAACCCCCGGCCGACGGTTTACGAAACCGTCGCTCTACCGCTGAGCCACATCGGCGCATCCCCGAGGATAAGGTCTGACTATTAAATCGCTTTCGATGGAGGACGGCATGGCGGACATCATCAGCAACGAGGATTTCGAGAGGGTGGACGTGCGCGCTGGCACTGTCACCGCGGTGGAGCTGAACAAGAAGGCTAGGAAGCCCGCTTACAAGGTCACCGTCGACCTCGGACCGGAGATCGGGATCAAGACCTCCTCGGCGCAGATCACCGACCTCTACAGACCCGAGGACCTCGTCGGCAGGCAGGTCCTCTGCGTCGTCAATTTCAGCCCCATGCACATCGGCTCGGTGAGGAGCGAGGTGCGCATCCTCGGCACCGACTCGGAGAACGGGGCGGTGCTCCTCTCCACGGAACGCCTGGTTAAGAACGGCGACAGGGTCTTCCGAACCCTGTCAAAATAATTTTTACTTCAAATCAGCAGGGCCGAGACCAGCTTCCACCATGGGAAGAAATCGAAGTCCCCTTCGGAGGTCGAGGTGTCCGAGGAATCGCCCGGCAGCACCCATCCCAGGAGGATGGCTGCCACTATGATGGCAACGACGATGAGGATGGCGATGGCGGGGGTGCTGCGCCTCATGCGCTCCTCCTGTACTTCGGGAACATGTCCCGGAACACCACGGCGTCCTGCTCGATCAATGGCGACTCGCAGACGAAGTTGCAGTCGGCGTCGCTGTCCTCGAGGACGTCGGCGAGCATCTGCAGGTCGGGGTCCTTGGCGCTCAGCGGGAGGTGGTTGATCTCCCCCTTCTCGCCGTAGTGGATGCAGCTGATGTGGAAGTGGGGGACCGGCCCCGCGATGGGGAAGAACTCGTCGATGAGGTCCTGCATGTCCTGTTTGGTCTTCAGGCACCCGACGCCCCGCGCGTGCACGTGGGCGACGTCGAGCACCGGGTGCACCCCGTCGACCTCCTTCATCACCTGGGCGATCTCCTTGAGGGTGCCGAACTGCCCCTTCTTGCCCATGGTCTCCACGCCGAGGGTGACGTCGTCGATCTTCAGGTCGTCCATCTGCTCCCGGCAGCGGATCAGCCCCTTGGTGACGTTCTCCAAAGCGGTCTCCGGGTGCTTCCCGTAGGAGGCGGCGTGGATGACAATGATGAACGCCCCGAGGTTGTGGGCGGCCTTCACGGTGTCCATGACCCAGCCGACGCTCTTGTCGATGGTCTCGGGGTTGTCGGAGTTGAAGCTGATGAAGTAGGGCGCGTGGCAGCTCAGGCGGATGTCGAGGTCCTTCGCGCACTTGCCGATCTCGTGCGCCCGCTCCTCGGAGATGCGGGCGCCACGGACGAACTCCACCTCCAGGCAGTCCAGCCCGAGCTCCCTGGTGTACTTCAGCGAGCCCTCCGGGTCGCTCTTCTTGCCGATGGTCGGGTATCCCGCCGGACCGAACCTCATGCCCTGCGTATCCTCATCCGATAATTTAATTTCCCCAATCATGGCTTAAACGCGGGACGCCTTCCGTCACGCGCTATGAACATCCTGCACATGCGCTTCACCGCCGACACATATTACGGGAACGACAGCCGGCGCTACCTGAAGATCTACTTCCGTCCGAAGAAGTGGCCGCAGGACCGGGAGCACGTGCGCTACTTCACGGTGTACATGGACAGCCCGGACGCCTCGAAGGCGGCGGACATCGCCGAGACCCTCTGCCCCGGCTTCGGGAAGGCGATGGACCTCATCTGCGCGCAGGCGGTCGACGAGTACGGCGTCAAGGGGGAGCTCGACGCCAAGACGAAGAAGGAGATCTCCAAGGCCCGGGAGTGGGAGGACGACAGCCGCCTGCTGCACGCCTACAAGGCCGAGGAAGGGTCCTGATGCCCCTGCCTTTTCCGGTATCTGGCACTAATGAATTTCTGAGTCTCAGGGCGATTCGCCGATACCTGTTTAACCTAGCGTACGGGTTCCATCAAGCATGCTGCTGATGCACGTAAGGTTCCTGGAAGAGAGGGCCGACAAGGACCCCACGGGCAGGTACATGAGGGTCTACTTCCGGCCGAAGAAATGGCCGAAGGACAGGAAGCACGTGCGCTACATCACGGTCTACATGGACCAGCCGAAGCCGGCGGATGCCCAGGCGGTGGTGGAGTACCTCTGCCCAGGGTTCTCCAGGGCCATGGACATCATCTGGGTGCAGACCTACGACGAGTACGGCGAGCGCCGGGAGATCGACGCCAAGACCAAGAAGGAGATCTCCCAGGCGAAGGAGTGGGAGGACGACGACCACCTGCTCCACTGCTACCAGATGAGAGAGGACTTCTGAAAGAGCCAGATGCCGATATATTGACGGCGGGAGGATTATCTCCCGCCTTTGTAATCCGCCGTCAATATCCCCCCGCGGGCGGATGATTTCTTAAACCGCTCCCCCAATCGCAGCGCGATGAGGTTCGAGATGGACGTCGCCCTCGACCCCACCCTCGGGTGCGGGCAGGCGCACCGCTGGAGGAAGCAGGAGGACGGCTCCTGGCAGGGGGTCATCGGGAACAGCTGCGTGACGCTCGTCCAGACAGATGACGGGTTCGAGTGCCGCGGCGATGTTTCCCGCTCCGCCGTCGAGCGGTACTTCCGCGCGGAGGACGACCTCCCCGCCATCATCGCCGACATCTCCTCGAAGGACCCTTATGTGGCCGGACTGTCGGCGAAATGCCCCGGCCTCCGCATCCTCCGCCAGCCGGAGTGGGAGTGCCTGGCGACCTATGTCCTCGCCACCAACGTCAACGTCAAGCGGATCGCCAAGATGGTGGAGTCCGTCTGCGACCTCTTCGGCACCGACCTCGGGCCCCGCCGGGCGTTCCCGACGCCGAAACAGATCCTCGACAAAAAGGAGAGGATCGGCGAGTGCCGGCTGGGCTTCCGCGAGGGCAGGTTCATCGAGCTGGCACAGCGCACCGAGGACGGAGAAATCGACATCGAGGGAATGAAGGAACTCTCTTACGAGGACCTCGTGAAGGAGCTCATCACCATCAACGGCGTCGGCCCCAAGGTGGCCGACTGCGTCGCCCTCTTCGGCTACGGGCACCTCGAGGCCTTCCCGGTCGACGTGCGCATCCAGAACGTGATGAAGGCGCGCTACGGGATCGAGGGGAATTACAAGGCCGTCTCGGCCGCCGGCCGGGAGAAGTTCGGAGGGTACGCGGGCTACGCCCAGGAGTTCCTGTACCACTCCGAATTCATATGAGCCAGCAGTCGGGATTCAGCTGATGTCCTTGATGCAGGTCGGGTCCTTCTCGGCGCCCCACGCGCAAGCGGGCGCCTCTTTGCCGGTGACGCCGGTGTAGACCTTGGCGAGCAGCCCGACGCGCTTGGTGTAATCGCAGATGCGGCACATCTCGGCGGACATGTCGGACTTCTCCTCCACGATGAGCTTGGCGCTCTTGCGGACCTCGTCGAGGAAGCCGGGGTAGTACTCGCTCTTCTCGATGAGCTCACTCCCGCCCCGCTTGTTCTTGAGGTACTGCGAGATGGCGGCGTCCGTCACCCCGAAGATCCTCCCGACATCGGACTGGCGCATATGATAGGTCCCCACCATCTCCTTGGCGATCTCGCGCCGGATGGTGGGCAGGACATACCAGACAACTATCTCGCAGGGTGTCTTCATAACCCCTGATAACACCTGTTAATATTTACGATTGTTGAGGTCAGATGCCCGGGTTGACGCGGTTGTAGAACTCGCTCGAGTCCCAATCGATATCGTAGCCGTCGTCGTCCTTCTTCCTGCGGGAGATCCCGTAGGAGCGCATGGTCTTCTCGATGAGGTCCCACGCCTCGGTGGAGCCCTCGAAGTCCTCGATCTTGGACCAGGTCTCGTCGGGGGTGATCTTACCCTTGAAGTGGCCGATGATCTTCGTCCCGTCCCACACGGTGCTGACGACGCCCCCGCAGTCCCGGCGGATCCTGTCGCGCAGGTAGAAGCTGAGGTTGTCCTGGGTGTTGAGGATGAACTGCCCCTTGAAGACGGGCGGCTCCTCCTCCGCGTCCTCCGCGGGCATCCAGTAGAGCGTCGCGTCGTTCTCGACGAAGAACCCTTTGACGATCTTCCCTTCCGCCTCGAGCTGCGCGAGGATCTCCCGGGTCCTCCACATCTTGAGCCCCAGGAACCTCGCCATCATGTCCGCCGAGAACAGCCCGAAGTCATTGAAGTGCATCATGGCGACCTCGCGGGCGGCCTTGTCCGGGTCCCCTCCGGGGGGCACCCGGCGGTAGCATCCGTCGGCATCCTGGCACAGTGCGGATGCTTTCATGAGGTCGGACAGTGCCGAGGCGGTCTCCTCGTACCCGATGAGGGAGCGCGACTGCAGTTCCTTCTTGGAGATCGGGCCCCGCTCGCGGACCAGCTTCTCGACGTACTTCATCTCGTCCGTGAAGTCGGCCTGCTTGGCGGCCCGGAAGGTCTTCATCAGCTCGGGGCGCGCGTAGCCCGAAAAGGGCGGCATGAGCGTGCCCTTGACCACGGCCCCGCGCCCGGCGTACTTCTTGAGGGAGGAACGCGCCACCACCCGCGGGACGATCTCCTGGTCGCTGCGGATGTAGCCGCGCTCGTCCAGCAGGTCCTGGAGGGTGGCCCTCCGCAGGTTCTTGGAGACCCGCTGCTTGGTGAGCACGTAGGCCAGAGCCTCGTCTTCGGTCATGGTCTTGCGCACGAAGGCGCCCTTGGCCCAGAACCCGTTGACGGCGACGTAGCCGGCCTTCTCCATGACCTCGGCGACCTCGGGCGCGAGCTCGGCGGCGTCCGTCCCCATGACCTCGCGGACGCGGACGATGTCGGTGCCCTTCTGCCGGAAGTAGCCCATGAAATCGTCGAGGGCGGAAAGGGATTCCTCGAGGTACTCGGGGGAATCGAGGTCGAGGGCGCGCACCTCGACGGCGCCCGACATCTCCCAGATCTCCATGGCGCCGATGACCTTGCTCCCCTTCATGAGAGGATAGACCCAGCGGTCCCCGTAGCGGGCGGTGATCTCCGCCCACTTGGACCCGAGGTCGGGGTCGTAGAGCGAGAGCAGGCGGGCGCCCTCGGGGGGCGCGGCAGGGGCGTCGAGCTTCGGCAGCTCGTCCTTCATGATGTACATCGGGACCTGCCCCTGCCCGACCAGGATCCTCGCCGCGCCCACCCTTTCTGCTGCGGGGGCGATATCCCCCTCGGGGACGCTCACCAGGAACCTCATGGCGGCCGCGGGGACGGGGCCGAAGGCCCTGATAGCCTGCTCGACGACGGTGTCCTCGGGGCTCTGCTTGGGGAGCTTCGGCTCGTACACGGCGTAATGGTTCTCGGTGCCCCAGTCCTCGCGGTCGCCGAAGACGTGGATGACCTTCATGGAGCGGTCGAGGCGCATGATGGCCTCCTTGACCTGCTCCTTCTCCTTGCCGGTGGCGGCGGCCACCTCGCGCATGGTGATGCCGGCGGTGCCCGCCCCGGCGATGACCTTGAGGATCTCGGCGTCCCCGGGCAGGGTGCTGTCCTGGGCGAAGTAGGCGTAGCGGGCGGCGTCGGCGGCCAGCATGAACCTCACGCGCCCCCGCGCGAACCTCCCGAGGAGGATCTCGCCGTTCGCCCGCATCTCCTGCCAGCGCTTGAGGCTGAAGTCCTTCACGCGGGCGTAGACGTCGAGCTCCGAACCGGCCGTCACGTAGAACTTGAAGAAGTCCTCGATGGAGTCGAAGCTCTCGCCCTTGGAGAGGCGGTAGTCCTCCACCGTCTCGTAATCGTAGATGTTGTCCTTCCCCGAGCGCAGGCGCAGGCGGTCGGAGGAGAGCATGTACTGGTCGTTCTCGGAGACCAGGAACCTCCCCTTGGCGGCCTCGCCGGAGGCGGCGAGGTTCTCCAGCGAGGCCTTCACCTCCTCGTCGGGGATGTTGAGGGCGAAGGCCGCCTCCTGCACGGTGGTCGGGCCATAGGCCCCGAGGTGCCGGAGGAGGACCTCGTCGATGGCGCGGGCGCGGTCGCCCTGCGGGGGATCGCGGCGCGCGAAGTACCAGCGGTTGTTCTCGGTGATGTCCTTCCGGTTGACGAGGTACATCGACTCGAGCTTCCGCAGCGAACGGTAGATGATGTCGTCGGTGAGGTCCGGGAGGGCGTCCTTGATCTCGCTCATGAGGGTGCGGTCTCCGATATGTGCCAGCACCTGCCTGTCGACATCGTTGAGCTCCCTCTGCCGGACGGTCGCGAGGGCGTAGGTCTCGACCTCTGAGGCGGGCATCACGTGGACCTCGTCGAGGAACACGGTGCCCAGGGTGCCGTCGCGGATGAGCTCCCGCACCCAGGCGTCGACCTCCTTCTTGTCGGGATCGCAGTAGGGGTAGATGCTCCGCCCGCGCTCCCTCAATACCTGGAGGGGCCCGGTGCGCATCAGCAGCTCCGGGATGTCCTGCTTGGAGGACACCCTCCCGAGCTTCTCGCTGAAGTACTGGGTCACCGCGTCGGCGTCGAACTCGAACTCCCGCACGCTGTCCCCGAGGGCCCTCTCCAAAACCTTCCGGTGCAGCTCCTTGAGGAGGGCGCTGCGGTCCTCCATGAGGACGATGTCGGAGAACCCGGCGAGGATGACGCTGTGGGCGAACGGCGAGGGGGTGCCGGTGAAGGGCACCGCCTTCACGCCCATCTTCCCGTCCTCGATCATCTCCAGCACCACGCGGGCGTTCTTGATGTCCATGTCGTCCTCGAGGATCTCCCGGTAGGTCTCCTCGATGACCGGCTCGTTGTCCATGTCCCGGAGCATGTCCAGGAGGTAGGTGGAGCGGGTCTGCTGGCGGTTGACCGAGATGGGCCTCCCCATGTAGTTGCGGAGGATCATGAAGCTGCGGGCGGCGGTGTGGCGGAAGCGGAGCTTGAAGATCTCCGAGTCCTTGATGGCCTTCCGGAGCACCGGCTCGAGGTCCCTCGTGCCCAGCAGGTACGGGACCTTGGCCACGTCGATCTTATGGGAGGTGCCGATCATGAAGTCGTCGTCGGTGACGGTGACCGAGACGTTGGAACCCGTGATGCCTGTTATTCTGTAAGCGTAGCCCCTGGACAGGGCGTCGTTGACCCTCCGCCCGAAGGGGTAATGGAAGATCAGCCGCTGGTTCCCGGAGGGGTCGATGTACTCCTCGACCGCCAGGCAGTCGATGTCCGGGATGAAGCCGGCGACCGCCATCTGCTCCTTGAAATAAGACACTAAAGAGCGGGCGGAGCCCTCGTCGATGTCGAACTCGGCGGACAGCCGGGGGAGGATGTCCGGCGGGTCCTCTTTGATCAGCTGGGACATCTCCTTCCGGAACCTCGCGACGTCCATCGAGAGGTCGAAGGAGCGGGGCAGCATCTCGCCCGCCCACGAGGGCACGGTGGGCTTCCTGCCGTTGGCCTCCTTGACGTAGGCGGTCATGCCCTTGGAGCGGACGAACTCGAACGACCTCCCGCCGAGCACGAACACGTCCCCGGGCGAGAGCCTCTCCACGAACTTCTCGGAGAGCTCGCCGGCCACCCCGCCGTAGGAGGTGATCACACGGTAGTTGGACTCCTCCGGGATGGTGCCGAGGTTCATGAAGTAGATCATCCTGGCCCCTTTCTTCTTCCCGAAGACGCCCTCCTCCTCGTCGTACCAGATCTTGGAGTAGACGTTCTCGTGCTCCTCCTTGCTCCCGAGGTACCGCAGCACCCCGATGAACTTGTCATAGGGCAGGTTGTGGAAGCAGTACGCCGACTGCACCACGCGGTACGCCTCGTCCACTCCCCAGCGGCGGTCGATGGACATCCCCACCACCGCCTGCGAGAGCACGTCGAGGCAGTTCTCGGGGATGCCCACCCGGTCGATATCGTTGCGGTGGGCGGCGCGGCACATGACGGCGCACTCGGCGAGGTCGTCGGGGTCGAAGACGATCAATCTCCCTTTCGCGACCTTCCCGAAGCTGTGGCCGGAGCGCCCGATTCTCTGCAGGCCCTTGGCGACGCTCTTCGGGGAGCCGATCTGGCACACCAGGTCGACCGACCCGATGTCGATTCCCAATTCAAGAGAGGTGGAGGAAACCACGCACTTGATCTCCCCCTTCTTGAGCCTCTCCTCGACGTCGAGCCTGATGTCCTTGCCGAGGGAGCTGTGGTGGACCTCGACGCTCTCCAATCCCCTCTCCTTGAGCTTGTAGACCACCGCCTCCGCGCCGGAGCGGGTGTTGGTGAAGACCAGGGTGGTCTCGTGCTGGTCGATGAGCTCCTTAAGGCGGTCGTACATCATCGAGCTGACCACCTCGGTGGGGAGGGCGGTCATGTCGTCGGTGGGGCAGATGACCTTGAGGTCGAGGATCTTCTTGGAACTCGATTCAATTAATGCTACGGGCCTCGCTTCGCCGGGCCCGTCGAAGCCGACCAGGAACTTGGCGATCTCCTCGATGGGCGCCATGGTGGCGGACAGCCCGATGCGGGTGAAGTCGTGCCCGCAGTAGTCCCGCAGCATCTCGAGGGTGAGCGAGAGGAACGCGCCCCTCTTGGAGTCGCAGATGTCGTGGATCTCGTCGAGGATCACCCACTCGACCTGCTTGAGCGACTCCTTGAACTTGGGGGACGCCAGGATCAGGGCCATCGACTCGGGGGTGGTGATGAGGATGTGGGGCGGGTGGCGCACCATCCGCTGCCGCTCGTTCTGCGGCGTGTCGCCCGAACGGACGGCCACATTGATCTCGGGAACCGGCATGCCGAGCTCGGAGGCCAGCTCCCGCATCTGCCGGAGCGGCTCGTTGAGGTTGCGGTTGACGTCGTTGGCGAGCGCCTTGAGCGGCGAGATGTAGATGCAGTAGATGCGCTCCTCGAGCTTCCCCTCGTTGTAGTACTTGATGAGCTGGTTGAGGATGCTCGTGAAGGCGGTGAGGGTCTTCCCCGAGCCGGTGGGGGAGGAGACCAGCACGTTCTTCCGCTGGTAGATGACCGGGATGGCCATGCTCTGGGGCTCGGTGAGGGAGTCGAAGCTCTTCCTGAACCAGGCGGCCACCAGGGGCTCCATCATCCCCAGCACCTCGTCCATGGAATAACGCTTGTCTATCCTCTCCATCACCGCTGCCTCTCAGGATACAATCGCGAAACCTATTCTTCCGCCCTATAAAAACCATAGGCATGGAAGCGGGGAGATGACGGTATTGACGACATGGAACAGGGGAATTGAGAAGAAGAGAAGAAAAGGTTTGAAGGGCGCCGGGAGGCGCCCCGGGATCAGTGCTTGAACACCTTCACCGCGTAGACCACGCAGATGACGATGACGATCACGAGCAGGAGGATCTCGATGACGTGCTCGACCATATCGGAGTCGTCCTCGCTCAGCCTGTCGACGTCGGTCCCGTACTGGGCGGTCCCGTCGTCCACGGTGACGGTGACGTCGGCCGTCTCCGCCTCGGCGTCGGAGGCGTCGGTGTCGGCGATGCTGACGCAGGCGAAGGCCGCGAGGGCCGCGGCGAGGACCGCGAGCACCGCGATCTTCTTGGAATACTGCATTTTGGTTTCTGCCATTAGACCACGTTCCCGGGGGCCGGCGCAGGTCCAGCCTCCGTTCGAATGTTTACTGTGAATCCCGTAAGTTATTATAAACCTTAAGAAAGCGGGAGGGGCCCTCAGCGCTTCGAAATGCGCAGGACGATGTCCCCGACCTCGGCCGGCGTGGCCGCCGAGGGGATCTTCAGGTTCAGGCACCGGGAGAGCGGGAGGCCGTAGCCGTACGAGGCGGCCACGAACCAGCACTCGTCCTCCTTGGCGGCGAGCATGTCCTGGACGCAGTCGCCGACCATCACGATGCGGTCCGCGTCCACCTCCCTGGCACATTCCAGGATCATCTGCGCCTTGGTCTTCTTCCCGGCGGCGTCCACGCCCTGCACGCTGTCGAAGAGGCCCCTGATCCCGAAGGCCTCCGAGGTGGACTCGGCGGACGCCTGGACCTTCATGGTCGCCACCCCCAGCAGGATGCCCGCGGAATGCAGCCTCTCGAGCATCTCTTTGATGCCCGGGAAAGCGTCACGTCGTCGTCCGCATTGTGCGAGAGGTAGTCCTCGCGGTAGTACCTCACGGCCTCCTCCGCATGCTCCTCCCCGAACAGTGCCAGGCAATTGTCCGGGAGCCCTCCGCAGAGGTGCTGCGAGAGGATCGTATCGTCCGGCACGGGCACTCCGAGCTTCCTCGCTGCGTAGCGGTAGGAACGCCATATCGCCTGCCTCGAGTCGGTCAGGGTCCCGTCCATGTCGAACACGGCAACTGTCCTCATCGCTCCCCCTTTATGCGCGTAGATTATAAAGCGAATCGCCGATAACGTCGGACGATGAAACGTACCCTGACGGCGGCCATCGCAGCGGTGGTCCTCGCCGCCTGCATTCTCATTCCGGTCTCCGCGGACGATTCGTCGGCGG
>JBMNQO010000001.1:0-135233 GCA_050944195.1 Methanomethylophilus sp. | reverse complement strand
TCGTCACCGACTCCCCCGAGGAGGACCAGGCCAAGCGCATCACCAGCCCGAAGACGGGGGCCGTGGTGCAGATCGTGCCCGAGACCGAGGAGCTCCGGGGCGTGAAGCTCTCGAAGTTCATGCTCGGAGAATGAGGCTCCGAACATCTGGCACATTGATAAAACAGGAAAAACCGCCGGGGCCCAGAAGGGCCCGGCGTAAACAGTTTTCAGAGGTTTTCAGGATACCCAGTAGAGAATCGCATTCACGTTCTGGTAATCGTCTCCGAGAAACCCTATCGGGGTCGTGGCTGTGCACTCGCAAGTGAACATCTGATGGACGGTCCCGTCGTAGGTGAGGTTGTAGTAACTGCCAGACGCTCCTGAGACCTCTATCCCGGCCATGCAATGTCCGGGCAGACGGATCAGGCAGACATTGTAGCCCATGGCCTTCATGAGCGAGCAATAGAGGATCGATACGTCCTCGCAGTCGCCCTTGGTGTCGTACAGGGTCTCGACGCCGAACTTCCAGTACTCGGAATGCCCAGTCCCCACGCTGTCCAGCTCATAAGTCAGCGACTGAACGAAATTGAGCACGAAAGTGGCCTTCTGGACCTCGGTCCACGATGATCCGTAGGTGCTGATGCAGCTCTGCATCGCGCTGGCGAGGTTCTGGATTGTGGTGTCGGTGTAGTCGACGAACTGCGTGACCTTGACACGGTTGTTGCTGTAACTGTTCCTCTCGTCCACGGGGAAATCGGCATACTTCACCAGATCGGAGAACGTGATGTAGTAGTTGGCCGTGTATGCGGTGTTATTGCCGGTGTAAGTCCAGGTGACGGTGCGGGCGATGCTCCCATCGATGTACGCGAACTGGATGACGCCTGTGTGCACTTCGTCATCGGCATTCTGCGCCGTCATCACGAAGTAGAACCCAGGCTTGGTGAATGTATGGGTTATGGTCGCATCCCCGGTGGTCTGAGACTGGCTGTCGCTGTCAGAGGTTATCGGGAAAATCAGCCACTTGTTGCTGTCGGTCCCGGTGTACCCCGTGTCTGCCGCCATCGTAATAGAAGCGCCGGCGGCTCCGACGATGTCCCAGTTGGCAGGCTCGTCATCGAACTTCGTGTTGAGCGCGAAGATCAGCGTATCCTCATAGACGGCGCCGGTGGAGTAGGTCGGATCCTCTGAGAGGAGGTTGAACTCTTCGTCGTACCAGCCGCTGAACTCATAACCGTCAGCGGCCGCGGCAGTGAGCGTCACATCGGTGCCGGGCACGTAGCTGCCGTATCCGGTTACGGTAATGCCGTTCCCGGCCATGACATCGACATCGTATGACTCGGCGGGAGTGAAATCCGAAACGCCAGTGACGGTCATCTCAATCATCGAAGACACGCCGTCATTGGTTCCGGAAATCCTCACCTTATACTCCTGTCCGTCCGCGACCCAGATCTTCTCTGTCATTCCGTCCTCGGTCTTCTCGTAAATGGTGCACGTGTAAGACACTCCGCCGATGTTGAGGATCTCGGTTCCGGCATTGGTGTAATCTTCATAATTGTCCGGACCGAAGTCTTCCCAATCAGTGTCTGAGTCGGTTACTGTGTTGCTGTACGTTCCCTCGGTATAGGTGAGCGAAACGGATTCGTGGCAGTAGAACTCATGGGTGTTTTCGTTGAAAGAATAGACCTCTATGCTCCCGGTTCCAGCAATTGTGTAGGTGTGGCCGGAATCAGTCTCCCATCCGCTGATGGACATATCGAACTTCTTCAGCGAATAGTCCGGGCAGGTGTATGCGTAGAGAGTGATGTCCCCGCGGGTATCCTCGTCGATACCCTCGAACTCCTGGGTGTGCTCTGAGTCGGTGTACCACCCGATGAACAGCTGCCCGTCGGGGGCCGTCGGCTCGCCGATGTCCACGGGGGTTCCCTCGGTGTACTCCGAAGGATTCGAATCGGAGTTGGTGCAGCCGCCGAGGTCGTACGAGATGGTCCGCACCCCCGAATCCTCTGAAGAATCGCCGCCGATGCCGCCGGCGGCTGTGACGGCCACTGCCGCCACCGCGATGACGGCGATGATGGCGATCAGGCCCTTACCCAGGGCCGCGGAGGCCTTGGCGTCGCCGCTGAGGCGGCGCCCCCTCCCGTCGGAAGAACGTCTTCCCTGCATCCCAATACCCGAGAGGGAGTAAAGCGGAAGTCGAGTTAATACTAACGAAGCGTCAGTTCACAGCGACGGAATTTTGTATAAATGGTGCAAGGGACGTGATTTGAACACGCGGACCGCTAGGGACTAGCCCCTCAAGCTAGCGTCGTTGGCCATGCTTGACTACCCTTGCAACCATATCGGCTGATACAAGGCTTCTTTATAACCCTTGCGTCCTCGCGGTCCGTGGCAAAGATAAATACCAGTCATCTGGATTATCCACGGCCAAATGAGAGAGGACGGCTGACGGTAGGGCTGCGGCCCGGCCGAGGAAGTTCCCTCCTCCGCGGGCATAGACGAGCCGGGAAATCCGGCAGGGCGAAAGCCCTGGCAAGGGCCCAGAAACGGCACAGCCCCGGTAACAAGGATGATCCGCTTGGCGGTGACGTTCCCGGGGATCTGGTGAAACGGCGACTCCTCGTCGGAGCAAGCTCATACAGCCGGGATGACATGCCTGGGACCGGCGGGTAGAGTGCGTGAGTTGAATGCCGTCTGAAACAGAAGGGGGGCTACTACTCTCAGTTGGCGCCTCCGGCGGGCCTTCCGCCGGACCGATTTCTATTATAGCCAGAAGCCTCATTACCCGACCATGGCACTAGACCCCCGCATCACCTCCGTCGGATTCGACATGGACGGCACCGTCATGCACACCTACGTGGACTACATGAAGCTCGGCCGCGCCATCATCGACGTCCTGACGAGCGCCGGGGTGCCCGAGGAGGCGATGGCGGGCGCCACCCATTACAAGCTCGCCATGAACCAGGGGCTCGACTGGATGCGGGCCCACGGGAAGGGGAGGGAGGTGCAGGCCCTGGAGAACCGCCTCGGGGCGATCAGCACCCAGATCGAGATGGAGAACGCCTCCATGGCTACCGTCTTCCCGGGGGTGCCGGAGATGCTTGATCTTTTGAAATCCAAAGGCTACCGGATCGGAATCCTGACCCGCGGCGGGCGGGCTTACGCCACCAAGGTGCTCAGCGAGTCGGGGATGCTGAAGAAGTTCGACGGCGTGGTCGCCCGGGACGATTATCCTGAAGAAGAATCAAAGCCGAACCCCATTGCCATCGACCACCTGGCCGCGGCCATGGGCGCGGACCGGCAGGGCATCCTCTACGTCGGCGACCGCGAGGTCGATTACATGACCGCCAAGGCCGCCGGGATCCCCTTCTACGGCGTGGAGACCGGCGGGATGACCGAGGACATCTGGAAAACCAGGTGCAGCCCCGACGTGAAGGTCCTTCATTCCGCCGCCGACCTGGCGGACATCGTCAGGTCCTGATCACTCCAGGTCCGACCAGTCGCCGGGGCGCTTGTCGCGGTTGACCCAGACGTTGTCCTTGTCGAGCAGGATGTCGCGGTACTTGAGGTCGGTGCGGTCGCGGAACTCCTCGGCCTCCCAGAACTCGTTGGCGGGGTTCTCCTTGAAGATCACAGCGTCCGCCCCGCAGATCCCCTCCTTGCGGAGCTGCTCGAGGGACAGGGAGACGAGCTTGTGGCCGATGCCCTGCCGGCGGTACTCGGGGGCGACGATGATGTGGTAGAAGCGCCCGCTGCGCCCGTCGCTGCCACACAGCACCATCCCCACCAGGCGGTCCCCGGCGAGGGCGGTGAAGCAGAACTGGCCGTTGCGGGCGATGAACCGGGTGATGCTCTCCTCGGAGTCCTCCTTGGAGGTCACGCCGATGCCGCCGCTCTCCTTCCAGAGGGAATAGACCTGGGCGTAATCCCCGGGCTCCGAATGGCGGTAGACTATCTCCTCCGGCATGCCCTGTCAATACGGTCCGCGGTATAAATAGGAAGCGCGGAGCGATGTGCCAGCAATAGAGAAAAATCAAAAGTAAGGGGGCGGGGCCCGGGGGCCCCGCTTTGAATGTTTAGGGTTTCACTCGTAGCCGCGTCCGAGGACGTGCTTCCGGTCGCCGGCCTTCTCCTCGTCCATCCTGTTCATCTCGAACCGGGCGATGTTGTCGGTGAAGGTGGTGTTGGGAGGCAGGAGCTTCTTGGCCATCTGCATGACCGTGCTCATCATGGACATGATGCCGTGGCTGAGGTTCACCCCGAACCTGGTCTGGCCGCAGGTCACGTGGCCGGGGTTCATGACGTCGTGGGGGTCCACGAAGGTCTTGAACTCCCTCATGAGGGCGACGGTGTTGGGCTCGTGGACGTTGTCGAGGTTCCAGGCGAAGAAGATCCCGTAGCCGGTGGTCCTCCCGCCGTACTCCACGGCGCGGTCGCCCAGCCAGAAGTTGAAGGCGAAGGCGGTCATGCCGATGAGGGACTCGTCGTCCTTGAAGTAGTAGGGCATCCAGAGGACGGTGTTGGCATCGACGACCTCGCCGATGACGCCGCCGAGCTCCATGTTGAGCTCGTTGAACCCGCGGTAGCACACGGGCACGAAGGCGCCCCAGTTCTTGGCGGGGATGATGACCTCGGCGGGGATCTCGCCCACGCCGACCTTCCTGGCCCTGAACTCGTAGCAGCGCTCCTCCCACTCGTGCTCGCCGACCGAGGGGTCGGTGGCGCGGCCGCCGGCGTTGGCGACGAGCTCCTCCACCGCGGCCTCCTCGAGGGCGATGTGGTGCTCGTTGCCCTGGTAGGTGACCAGGAGGATGCTCTTCACGTCGGGGGCGTGGATGCCCGCGCGGTGCTGGTTCTTGAAGTGGTTCTCGTCGGACCAGCTGATGTGCAGGGGCTTCACGCTGCCGTTGGCGATGATGCCCTGGATGACGGGGTCGGCGCAGGCCAGGCCCTCGGTGAACTCGTAGGCGACGGGCTTGATGCTGCCCCTCGGGTAGATCTTGAAGGTCGCGGTGGCGAACAGGCAGAGGGTGCCCTCGGACCCGGCGAACAGCTGGTTGAGGTTGTAGCCGGAGTAGTAGGAGCCCATGTCCTGGTAGCCGGTGTTGATGACGGTGCCGTCCGGGAGGACGACCTCGAGGCTCAGCACGTTGTCCTTGGCGGAGCCGTACTTGTAGGAGCCGATGCCCATCCCGTTGGTCCCGAGCCAGGCGCCGATGGTGCCCGCGGGGAACGAGGAGGGCATGGAGCCGATGAGGAAGCCTTTCTCCTCGGCGGCCTCGAGGGCCTCCTTCCAGGTCGCGCCGCCCTGGACGGTGGCGGTCATCTTGACGGGGTCGATGGTGATCTTGTTCATCTTCGACGAGAAGTCGACGACGATGCCGCGCATGGCGGGCTGGGCGCCTCCCAGTCCCCAGGTGGAGTTGCCGCGCGGGGTCACCGGGATGCCCTCGCGGTAGGCGAGCTTCATGATCTGGGACAGCTCGGAGGTCTTGCTCGGGCGGACGACCACGTCGGGCATGTTGTCGAAGGCGATGGTGGCCGCCTTGGGCAGCGGGGCGAGGTCGTGGGTGTAGAGGATCTTCTCCTCGGGGTGGGTGTTGACGTTGTCCTTGCCGAGGATGTCCTCGAGCTCCTCGACGATGCGGTCGGAGAACTGGCGCTTCAGCCGGTCGCCGGAGCGGGTGTCGAGCTCGCCGGTCTTGAGGAACTTCTTAAGCGCTTTCATGTAGGCCGCGGTCTCGGGGTCGCGGATCGCGTCGATCCTGTTGCACAGGAGCACGCGGCGGGCGGCCCGGCCGCCGACCTTCTCGGCCTCGGCCAGGGATTTCTCCATGTTGCAGGCGATGAAGTAGACGGTGTAGCGGTCCGCCCATACCCCGCAGACCTTCCCGTTGAAGGCGGCGACGTAGGCGCCGGCCCCGCTGGCGGGGACGATGACGGCGTCCTTGTCCGCCGGGTAGATCTTGGCGGGCTCGTCGACCTTCTTCCCGTTGTGGGCCGCGGCGATGCCGTCGGTCTCGATGCAGTCGAGCTCGACGAACTCGGGCTCGCCCTGGTACTCGAGGCTCAGGACGGTGCGGTCGCCGTATCCCCTGAACCAGAAGTTGAGGGGCTTGAGGCTGGGGTCCCTGATGATGGCGTCCTCGAAGGCCGCGACGTCGGCCCCGTCCGCGAAGCAGTAGGACACGACCTTGTCGTCGCCGGCAGGGTGGAGTTTGAGCGTGACGGAGGTGATGACCCCCATGGTCCCCTCGGAGCCGGGGATCAGCTGGATGAGGTTGTAGCCGGCCATGTAGATGCCGATCTCGTCGTAGCCGGGCTCGATGACGGTGCCGTCGTTGAGGACCAGCTCGGCGTTCATCAGGTTGTCCTTGGCGGGGCCGTACTTGTAGCAGCCGTCGCCGACGGCCTCGGAGGCCGCCCAGGCGCCGACCGCGGTGTCGAGGTCGAACGGGACGGAGCCGAGGATGAAGCCCTTCTCGGCGGCCGCGTCGATGATCTCCTGGAAGGTGGCGCCGGCCTGGGCCTTGACGGCATAGTCCTCCTCGCTGACGGTGATCTTGTTCATCCCGGAGAGGTCCACGGCGATGCCGCCGTGGTAGAACTTGGAGGTCCCGAGGGCCGCCACGGGAGCCCCGTGGGCCAGCCTGATCACAGCCGCCACGTCCTCGGCGGAGGACGCCTTGACGATAACATCGGGGGAGCGCTCCTTCTCCTCCACGACTTTGACGTTCGCTTCGCCGACAGCATTCCCGATGTATTCCGCGGCGCCGATAGCAGCTTCGCGGTATTTTTTGTTCGACTCCATGTTGATACACTCCACTGCAGGGGCAGCGTGTCTACTATGTGGGTCACGTAACCTATCTTATTTAATAAAACTTAGGTAGGGATTGGGGCCGACTTACCGTGGAAGGAGAGTCTGGCTTGTGCGATGATGGCCTCCTTCTGGGCCCGGGTGACGCGGAAGAGGTGGGTGCGGCAGCGGCAGTCCGAGCACCCGAAGCCGTCCATCTCGGGGACCCCTCCGCACCCCTCCGCGATCTCCGCGAGGCGGCATTCCGGGATGAAATCGGGGTAGGACTCCCAGGCTTCGGCGGAGGCGCAGCGGACTGACAGATAGTCAATGTGCCAGCGCAGCGTTTTTTGATGAGATAGATGGCGTCTCAGGCGCTGGTCGAGGCCGCCCATGGCGCTGCCCACGTAGCAGTACAATCCCGCTTTGAAAAGGTGTTTGCCGAGGGCCCCCACGTCTATCTCCTCGTCCCTGTCAATGCAGACGAAGAGCGCGTAGGTGCCCCGGCGCACGCTCATTGCTTCTTCGCCCGGAGGGAGTCCTCGTACTCCACCTGCGAGCGGGTCTTGATGCGGATCAGCATGGAGCTGTCGTTGATCTTCGAGGGGGTGATCTCGCAGACGTCGCCCAACTTCCGGCCGTAGACCTCCATGTTCTCCACCTGCTCGTGGTACTCGTCGTAGGAGATCTTCGCCCGCAGGCCGTCCAGGTGCATGACCAGGGGGGCGGGGCGGAGGCACATGTCGATGGGCTCGAAGTTCTCCAGCAGCGCCTTGATCTCGGACGGGTGGACGAAGGGCGGGTCCTCCTCGAGGGCCTTCTTCTTCTCCTCCAGGATCTCGCCGACGCGGTCGCCGACCTCCTCCAGCTTGGCGCGGTCCTCGGTCTCCCTCATGCGGGAGGCCTTGCGGCCGATGCCGGTGACGATGGCGTCGCAGGTCCCCTTCACCTTCTCCGGGTCCGGGGTCGGGCCGCAGATGAGGACGGTGGGCACGTCGATCTTGCTCAGGATGAGGTCCGCCTTGAACTCCACGCAGGGCTTGAAGTTGCCCAGCATGAAGACGCAGGCGTCGTACTCGCCGATGATGGAGGACTCCTCGAGGCTGATCTGCGAGGTGTTCTTCCCGCGCCCTCTGGCCAGGCCCATCACCACGGTGACCGCGCCCAGCCTCCGCAGGTACTCGGCCACGTCGCAGATGGGGTGCGGCATGTGGTGGCGCCCCAGGGTGGGGCCGACCACCGCGATCTCGGTGCCGGCCAGCGGCACCTCCTTCACCTCTCCGCCGATGTCCTTGCAGAGGGCCTCGATCATGGGGCGGTCCTCGTGGGGCACCGACATGGTGACGGTCAGCATCTGGGCGCTGCGGTTCTTCAGGAGCACCACGCCGCCGACGTCCTCGATCATCTCGAAGAGCTCGTCGGAGCGGTAGACGCCCCCGTCGTACATGATCACTTCATACATCGGGAACCCTCCCCGCCATGACGGCCTGGTGGATCTTCTCGGCCAGCTGGATCTGCTCCGGCTTCACGATCTCCTCCGTCGCCATGATGGTGACGGTGTTGGAGCCGGTCAGCACCCGGCGGTTGCGGATGCCCTCGGGGAGCACCCTCGCCAGCGAGCCCAGGATGTCCTGGATGGGCTGCTCGGTGGACTCCACGGGGATCGCGTCGACCTCGTCGGAGGTGTCCGGCCCCTCGACGGTGATGTCGAGGCGGTCGGTCTGCTGGACGTGGTCGCGCCCGTAGACCTCCCAGAGCTTCCTCAGCATGCCCGGGGCGTACATCTCGTCGCGGATGCTGATGTAGACGTTGCCGCGCTCGGCGCGGGTGGCCGCCACGTCGCCGATCTTCTTGGCCGAGGGCTTCGCCCTCAGCTTCACGGAGACGATGAACAGCGGCTCCTCCGGCCTCAGCAGGAGGTAGGAGCTGTCGATGGCGGTCAGCTTGCCGACGTCGTACATGATCTCCTCGTACAGGGACTTGTAGCGCGAGTTCCCGTACTCGTCCGTTCCGTTCACGATGGTTTCAGCCATTTCCCGGCCTCACATCAGCCCGGAGCTCAGCAGGGCGCCGCCGACGGCGCCGATGTACTGCGAGTCCTTGGGCACGATCGGGGGCTCCCCGAGGACCGACCCGACCTCCCTGACCAGGCCTTTGATGAGAGATGTTCCCCCAACCTCGATGATGGGGTGGCGGACGTCGATCTCCTGCAGCTGCTGCTCGTAGACCTGCTCCGCGACGGAGTGGCAGGCAGCGGCCGCGACGTCCTCGAAGCTCTTCCCCTCGCCCAGCTGGGTGACGAGGTCCTGGATCCCGAAAACCGAGCAGTAGGAGTTCATCTTGGCCTTCGTCCAGTCGCCCTTCATGGCCAGGTCGCCGAGGTCCTCGATGGGGATCTTGAGACGGTTGGCGGTCATCTGCAGGAACCTCCCCGAGGCTCCCGCGCAGATGCCTCCCATGGTGAAGTTGTCGGGGATGCCGTCGCGGACGGTGATGGCCTTGTTGTCCATCCCGCCGATGTCGATGATGGTCGCCTCGCCCTTCTGGCGGTCGGCCAGCCACACGGCGCCTTTCGAGTTGACGGTGAGCTCCTCCTGGACCAGCTTGCACTTGTCCTTGAACTCCTTGCCGAGGGTGTACCTCCCGTAGCCGGTGGAGCCCATGCACTCGATGTCCTTGTACTTGTAGCCGCTCTGCTCCAGGGCCTCGTCCAGCACCTGGTGGGCGGTCTGGGTGACCACGGCGCCCGAGGGGGTCCAGGCCTTCCCGATGATCTTGTTGTCCTCCATGATGACGGCCTTGGTGGTCGACGAGCCGGAGTCGAGGCCGGCGGTGAGGCCGGACTGCTTCTCCCTGGCGAGGAGGTCCTTCCTGGTGACGATGGTGACCAGCGCCTCCATCCTGGTGAGCAGCTGGGCGGCCTTCAGCCTCTCCGTGAAGGAGTAGGTGACGACCGGGAGCTTGGTGTTCTCCTGGATGAACCGGCGGAGCTCGTTCCTGACGAGGGCGGCCTCGGCGCACCGGAAGCAGGTGGTGATGAAGACCGCGTCCGCGTCGTACTTCCCGTCCACCAGGCTGGCGGCGCGGGCGATCATGAGCTGGAGCTGCTGGGACTTGGGCTTGAAGCCGAACCTCTTGATGGCATCCTGCACCTGGCTGTAGGAGACGTCCGGGTAGACGATCTTGGCGCCGACGGCGCGGGCCGCCGACTCGATCTCGAACTGGACGCCGCTGTACTCGGTCCCGCAGGAGAGCTGCGCGATCCTGATGGTCACTGCGCCGCCCCCTTCGCGGTCTTCTTGGCAGGAGCCTTCTTCTTGGCGGGCTTCGCCGCCTTCTCTGCGGGCTTCTCGGCCTTGGCGGCCGTCTTCTTGGCCTTCGCGGCCGGTTTCTCCGCTTTCTCGGCAGGCTTGTCCTCTTTCGCGGGGGCCTTCGCCTCGAGCCCGGCCAGGAAGTCCCTGATCTGCCCGACCATGGTCTTGGCCCCGGCCTCGTCCTCGGGGTATTTCACGTAGAGGGCGGGGATGCCGCGGCGGTGGATGAGGTACTTCGTCATGGAATTGGAACGGTCGCACCCGACGCAGCCGAAGCTGAAGGGGGCGTCCTCGATGATGATGGCCGCGTCGGCCTGCTCGATCATCGGGCCCCAGAGGGCCAGCCTCCCGCGGATGCCCGAGGGGACCTCGATGCCCGCGTACTTCAGTCCTTTGATCACGTCGTCCAGGGTGACGTTCATCGGGGGCATGTCGACCTCGATGTTGTCCACTTTCTCCTGGATGACCGCCATCGAGCTCAGGGGCTCGTGGCCGAACCTCTCGACCAGGTCGAAGAGGATCATGCTGTTGGGTGGGTCTATGAATACCTTCATCTGAATGCCTCGCAGATTTTCTTCAGTTCGTTGACGGGAAGGGGTTTGGGCTCGGCGGGCTCCTCGTAGGAGCTGTCCCCCGCGTCGAAGCTGTCCAGGGCCGCCTGGATCAGCGGCAGGCATTCCCACTCCGCCTCGAGCTGGGCGAACCCGGGCCGGGTGCCGTGCTGGGCGCGGCACCTCCGCGGGTCCCCCTGCGGGTATCCCCTCCGCTTGGAGAACACCTGGTTGCGGTAGGTCTTGCGGACCTCCTCCAGGATCCTCCTCGATGTGGCCGCGTCCGCCTCGTAGAGGCACCCGTAGCAGGTCTCCTTGACGCTGACGGTGTCGGCCATGGTGTGTACCGCGCGGACCAGCTGGTCCGGGGTCAGCTTGGAGTTCGGGGAGATCATCAGGAGCCTCGTTTCCCTTTCCTCGCTCATTTCCTTTCCTCCGTGATGTAGACGGTGCTTTCATCCTCGAATGTCTCCAGGACCGACAGGTCTCCTTCGTACCTGCCGATCATGTTGGTGCCCTCCGGCTCCTCGCCGGTCGGGCCGTACTGCTTGCTGTCCGAGAGCCTGATGCCGATCAGCCCGTGGTAGGGGCGGGACTGGTTGGTGACGCCCAGGTCCCCCTTCCGGCATTTCTTGAACAGGCTGTCCTGCGGGTAGATGTCCTGCCCGCGGGCGTCGTCCCCGTAGAAGGTGCACATGGGGGAGCCCGGCATCGAGAGCTGGACCTTCAGCTGCCCGATGGGCTTGTGGCTGAGCCCGGTGACCTTCCGGAAGTAGTGGACGGTGGGGTAGTCCTCGGCGGTGACCTTCACCTTCAGGATCGACTCCGCCGGCACCCCGAAGACCTCGACCTCGCCCTTCTTGAGGGCGGCCATGGTCTGCTCGGGGACCTGGTCGGCGATGATCGCCTGGTCGGAGGTGTCCCCCGTCCTCTTAACTTTAATTCCAAAGCCGGCGAGGAACTTCTCGCCGTCCTTCTGGGTCATGCCCACCGCGAGCGCCCGCGGCGGGTCGGTGGCGACCGCCACCTTGTCGCCGGCGGCGGCGCGGGAGACGATGGCCATCCCGTGCACCACCTGCCCGGCGATGTTGATCTCCGGGGAGAGCTGCCTCCGCTCCCGGTAGATCATGACGTGGCCGGTCCCGGTGCCGCTGCGGCGGACGCCGACCGCGCCCACGTCCCGGACGCCGTTCTCCTCGGCGGGGATGGACACGTCGGTGTCGTCCCGGCAGCCGAGGAAGGTCCCGGTGTCCTCCGAGACCGTGAAGTACCCTTTCGAAGCGAGGATCAGGACGTGCTCGGCGGAGGCCGGCGACGCGTGGTCCAGCTTTATGAGCACGCGGGTCTCGACGGAGTACCCGTCGGCCAGCTTGTACCCGAGGTCCTTGGTGATGACGACGTTCTCCCTGCTGGTCTCGGAGACCACGGGGTGGACGTCGGTGATGTGGTCGTTCTCCTGCAGGATGTCCATCAGGTGCCTCCCGACGGTGATCTTGCCGATCGCCCCGCCTCCGCATCCGGTGACCTTGTCCATCGGCTTCCGGGCGATCATGAGGTAGGTGGTCTGGTTGTCGTTGCCCCCGAGGGAGAAGAAGACCTCGTAACGCTTGAAGTGCCCTACCGTCTCGTCCTCCTTGAAGTCGGTGGGGAACGACCCGAAGGCGAGCAGCTCGCGGGTGCTCCACCTCAGGTTGACCCCCTTGATCTGCTGTGCCAGCTTCCTGAACCTCTTCGCGTCGGGGGTGTCGTAGAGGTGCACCACCATCTCCCCGTCGGGGGTGAGCAGGGCGAAGTCGTTGGAGACCTCGGTGACCTTCTCGGTGGACAGATGAACGGAGATGTCGGCGCCCTCGATGTAATCCTCGCCGGCGACGGCGTCCTTCAGGGTCGCGCCGGCCTTGAGCGTCTTCTCCTTGCCGTTGACGGTGACCTTCATTGAGACTCCTCCCGGGGCAGGAGCTTCTGGACCTTGGAGGCGATCTCGTCGAGCTTCTCCTGGGAGCAGGTGACGCCCCTGACCACGCCGGTCACGATGTCCTCGATGGTCCCCTTGGTATTGATGTCGTCCGGCGCCGGCATGACGTCGCGGGTCTTCACGCCGATGGCCGCGAAGTCCTCGAAGTCGACGGGGCACTGGGACACCACCATGGCGGGCTTGTCGACGTTCCTCAGGATGAGCCTCGCCTTGTACGTGATGTGGTGTTTGACGTTCCCCAGGTGGATGAGGATGAGCTTGTACTGCATCATGCGCTCCACCTCGATGGGGTCGAGCCCGAACCGCTGCCCGGTGGTGACGTCGGGCGCGTCCGAGGGAGTACCGTTCCCCGCATTGACAACCAGCACCGAAGCGTTGATGCCCTCCTCGCGGAGGGCGTAGGTGATCTCGCACACGGGCTTGGTGATGTGCCTGCGCCCGGGCCCCATGGCCACGATGCAGACGTCCTTGCCGCTCTCGGAGATGGTCGCCCTCTGGGCGAGCCCGCCTCCGACTCCCAGGCCCTGCGCCTCGCGGCATTCCACGAAGCTCAGGTGCCTTCCGATCTGCTGCTTCAACCGACTGCCCCCTCACTCCTGCTGGGGCTCTTCGTCGTTCTTGATATCTTCGTCGTCGCTTCCGCGGAGGTCGAACTTGTCGATGAGCGTGCCGGGATCGCCGATCTCCACCACCTTGCCGTTCTGCATGAAGGCGGCGCGGTCGCAGCAGTTCCTCACGAAGTCCATGTCGTGGCTGACCACCACGAAAGTCTCGCCGAGGGTGTCGCGGGCGCGGATGACCGACTTCGCCACGATGACCTTGGTGATGGGGTCCATGGTGCCGGTCGGCTCGTCGAGGATGACGATCCTCGGCTCCTTGATGAGGACCTGCGCGAAGGCGATCCTCTGGCACTCTCCCACCGAGAGGGTGTCGGGGAGGGCCTCGAGGATCCTCGAGACGTTCTTCTTGTCGAACCCGACGCTGATGAGCACCTGGATCGCTTTCATGCGGGCCAGCTCCGCCGGCATCTTGATGCCGATGCTGGTGGTGAGGTTCTGGAGGACGGTGTCGAACGGGTAGAGAGTGTACTCCTGGTGGAGCACCCCGATGTACGGGGTGGCGCGGCCCTTGTTCTCGAAGCCGTCCTTGGACATGTCGACCCAGTCGTCCCCGATGCGGACCTCCACCTTGCCTTTGGTCACATTGGACTGCCCGGCGATCAGCCTCGAGGTGGTGGTCTTGCCCGCTCCCGAGTAGCCGATGATGCCGAAGATCTCCCGCTCGTCGATGTCGAAGGTGATGCCGTCGACGGCCTTCACCACTCCGCGGTCCACGGAGAAGAAGTGCTTCTCGGCGCCCTCCAGGCGGATGATGGGCTGCCCGTTGTCGGTGTGCTCGGTCTTGTCGAAGTGGTAGCCCTCCATGAACTTGGCCGTGACCTCGCGGGGCTTGCCCTCCATCATGACCTTGCCGTTGTCGAGCCAGTAGGCGCGGTTCGCCATCTTGTCGATGGCCTCCGGCCAGTGCGAGGCGAACACCATGGCGATGTTGTGCTGGTGGACGTACTTCACGAGCTTCTCGTGGATGATCTCGGCGGTGTAGGGGTCTAGGGTCCCGGTGGGCTCGTCGGCCACGAAGAACAGGGGGTCCTTGGCGATCTGGCGGGCCAGGACGACCCTCTGCTTCTCGCCACCGGAGAGGTCCCTGGCGATGTGCATGGTGCGGTGGGACATGTTGACGAACTCGAGCAGCTCGATGGCCCTCTCGATCCTCTTGGGGGTGCCCTCGGGGATGGCCTCCATCACGTTCTCGATGACGGTCTTGTCGCCGAAGAGGGCAAAGGTCCTCTGGAGCATGATGGCGATCCTCCCGAAGACGTCGTCGCGGAGGTCGTCGTGCTCTTTCAGGGACCAGAAGTCGACGTCGATCCTCTCGGAGTCGCTGTGGCATTTGGTGCACGGGCGGCCCTCGAAGGGGAGGTCGAGGTTGCCGCATTTGGTGCAGCGGTTCAGGTGGTAGATGACCCGGCCCGAATCCGGTTTGTAATCGGGGCTCCCCCTGAGCATGTGCAGGAGGACGGACTTACCGGCGCCGCTGCGCCCGATGAGGCCGACGATGTTCCCGGTCTTCACGGACGCGCTGAAATCGTCCAGCACCGTGTGGCCGTTGAACTTCTTGCTCACGTGCTCGATCGTGACAAGTTCGACAGACTTTACCATGGCCGATGTGAAGCCCCGTTATTATTTAATGGAATGCTGTGGGACGGGATGCATTGTGGAACGGGAATCCAGAGAAACGCCCCAATATCCGTTAAAATCGTCGGGGAAGCTGTTCGGCAGAAACGTTTTTTATTGGATGAATGAATCATCCATCCATGGACGGCACCGGCGTGAAGAGCCATATGGGCGGTCCCATACCGAAGTTCAACGACTACCACATATGGAAAGCGTTATATTGCCTGAATTCCGCGTCCCCGGTCGGGCGCAAGAAACTGGCAGAGCTCATCGGATTGGGAGAAGGGAGCACCCGCACCCTCCTCTCCATCCTGCAGGACGCCGGCGCGATCTCGATCAAGAAGAAGGGGGTGACCCTCACCCCCGAGGGCAAGAAGCTCTGGGCCTCGGTGGCCATGAACATCGCCGCCGTGGACCTGGACACCCTCACCATCGGGAAGTTCGACTGCGCGGTGAAGGTCCCCCACGGAGCCAACCGCATCTCCTACGGCTGCGAGGAGCGCGACAGCGCCATCAAGAACGGCGCGGTGGGCGCGACCACCCTGGTGTTCTCCAACGGCCAGCTCACCTTCCCGGGCGACGGCTACCCCCTCGAGGACCGCTACGACAAGATCCTCAAGCGGGCGTTCGCCCTCTCCGACGGGGACGCCGTCATCATCGGCACCGCCGACGACTACCCCTCCGCGGAGGAGGGCGCGGTCTCGGCCGGTCTCGAGGTGCTCGGCGGGCTCAACCTGCAGCGCAGCAGCTCCTCCGGGAGCTCCGCCCTGAGCTCCAGCAACGAGCTGCTGGCACTTGCGTTCATGGTGCACGATCTGGTGGGCGGGCTGCCCGTCTGCGCCAAGAGCAAGGACAACCTCGGGATCAGGATCGAGAACGGCAAGGTCATCGACAACGCCTACACCGGGGCGGTGCTCGAGGAAGTGCTCAAGGTGGGGACCACCATCAGGAGGATCGCCACCTCCGGGCCGTACAAGGGCATCCGCGTCATCGTCACCCCGCTGGAGGTCAACAATCGCGTCATCGCCGCCATCGGGGTGGTGGACCTCCGCAGCATGACCGGCCTCGACGACACCCTCAAGCTGATGGACGAGGACCCCGAGCTGAACTGAGCAAAAACTTTTATAGAAGAAGAAACACATAGTGATAACCATGTCAGAAAGCGAAGGTCCGGAGGAGCCCCTGAAGGTCGTGAAGGGGCTCAAGGGAGTCGTGCACGCGTTCTACCTCTCCGACGAGGTGCTGGACGAGATGCGCGCCGAGGAGCAGAAGGTCCTCGCCGCCGGCGGGCACATCAGCGTCGACAACCGCGGCTTCTCAGAGGCTCTCACCCGCGACCATGTGATAGCGATCATCAAAGACCCGCGGTTCAGGCCCCCGCCGGAGCCCACCGTCCTCCTGATGGACGACAACGGGGACATCCTCGGCACCGAGGTCTTCCCGTTCACCATGAACAAGTACCTCAACCGGGAAGACGTCGTCTGGCTCTCCGATGCCTTCGTCATGTTCCCGCTCGTGGAGGGGCACGGCGGCGAGAGGTTCGTGATGCCCCCGGTGAGCTTCCCCGAGCTCAACCCGAGCAACGGTTGCAAAGATGTCATCTCCTGCAGCCCGGCGCCCACCTGCGACCTCCTCATGAGGAAGCACTACAACTACCCGGACGACCCCAAGCTGGCCTCCGTGCTGATCGCCTTCAACGACTGCCCGGTGGACCCCAACTTCAAGCCCGACTACAGCAAGCTCGTGCTGCCGCGGACCGAGGTCAAGAAGAAGAAATCCGATTCGGAGAAGAAGGACGAGAAGGCCGAAGCTCCGAAGGCGGACTCCCAGCGAAGGCCCCGAGGGGCCTCCGCTTAAACCTCTTAACCACTCCTTCTGGCACTGTTCTCCTAACACGTTGCAGGTTATTTTGCAACGTATAAATATGCCACCACTATCGAATCGATTATGGCCAAGAGGAGGTACACGGCGAAGCAGGTCGCCAAGCGCGGCGCCCTGATGCTCCTCGGCCTCTACATCATGTCCATGGGGGTCGCCCTCTCCAAGCTGGCGGGTCTGGGTACCTCCCCCATCTCCTGCATCCCCGCGGCGATGAGCTACTTCACGCCGCTGAGCATGGGGATGCTGACAATCATCCTCAACACCATCCTGGTGCTCCTGCAGATTCCCGTCCTGGGGAAGAGGTTCCAGAAGTTCCAGCTCCTGCAGTTCTTCATGGGGCTGGGGATGGGCGTCTTCACCGATGTCAATCTATGGCTCCTGTCGTTCTTCGACCCCGCCAACTACCTCGAGCAGTGGATCGGCTGCATCCTCTCCTGCGTGGTCCTCGCCTTCGGCCTCACCCTGGAGATCCAGGCCAGCCTCCTGGTCGCTCCGGGGGACGGCTTCGTGCTCGCCTGCTCGCTCCGCACCAAGATCCCCGTCCCCCGCATGAAGGTCATCAACGACGTCTCCATGGTCATCATCGGCGCCGTCCTCTCGCTGGTATTCACGGGAGGGCTGAACGGGGTGAGGGAGGGCACCATCTTCTCCGCCATTGCTGTGGGCCCCATCCTCGGCTGGTTCCGGAGGTATCTCACGGACCCCATCGAGAAGCATCTCCAATGACGGGAAAATACCTATAACCCAGCCCGTGCATCAGCCTGCCGTATGCTTTCGCTCAACCGCTGCCCCAAATGCTCCAAGGAGACGGGCATCCGCGTGGTCCCGCCCAACGACACCCTGGCCAGGATCAGGCCGCTGATGCGGAAGGCCGGGATGCAGCCTCCCCGGAACATCACCGGGCTCGACCGCGTGGGCATCCCCGTGTACTCGGTGGACCGCCCGGCGACGCACGAGGGCGAGAAGAACCACTTCTACAACGGCAAGGGCCCCACTCCCGAGCAGGCCGAGGCCTCCGGGATCATGGAGGCCATGGAGCGCTACTCCGCGGAGCCGCGGGAGACCGACGAGATCGCCTACGGCACCTACGAGCAGGCCTGCGACATCGGGCTCACGGTGAACCCCGAGTCGCTCATCCTGCCCGAGCCCTACCGGGCCGCCTGGCAGAACCAGGAGATCGGCTGGTGCATCGGCTGGGAGATGTTCCGCGGGCAGAACGTCTGGGTCCCCGCGAACGCGGTCTACCACGTGTACAAGCCCAACGGCGATATGCAGCTCTTCCGGTCCCACACCAACGGCATCGCCGCCGGGAACACCATCGAGGAGGCCATCCTGCACGCGCTCTTCGAGGACATCGAGCGGGACGCCTGGTCCATCGCGGAGTACCGCGAGAGGGCGGTCTGCGACCTCGAGATCGAGGACGAGAACTCCGTCCCGGGGCAGCTGCTGGCCAAGTTCAACGACGCCGGCATCAAGGTGCACCTGAAGGAGATCACCTCGGACGTCGGGGTGACCACCATCGGGGCGGCGGCGGACGATTACACCACAAAGGACCCCGAGATGCTGACCATCGGGGTGGGGACCCACCTCGACCCGCAGATCGCGGCGATACGGGCGCTCACCGAGGTCGCCCAGAGCCGGGCCACCCACAAGGACGGCACCAAGATCAACGCCCAGCTCCAGAAGGTCTCCCGGGAGATGGGCTACGAGGGCATCAAGAAGGCCAACCCGCTGTGGTTCACCGACTCCCCCGCCAAGAAGAAGCTGGAGGACATCCCCAACCTCGCCACCGACTACGTCCTCGACGACATCGAGGTGGTGCTCAAGCACCTCATGGACGCGGGCTTCGACATGGTCATCTGCAACGACCTGACCCGCCCCGAGGTGAACGTCCCCACGGTGCGGATGACCGTGCCCGGCCTCGAGGTCTACGCCATGGACCCCGAGCGCGAGGGCGGCCGGCTCACCGGGCAGTGGCCCCCGCAGTACTGACGGCACAGCATTTATCCTGCATCAGCGGGATGTATTGACTGTGAGCGAGGGGAAGCAGGACAGATGCGCCTGGTGCAACAAACCCTGCGCGGGGGAATTCTGCAGCGACGGCTGCCGCCGGAGGTACGACGGGTTCAGGACCGGGGAGAGGATGATCGGGAGGCCGTTCGTCTTCGGGTTCCTCGCCCTGATCTGCGCCCTCGTGCTGATCTGCATCAAGCTCCATGTGTTCCTCATCGGCATCGTCATCGCGGCGCTGATCGTCTTCGCCTTCGTGATGCTCTTCCCGTTCCCGGCGGAGAAGGAAGTGAGGCAATGGGGGGCGGAGAGGGCGCTCATGTCCGTCCGCGTCCTGGACGTCCTCATGCTGGCCGCCGTCGGCGGCTATGCGGCCGTCATCACCTTCGCATGAACCCGCACGGTTACGGGCCGGGATTGTTATGACTACAACCGGATACGTCAATTACAAGCGGACAAAATGCATCTGACATGGACATCTTTATCTGATGATATAGCGGTCATCGGCTCATGTTCAGGCAGGAGATCGAGAAGTGCACCTGGTGCGACAAGCCGTGCGCCGGAGGCTTCTGCTGCGACGAATGCCGCCGGAAGTACGATGATTTCCGGGAGAAGGAGCAGCAGTACGGGAAGACCAGCCTGATCCTGATCTTTCTCACGGCGGCCGTATGCATCCTGGTCGGCGCCGTCTACGACCAGCTGTACCCCTGCCTCCTCATCGCGACGATAGTGATCGTCGCCATCGTCGAGATCCTCCCGATGCCGACCGACAACGACGTGAGGCTGGTGGGGGTCAGGAAGGCGGTGACGGTGATCCGCGTCATAGCGGCCCTCATCCTCGTCCTGGTCGCGGGGTTGGTCGCCTACAAGACGATCTGAAGTCAGAGCCGGTGCCCGGAAATCCGATGTGCCAGCATCCCGATTTCAATTCTGAAATTCAATGAAAAAAAGGACCCCGCCCCGAAGGGCGGGGTAAGAAGTTTTACGCCGAAAGCGGGAGCGCGCTTACCCGCCGCCGGACGGCATCATGTCGTCGATATCGACTTCACGCTCCATCTTCTGGAGGTCCTCGATCGACTGGCGGCCGCCCAGCTCCTTGGCCTTGCGCTCCTTGAAGGACTCGGCCTTGTATTCGGAAGGGTCCGCAGGCTGGACCTTCTCGGCAGCGTAGTAGAGACCCGTGTTGTCGAACCGGTACCAGGTGCGTCCTTCCTCCACCTTGACGTCGGTGATCTTGCCGACCCTCGACGTCGGGAGGTACTTGGCCACGTCCCCTTTCTGCATCGCGCGTTCATCCCTTGATGACGGCGGTCCTCTCGCCGGCAGGCTGGAACTCCCTGAGTCCGCCGCGTCCGAATTCCTTCGTGATGTTGGCGAAGTCGAAGACCAGGTCCTTGTCGGAGAAGGCGACCTTGATGAACGGCGAGGCGACGAAGGCATCGCCGCGCGCGAGGTGGGCGGCCTTCGGGATTCCCGCGTAGCCGGACAGGTGTCCGACGTTCATGGCGTAGTTGGGGTAGTTGGGGCCCCTGAGCTCCATGGGCAGGCCCTCGTCGGACCTGTAGGAGTACGAGTTGGCGGAACCGCACTGGTCCTGGAGGTCGAATCCGTAGAATCCGAGCCTGCCGGTCCTCTCCTTGTGCTGGAGCATGGACTGGTACCAGAGGTTCAGACCGTTGTCGGCGACACCGGTCGCGAACGCACCGACGATACCGGTGGACGCGGCGGTGACGGTCGCACGCTGGGAGCCTCCGAAGTGGGTCTCCATGATGGCGGGGTACCTCTCGTACATCTCGAGGGCGTACGAGGAGATCTCGTCTCCGAGCTTCATCTGCTTGTCGTAGTCGTCCGGCTTGATTCCGCAGAATCCTCCGTACCTGTCCTTGATCACGTCGATGCCGTGGTAGACGTAGTCCTCGAGGATGTTGTCGGTGTAGGCCGCAGTGGCGTACTGGGTGAACCCGACACCTCCGGACATGTATCCGCCGAGGTAGATCTGGTCGTAGATGGCGGCGGCGAGGGCGACGGTCTCGAGGGCCGCGCGGCCGGGGTCGTCAGGATAGACGCGGTCGGACTGCACCATGTCGTCCAGGAAGCCGAAGGTGATTCCTCCGGGCTCGTTGGGTCCCCTGACACGCCTGGCGGGCATCATGGTTCCCATGGTGATCGACTGGTGTTTCGCGGAGTAGGCGAAGTCGGCGATGGCGGCCTCTCCGGCTGCGAGCTTGTAGGCGGAGATGAAGGCCATCGAGATCTGCATGGCGGCGTGCCTGGATACGGTGGCGCCGTCCATGAGCCTGCCGACGATGGTCGGCACGCGGACAGCCTGCATCAGGGTCTTGCCCATCGCTTTCTTGAGCTGGGCGGCCTGGTCCTTCGGGAAGTTCTTGTTGATGTCGATGACGAACCTGGGGTCGATCTCGTCGATGAGCTCGTCGTCGCCGGAGAAGACCTTCACGTAGGAGTCGTACACGAGCGCAGGGTTGCACTCGGCCATGTGCTCCTGGACGACAGCGCCTCCGGGCATGGTGTGGTTCACGGTCTCGAGATACGCGTTGATGGTCTCGGGGGTGACCTCTTTCCCGATCCTCTTCTGGATGGTGTTGTGCGGGGAGTCGAGTCCGACCAGGACGGTCCTCCTGATGTCATCCCAAGCCTGCTGGATGGCAGGGTTGTTGATGCAGTGCAGGTCGTCGGGCTCCACGAAGATGTCCGTGTGGGACAGCTGGTAGGGCATCCAGGACCTCTGTCCCAGAGGCACACCGATGTCCTCGTTCATCATCGGGAAGCCACGCTTCTTGGCGATCTCCTTCGCTTCTTTCTGGAACTCCACCTTGGACTTGGACTGTTTCCATCCGCCGTAGCAGTAGTACTTGGTCTCCATCGAGGTGGGGTCTTCCTTGAATTTCTTTTTGCAAGCCTCAAGGAAAAGCTTCTCCTGTTTCTTAGCAGCCATTTCACTCACCCTTCACAGTCCAGGGCCTGTATCCGCCCAGGGTCCTCAGCTTGTGGATCCTGATGTAGAAGTCAGTGACCTCTTTGTCGTCCCTCATGTCGACGCCGTCCGCCCTGAAGATGGTGGTCCTCTTCTTGAGGTCCGCGATCGAGGCGGGCTTGCCGACGGAGATCTTCTTGTCGAGGGGCAGGGCGACCTGGTCCTTGACGTAGACGACCTCTTTCTTCTTGGGGTCCCACACGTACCTCTGCCAGGCATCGAACATGAGCCCGTTCTCGTCGAGACGGCAGGCGTGGCCGTGGACGGTCGCGCCCCTGATGCCGGTCAGGGCGGGGTCGAAGGTCTCGTCGTCGATGAGCTCCTTGGCGTACTGCTCGAGGTCGCGCTCGCGGACCTCGATGATCTGCCTTCCGGAGAGGGTACCGGTGTCGATTCCCCTCCACCTGGACATGTACATCCAGGCCCTCTGGTAGGGCGAGATGGGGGCGAAGTAGACGGAGTCGGTGAACTGGATGTACCTGACCCTGTCGCCCGCTTTCGCGCCGGGGATGGGGGTGACGAGCTGCCTGATGGGGCACTTGGGCTCCTTGCCCTCCTCGATCGGGGGGTGGATGCTCTTGTAGGCCGCTCCGGGCACACGGTGGCCCATCAGCCTCACGACATCGTCCATGGGGATGTCGCGGAGTTTCTTCAGCTTCACTTTGGGGTCCATGTACCTGCGCCTGTTTTTCGCAGGGATGGAGTTCCCGGGATAGAACTGCCTCTTGTAACTTGTTGCCATGTTTACGCACTCCTGTAATCATGCAGAGTCGGTCTGTATTTGCTGTACCTGCCGATGTCGATCGTGTACCCGTAGGGGACGGTCGCATCGCATGCGGCCTTGATCTTCTCGACGGTGCTCTCGAGCATGTCCTTGTCGTCCACCTCGAGCTCGATGTAGAAGGCGCCCACCTCGCAGCGGAGCTCCACCTCGTGTCCGTTGACATGGATGATCCTCCTCTCGGAATGGTTGTTCTCCTGTCCTTTGGCGGGCCCGCTGTTGATCGTCTTGGGCAGGCTCTCGCCCGTCATGTTGATCTGGCGTATGTGCTCGATGGAATCGATGGCGTTGAGGACCTTCTCGGTGGATTCCGCCGAGAGGAGCCTGTTGGTCATGATCCTGACCTCGGGAAGGGGGACGTTCGCGTATTCTACTTCAGTTTTCGCCATATGCAGACCTTCGGACTCTTCAGAGCTTGTTCCTGATCTTCTTCGCCTCGGCTCCGACGAACTGCATCGGGGTGTTGAACTCGGGCATTCCTCCGAAGACGTCTTTGAAGAGACCGGAAGTGGCCTCGGCAGAGAAGGTCTGGGTTCCGCCGTCCAGGCAGTTTCCTGCGGTGACAGCGGGGATGAGGGATCCCTTGGCATGCCTGGTGACGACGTGGTTGCCGTGGAACAGTCCGGGTCCTCCGCCGCCGTAGATGGAGTGGGAGAAGAAGGACATTCCGACACCGACACCCTCCGCGCGTCCGTAGTCCACGCCGGGGAGCGAGGACTCGTGCTCCAGGAGGTCGTTGTAGTACAGAACGGTCGAGGGGATACCCTGGGCCGCACGGGCGGCACCGACGTTCACCATGACAGCCGCGACCTCGCCGGCCGCCGCGTAGGCGTTCCAGAGGGGCAGGTCGTCGGTGGTGTACAGCTTGTATCCCGACGGGAGGGTTTTCTTCACGCGGATGACGCCGTCCTCGAGGGCCCTCTCCATGAGGGAGCCGACGACGGTTCCGACGGTCCCGGTCTTGCCGTTCTTCTTGACGAGGGTGTAGACCAGGTTGTTGGCGTTGAGGCCCTGGTAGGCGAGGGTCAGCAGGTGCTGCCTCTCGAAGGGTCCGACGGCGTCGCCCATCTCGTAGGCGGCGCAGGTCTCGAAGATCGAGGACAGGGCGGTTCCCTGCATGGCGTTCCTCTGGACGAGAGCGACGACGTGGTTCGCCATGATGTTCCTCAGGGCGAATCCGGCACCCTCGTTCATCTGCGGGGGCTCGAGGATCGATTTGATGTTCGATCCGACGAAGTTGACGGTCTGCGGGTATTTGCCCCAGACAGCGGCCTTCACCATGTTGGCCTTGTACATCGGCACTTTGTACCTGTCGATGATGGCCTCGGTGGTGGCAGCGGCGACGGCGGTGAAACCGGTGGTGTACTCGATTCCCGCCTGGAACCTGTCAACGGGCACGATGATGGTGAGCAGCTTGCCGCCGTTCTTGACCTCGACAACGGTGTCGTCGCCGTCGGTGACCTGAACGAGCGCTTTGATGTCGGCCGCGAGCTTCTTGGCGTCCTTCACGAGAGGAACGTCGATCTCCTTGCCGCGGATGATGCTGCCGCCTACCGCACCGGTCTTGAGAGCGTTCTCGATCCCGGCGAGGTTGACCGCAATGGTCCTCTCTGTGAGCGAGGCGATCTTCTGGATTGCCTTGTTGCGCAGCGGACTGATGGCTTCCAGCGGCACATCTTTCGCGATGCGTTTGCCGTAGTCATCATACAGGTCTATTACGTCCTTGTATTTCGGCATTAAAAACCTCCTTTCTTTCTTCTTGCTACACGGAAAAAGCGAATCTTCCGTGTTCCCCTTGCAGTTCTCTGAATATCAGATTCACTTATAAAACATTCCGAAAAACCGCCGTTTTTCGAAAAAGTTGCAATATTTAGTCAAACCTAAAAGTGAAGATATCAAGCGTGGCTCGGCTCTGGGAAATCGGATTTTATTTAATGATTTGGTCGGATAGCACAAATCCTGCTATCGGCGCATAAAAAATGGGCCGGGAAGGGGCGGGAGCGTATTTTCGGCGCTCCCGCCGCCCCCTCAGTCGCGCTTGGCCTTCGCCATCGGCCCGGCCGCGTAGCGGTCGAAGCGGGAGACGTAGTCCGGCATCCTGCTGTAGGGGATGCCCACCGCCATCTCGTCGGCCTTCATGTCGGTCTTGCGCCGGCACCCGAAGCAGCCGAGGGAGATGTTCGGGGCGTTGGTGATGATGGGGATTGCGGTGATGTCCTCGCAGGCGCACTGGAAGGGCGAGGTGGAGAAGTTCACCCGCCCGCCCTTGGCGGCGGTCTCCAGGGGGATCACCCAGTAGATCCGCTCGGGGATGTCGATGATCTCGACGGTGTCGGGGACGTAGTCCGCTTTCGCCAGCGGGCAGACGGCCTCGCCGAGGGTCTTGAACGGCACCACCTTGCGGTCGGCGATCATCTTGGCCGCCGACTCGGGGGTATCGTGCATCCCGAGCTTGGCGTGGAACTCGCCGGTGGCCACCTTCTCGGGGGTCTCGACCATGCCCAGGGCGGAGGAGCCCACGTGGCAGGACTCGTCCTCCGCGTACATGGCCAGGCAGGCACCGTCCTTGGCGGCGAAGACCGCCTGGCAGTGGCTCATCTGCTTCTCCGGGCGGGAGCAGCAGGCGGGGAACTCCTCCCCTTCGCGGATCAGCTTGACCGCCACCGGCTCGTGCCTGAGCTTCAGGACGGTCTTCAGCTTCTCGGCGTACATCTTGTTCGTTTCGAGGACAGACTCGTTCATGATGGGCAGGATTGCATTACGCCCATTTAAGCTGAATATATGTTAACGGCATCGCGCCCCTCTCAATGATGATATTATTTCCGTCCCTTTCCATAGCAACGTATTTTATTGCCCCCGTTCTCGGGAGGGGCATGGGAAAGAGAAATCTGATTTCCGTCGTTGACATGAAGGACGAGTGGCCCGCCCTGGTCGAGCTGGGAATCAAGCTGAAGAAGGAGCGCGGGCACCACGGCGACCCTCTCAAGGGCAAGACCCTCGCCATGATGTTCGAGAAGCCCAGCACCCGGACCCGCACGTCTTTCGACGTCGCCATCACCGAGCTCGGCGGCCACGCGCTCTACCTCGATGTCACCAAGATGCAGATGGGGCACGGCGAGACGGTGGAGGACACCGCCCGCGTCCTCAGCCGCTTCGTGCACGGCATCATGTACCGCGCCTACGACTACAAGATGATGGACAAGCTCGGCGAGTGGGCGACCGTCCCGGTCATCAGCGGGCTCGACAACCTCGAGCACCCCTGCCAGGCCCTGGCCGACATGATCACCATCAAGGAGAAGTTCGGGAACTTCCGCGGCCGGAAGCTGGTCTTCCTCGGCGACGGGAACAACGTCTGCAACTCGCTGCTCTACGCCTGCGCCATCATGGGCATGGACATGGTCGCCTGCTGCCCCGCCACCCGTATGCCGAACGCCGAGATCCTCTACAACGCCACGCAGATCGCCAACGAGAACGGCAGCCGCATCATCGCCTCGCACGACCCGCAGGAGGCCTGCAAGGACGCCGACGTCCTCTACACCGACACCTGGATCTCCATGGGCGACACCACCCCCGTCGAGGAGGCCGTGAAGCTCTTCCAGATGTACCAGATCAACGACGACCTGCTGAAGATCGCGAAGCCCGACTGCATCGTGATGCACTGCCTCCCCGCCCACCGCGGCCAGGAGATCACCAACGACGTCATCGAGGGCCCGCACAGCGTGGTCTTCGACGAGGCCGAGAACCGCCTGCACGCGCAGAAGGCGGTCCTCTACACCCTCCTCAAGGACGACTGAAAACTTCTTGCGGCGGGGCGACCCGCCGCTCACTCTTCTTTCTTCCCCGGGACCTTCCCGGAGAGCTGCTTCTCGATGGCCGCCTCGGCGGCGTCCAGGAACGCTTCCTTCTTGCCGTCGGGGATCTCCGCCCCGGCCGCCACGGTGTGCCCTCCGCCCAGCCCGCCGACGGCCTCCGCGGCCTCCTTCATGGCGGCGGACAGGTCGAGGCCCTGCGCGACCAATTCGCGGGGAGCCCTCGCGGAGACCTTCACGCCCTCGTCGGAGACGGCGAAGGCGACAATGGGTAGGTCTCCCTCCGCATCGCCGTTCCCGAGCAGCATGCCCGCGACGATCCCCACCACGGTATCCCTGATCTCCCCGCCGGCGTCGAACCACTGCAGGTAGCGCCGGCGGCGGATGAGGTGGTTGGTCTTCACGTAGCTCAGCGCGGAGGCGATGCTCTTGCGGTGGTCGTCGCGGTTCCGCTCGGCGTCCTTCAATGCCGACAGGTCCCCGCGGCACAGCCGCACGCCGGTCTGATAGTCGCCGTAGCGCCCGCAGGAGTTGAGCATGGTGGCGAACTCCTTGGCGTCGTGGAGCCCCGAATGGGGCTGGTAGCGGTCGATGAGGTAGACCTCGCCGATGATGGCGGGGCGGTCCTCGGGGTCGGCATGGGTGACGAGCTCGTCGGCGATGACCGCCCGGTCGCCGGGCTCGAGGTCGCTCCACGTGAGCCTCCTCCCCTCGCCGTCGAACTCCTCGATCCCGTAATGTGCCAGCAGGTCCTGGCAGGACTCGCGGGAATCGGTCAGGCCGTGCACCGCGGGCTCGCCGTACTGCAGGTACGATACCACTCCGCGGCTCTCCCTCCCGAAGTAGCGGACCCCGTTCACCACCGAGACGTCGCCGTTGTCAATGGCGTCCTGCAGGACGAGGCGGTTCCACCCGACCAGCTTGGAGCAGCGGTCGTCCTGGAAATCGCCGATAGCGCCCACTACGGCGAGGTAGGCGAGGTCGCGGTTGGCCGGGTCGATCTCCTTGGAGAGGAGGTAGGTCATCCCCGCCCCGCAGACCTGGTATGACCCAGACAGCCCGACCAGGTGGGGGTTGAGCTGGTACGAGCCGCGGTAGCTGTCGATGGAGGTCTGCCCCTTCGTCCGCCAGTCGGGGTCCGGCACGTGGTGGTCGGTGACGATCAGCCCGTCCCGGGTGAACTGGGACATGTAGGCGCTCCCGAGGTCGCAGACCCAGACGAGGTCCGCGTAGCTGGTGTTGATGTCCTCCACGGTGTCGGCGGCAATCCTCTTGCGGAAATCGAGGAGGAACTTCTTCCCGAGGCGCTCGAGCGTGATCGCCGCGATAGTGCCAGCGGTGATGCCGTCGGCATCGATGTGCGTGACCACCAATACGGTCGACGCCCTCTTCACGGCTGCCGCCGCCTTCTTCAGCTCGGGCCCGAGCCGCGTGCCGGACGGATCGGGCGTGATGTCCTCCATATTGACAACCCCATCTCTTTCTGGGTTAATTATGTTCGGGATGGATGCGCAAGGATATTAACCGCGAAGGCTCTGGAAGCGGGCATGGGAGCGAGGTCGGTGAAGGTCATGCCGGGGGTGTCGATCACCAACGACCGCTGCCTCATCCTCGACGAGGGGCCGACGGCGGTGGTCGGGGACCTCCACCTCGGGTACGAGAGCGCCCTCGAGGACGAGGGGATGTTCATCCCCCGGATCAATACCCAGTCGGTGCGGGAGCAGCTCAACCTCGCCATCGACCGCTACGAGCCCGCCCGCATCGTTCTGCTGGGGGACATCAAGCACGACTTCCGCCGCTCGAGCTACAAAGCGCGCGAGGAGGTGCGCAGCATCGTGAAGCTCGCCCGCGACGCCGCCGAGACGGTGGTGGTCAAAGGCAACCACGACAACTACCTGCAGAACATCCTCTCCGACCTCGGCATGGAGGCGGTCGACTACGTCGACATCGGAGGCTACCGCCTGGAACATGGGCACATCGACTCCGGCAAGCGCCCCGTGATCATCGGCCACGAGCATCCCTCGGTGCGCATTCCCGGCGAGATGAGCGGGGGCATGAAGCTGCAGTGCTACGTGGTCGCCAGGAACGAGGGGGTCATCGTCATCCCCCCGTTCAGCCCCTTCGCCTCGGGCAACGACCTCAACCCCGGCCCGGAGGCGGTCATGGCCCCCGCCCTGAAGGCCTGCGACCTCGAGGAGGCGGAGATCTACGCCGTCAGCGAGATGGGCCTGATGGAGCTCGGGAAGCTCGAGGACATCTCGATGCTGAGCATCTGACAGCCCCGGATTCCGTCCAAACCGGTTTCCCTTGGTTTCCCTTTCTTTCGTCGTATTTTTTATAGGTGGGAACCGTTCCTCCCTTTCGGAGACTGTAATCATGGCAATGACTCCCAGAGAAAGAGTAACCGCAGCTATGAACAAAGAGAACCTCGACAGGCCCCCGGCGGCCATTTTCACCCAGTCCGCCACCGTCGGCCAGATGGACGCCACCGGCGCCGCCTGGCCCGAGGCCCACAAGAACGCCGAGGTCATGGCGAAGCTCGCCGCCGCCCAGGCCGATGTCTTCGGCTTCGAGTGCTGCAGGACTTCCTTCTGCCTGACCGCTGAGGCGGAGAGGCTCGGCTGCACCGTCGACGTCACCAAGAAAGACGCCGCCCCGATGATCAAGACCCACCCCTTCAAGTTCGACTGCATGGAGGGCGTCTACGACGACCCCTCGACCCTCATGCCCGCCGACGAGTTCCTCAAGGGAGGACGCGTCGCCGAGGTCATCAAGTCCTGCGAGATCCTGAAGAAGACCCACGGCGAGAACTACTGCATCGTCGCCGGAACCACCGGCCCCTTCACCCTCGCCGGCCACATGGTCAGCACCGAGAACCTCATCTTCGGAATGATGATGGCCCCCGACCAGGTCGACAAGTGGACCGCCGCCATCACCCCCTACTGCAAGGAGTACGCGCAGACCCTCCTCGACCACGGAGCCGACATCATCCAGATGTCCGAGCCCTCGGGATCCACCGACATGCTCGCCCCCGACATGTTCAAAGAGGCCGCCGGCAACGCCGTCACCAACTCCCTCGGAGCCGTCAGCGGCGGGCTCGGCAACATCCTCCACATCTGCGGAGACGCCTACCCCATCATCGACCAGATGGCTGCCTGCGGCCCGTCCGTGAAGGGTATCTCCATCGAGGAGAAGGTCGACCCCTACAAGGCGGTCGAGAAGGTCGGCGGCAAGACCGTCCTAGTCGGCAACGTCGGATCCGTGAAGCCCCTCTTCCAGGGAACCCCCGAGGAGGTCAAGGAAGGAGCCTTCAGGTCCTGCGACGCCGGCTTCAACATCATCTCGTCCGGCTGCGGTATCGCCCCTGCCACCTCCGACGAGAACATGAAGGCCTTCGTCGAGGCCGTCAAGAACTTCAAGAAGAACTGAAGTCCAAACTCTGCCGGGGGGCATTGCCCCCCGGAACCATTTTTCACAATCTTTATCTATAACGACAGGATAGACCGATTCCGACCAGATGGCTGGGATAGTATAGCCTGGTTAGTATAGGGGACTGTGGATCCCTTGACTCGAGTTCAAATCTCGGTCCCGGCCCTCCCGGTTTTCTCTGATTCCAACATACCCAGCATCCCGTGTTCACACATCGGCCCCCGGGCCGTGTCCCCCGACCTACGCGCGATTGATTGCAAGCAAGGGGTTTATTAACGGCGGTGGGGGATAGGCTCAGACGGAGCGCGTGCGCTCCGCGGAGACTATGTAATGACATTAGTAAACAGCAGAAGAAGCGACAAGGTGATGGTGTTCATCGACCTGATGAACATGGAGAAGAGCGTGAAGCCCGTCGAGGGCGACTGCTTCAGGTTAGACTATGAGATGCTGGTAAGGGAGCTGGTGGCCGACCGCGAACTGGTCGGCGCCTATGTATTCGATACGGAGCAGGCGGGGCAGCAGGACAAGTTCAAGCCGTTCCATGATAAGCTGAGCTACCAGGGCTTCCGCGTGCTGGCCCGGGACTCCTACGACCCGGCCCGCAAGGAGCAGAAGGAGGTCGACGTGGCGATGGCCTGCGAGATGGTCACCCACGCCCTCCTCAACCATTACGACGTGGCCATCGTGGTGAGCGGCGACGGGGACTTCGTCCCGGCCATCCAGCATGTGCAGGCGGCGGGGAAGATGGTGGAGGTGGCGGCCTTCTCCAACTCGGTCAGCGGGCGCATCAAGCGCTTCGCGGACCGCTACTACGAGCTGGAGAAGATGCCGATCCTCAGCGCCTTCAACTACCCGAACGAGAAGGCGCTGGAGAAGAAGGAGGAGACGGGGACCGAGGCCCCCGACGGAACGCAGCCCGCGACCGAGGCGGTCGGCGGGGCCGAGGAGGCGGAATGAGATGACGACCAAGGACGACGAGATCTACGCGCGCGTGGCGAAGTACGGAATCACCGACGGCGACTGGGACTACGCGACCCAGGCGACCGTGCTGACCTTCGAGAGGGACAAGAAGGACAACGTCTCCTCCATCTACAAGGGGAAGTTCGTCTACCGCGACCACAGCTCCGAGGACGTCATCCTCCCGGGGGAGACCTGGATCGTCTCCCTCTTCCTCAACCCCAAGACCGAGCTGAACTACTTCGCGAAGGGCATCATGAGGGTGGACGCGAAGTTCTTCTTCGACCTCGAGAAGGACCAGCGGGAGGAGATCGTCGAGGCCCTCTGGAAGACCTGTCGCAAGGAGATCGAGGACGACCTCGCCGAGCGGTTCGAGACCGAGAGGCGGCCGCTCCTGGACAAGGAGATCCGGGAGAAGACGGCCGCCCTCGAGGCCGAGCTGGCCGATTCCAAGGCCAAGGTGGCCTCCCTCGAGAACAAGATCGAGGAGGACACCCAGATCATCGACTCCCTGAAGAAGAGGCAGACCCTCGAGGAGGCCGCGGTGCCCGCGGGCGCGTCCGACATGAAGAGCGTCCCCGGCTTCGAAGCGGTGGAGAGCATCTTCAGCGGCGACATCGAGGTCCGCCGCATCGGCCCCGACACCATCTACTCCCAGCAGTTCAGCAACGGGAGGTACAACGCCCACGTGAGCGCCGACCGGAGGATGCTGCTGATGGTCCCCAGCAACGACGGGCAGGTCCTCTGCCTGGACGGCTACGTGACCATCGCCGGCCTCAACTCGATGGCGGAGTACAACGGGGAGGAGCACGCCCTCACCAGCAAGTACAGCCCGGCCTACGGCGGGGTGCTGATCTTCATCTCGTGAGGCGGAGACCCAGACGTCAATATGCGGGGAAATACCGGCTCCCTCCGGGGAAGCCGATATATCCCCGTTCCGATTCCGAGATGATAACATGGCATGGGACGGAAAGCTCGAGAAGATCGACGGACACCGGTGGAGGATCCCGAAGGAGTCATACCCGTGGATGAAGACCGACGCGGTCCTCTACTCCAGCGACCGCCTCATCGCCGGCGCCCTGAAGGACAACTCCCCCCAGCAGGCCGCCAACGTGGCCGCCCTGCCCGGGATCGTCGGGGACTCGATGGCCATGCCGGACATGCACTGGGGCTACGGCTTCCCCATTGGGGGCGTGGCCGCCGTCGACGCCAACGAGGGGAGCATCTCCCCCGGCGGCATCGGCTTCGACATCAACTGCGGGGTCAGGCTCATCAAGACCGACCTCACCCTCGAGGACATCGGCGACGTGAAGCCGCTGATGGACGAGCTCTACAAGAACATCCCCTCGGGGCTGGGCTCCAAGGGGCTGACCAGGGTCGGGCCGAAGGAGCTGGAGGACATCCTGGCCGACGGCTCCCGCTGGGCCGTCGAGAACGGCTACGGCTGGGAGAAGGACCTGGAGGTCACCGAGGAGAACGGCTGCATGCAGGGCGCCGACCCCGCCGGCGTGAGCGACAAGGCCCGCAAGCGCGGATTGTCCGAGCTGGGCTCCATCGGCTCCGGGAACCACTTCATCGAGCTCGACGTGGTGGACGACGTCTTCGACGAGGCCACCGCCAAGGCGTACGGGCTGAAGAAGGGCAACATCACCCTCACCGTGCACACCGGATCGAGGGGCCTGGGCCATCAGATCGCCACCGAGTACGTGCAGAAGATGGAGCGCTACATGAAGGAGAACAGCGTGGAGCTCCCCGACCGCCAGCTGGCCTGCGCCCCCCTGAGCTCCCGCCTGGGCGAGGAGTACTACCGCGCCATGTGCTGCGGGGCCAACTACGCCTGGACCAACCGCCAGATGATCACCCACTGGGCCCGCGAGTCCTTCGAGAACGTGCTCGGGGAGTCCGCCGAGGACATGGGGATGGAGGTGGTCTACGACGTGGCCCACAACATCGCCAAGCTCGAGAGGCACGACGTCGACCGCCATGCGGAGGACGTCCTGGTCCACCGCAAGGGCGCCACCCGCGCCTTCGCTCCCGGGCGGAGCGAGATCACCCAGAAGTACCGCGATTACGGGCAGCCGGTGCTCATCCCCGGCGACATGTCGACCGGTACCTACGTCCTCGCCGGGAGGGAGGGCGCGATGAAGGAGACCTTCGGCTCCACCTGCCACGGGGCGGGGCGGCAGATGTCCCGCAAGTCCGCCCTCGAGCAGCTCAACATCGCCGACATCCGGCAGCGGATGGCCGACGACGGGATCTACCTGCGCTCGGCGTCCGACAGCGGGGTGCTAGAGGAGGCCCCGCAGGCTTACAAGAGCGTCAGCGAGGTCATCGAGGTCGTGTGCGGGGCCGGGCTCACCGCCAAGGTGGCGAAGCTCACCCCGATCGGCGTCGTGAAGGGCTGAGGATCAAAGACCCAGCACTTTGGTAGCGGCCTTCGCGACGGCCTCTTTGTTTACCTCAGGGCAGGCCACCGTGACCGTCCATCCGTAGGGTTCCCGCGACTGCAGGGCCTTGGCGATGGGCGAGGAGCGGGTGAGCGAGCGGACCTTCCCGTCGGGGTCGAGGATGGAGACGTCGGTCTTGCCGATCTTCGCCTCCGATTTCATCGAGGAGACGGGGGCGGTGATGACCGCCACCTCGGAGGGGTCCAATCCCGCTTTGGCGGCGATCTCCGCTTCCAGTTCCAGCCTCTTCCTCATGCCGACGTATCCCGTCAGCAGCGAGACGAGGTCCTCGGAGGTGTCCTGCTCGCTGACCGTGAGCGCGCGTTTGTAGAACCTGCGCCCGAGGATCTGCCGCATCATGTGAGAGGGCATGCCGCCGTACTCAACGAGCCGGTGGATCATCTCGGAATCGTCCCAGAGGTAGATCTCCGAGAGGTCCATGTCCTCCGCTCCCAGCACCGCCTTCACCACCATCCGCTCGATGATCTTCGCGGTCGGGTGGAAGTAGACCGAGGAGTACATCAGCGCCCGGGAGACCATCAGCCCCTCGGCCGCCGGCGCCCCGCTCCGCTGGATGCAGATGCGGTCGTTCACCACCCGCATGGTGGTCAGCAGCCGGTCGAGGTCGATCTTCCCCATCATCACGCCGGTGTAGTGGGCGTCCCTCAGCAGGTAGTCCATCTGGTCGGCGTCCACCGGGCCGTGGATGATCTGGTGGATGTAATCTTTGGAAGGGAAATGGTCGACCGGCCCGTCCAGCTTCATGAGCCCGAGGTCGCGCTCGGTGCTCTCCGGGAAGGCGATGAGGTCGCAGACCTCCTGGGTGTCGATGCCCGCGTCCTCCAGGATCGAGCCGATGGGCTCGGTCCCCCCGTACAGGTCCTCGTCCTTCTCCGGGTAGTACCTCCGCTTCCCGGTGATGAGGTTCCTGGCCAGCTCCATGTGGTCGAGCCCGGTGGCCTCCTCCATCACGCCCTCCAGGGTGTGCGAGAAGGGCGCGTGGCAGATGTCGTGCATGAGGGCCGCCGTCCGCACGGCGGCGGTGTCCTCCTCCGAGAGGCCGATGGCCTCCGACATCCGGCCCGCGATGCAATAAGTGCCCAGGCAGTGCTCGAAGCGGGTGTGGTTGGCGCCCGGGAACACGAAGTACCCGAGCCCCAGCTGCTTCACGCCGCGGAGCCTCTGCATCTCGCGGCGGTCGAGGATCTTTAGGTAGGTCCCGCCCACGGTGATCGCGCCGTGCACGGGGTCGTAGACCGTTTTGATATCCGAGCTCACTCGTCCGCCTTCCAGAGCTTGTCCCCGACGTAGGCGAGCGACTTCACCGCCTTGCCGGGCTTCTTGGCGGCCAGCTCCGGACCGGAGCGGAGCGCGATGCCGACCGCCAGGGGCATCTTGTTCTTGATGTCCCTGATCCACACGTAATCCCCTTCCTTGATGTCCGGGTCGGCCTCGACGATGCCGGGGCCCATGCAGTCCGCCCCGTTGGTGATGAAGGGCACCGCGCCCATGTCGACGGTGACGTACCGCTTGGCCGGCTTGTACTTGATGATGCCCCTCACGGTGAGGAAGGGCTTCTCGTCCTTCACCAGCCCCAGGATCTCGTTGTTCACGATGAGCAGGTCGAAGTCGGAGCTCTCGGCGCGGTCGACGGTGTCCTTCTCGCCGAAGACGGGGGCGCCCAGCTCGGTCTCCAGCGCGTCGGCCAGGGCCTTGACCTCCTTGTTTCTGAGCCGCTTCCTCTTGCGGATCCTGATGTCTGCCATGGATGACCCGATATCGCGCGCGCAATAGTATGTTTCGGTGCGACGGGGGCTGCATCCTATCGTCACTCTAATAACGGGGCAGGGACATGCCGAAAGCATGGGAATCAACATCGCACTCTGCGAGACGGAGGCCGAGAAGGCGCCCTGCCGGGAGATGAAGCTCAACGTCCTCAAGGCCAAGGTGGACGGGAAGGAGTTCGAGAAGTACATGGACTTCGACGAGAAGGTGTCCCTGGAGGACGCCAAGAAAGTCTTCCCGGACTTCGAGGCCTTCCTCAAGAGGAACCGGATCAACCCCGAGACCGACGCCGTCTACATGGACAAGGTCAAGAAGGACGACGACAAAGCTGCCCTGCAGAAGTATGCAGTGAAGACCCCCACCGGCTGGGTGGACCTCACCAAGATGGACGCCGCCACCAAGAAGAAGGCCATCGGGGCCTCCTCGAAGGACAACCGCGTCACCGAGTGGGACAACCTCGAGTTCGACGAGATGAACGCGATGTGCGCCAAGTGCCCGCTCTCCTGGGACAAGGGCCGCGGCTGCATGGGGACGTTCGGTCCCGACACCACCAAGCTCCCCGAGATCGCCCAGAAGTACGGCTGCCCCATCATCGGCGCCGTCTTCGAGAACGCGAAATCGATGAAGAAGCTGACCCCCGAGGACGCCAAGAAGGTCCTCAAGGAGGTCGAGGTCCTGAGGCCCGCCCTCGAGAAGGAGGGCAAGATGGCGGTCCACCGCTACTCCGGCCCGCTCGACAGGGTCGAGGCGGCCGCGAAGGTCTCCGCGGAGTTCGGCTGCGGGTTCTACTTCTTCTGAAAACTTCAATGAAAAATGAGGGGGCAAACGCCCCCTCTGGCACATTTGATTTTTGAGGTTTACTGGGAGAGCTTCTCGATGAGCGCCGCCATGTTCGCGGCGAGGCTCTTTACTCCCTTCATGGCCAGCGTGTCCTCCTCGTACTGCGGGGAGTTGAGCGCCCGGAAGATCGGCAGCGGGTACGCCCCGGCAACGCTGACCTCGTTCCGCAGGAGCCACTGGGTGAGCTGGTTGTAGAGGTTCTCTCCGCCCTCGTGCTGGCACACCGTGATGACGCCCCCGACCTTGCCCCGCAGCCCGTGGTCCCCCATGGACAGGCAGAGGTCCGCCCGCTCCAGGAAGATCTGCATCCCGGAGGGCGCCCCCGAGGCGTAGGCCGGCGCCGCGAGGACGATGCCGTCCGCCTGCCGGAGCTCGTCGAGGATGGCGTTCATGTCGTCGTCCTCCATGATGCACCTCCCGTCCCCGCGGATCTCGCAGGTGCGGCAGTCGTTGCAGTATCCGAACTCGTGGTCGTAGAGCGTGATCTGCTCGGTCTCGATGCCCTCCTTCTCGAGCTCGTCGGCGAACGCGATGCAGATGTTGCTGGTGTTCCCGATGAGGCGGGAGCTCCCGTTCAGTATGATTACCTTCATTCCTCTCCCTCCGGCGGCTTTATCGGCGCCTGGGTCTCGATGGCGTACAGCACGTTCCCGTCGTAGTCGAGGAACGAGGTCGCCACCCCCATGGGCAGGCGCTTCGGCATCAGCCGGAACTCCACGCCCTCGTCGACCAGCCTGCGGTGCAGGTTGTAGGGGCTGTCCACGCCGATGAAGATCCCCGTGTCGATCCCATACTTATCGGAGCGGAAGATGCGGATGGTGCAGGAGCCCCTCCTGACCACGCATTCGTCCCTGCTCTTGTAAAGGACTTCCATCCCCAGGAGGTCCGTGTAGAACTCAACCCCTTTCAGCGGGTCGGGGGACGGCACCGAGGCCATGAAGACGCTCTCGGGAAGCCCCTCCGTCGTGTACTCGAACTCTCCCCCTCCGGGGTCTCCTATCGGCATTGCGGGGCATATCCGCGCCCCTCTTAACAAAACCTGCGGTCGCTCCCAGCAAAACCCTTTATCGTCCGCGCCCGATAACGTGCGAGAGGCATAAAGAAATGGCAGCACCCGTACTCAGCGCTGAGGACATCGAGGAGCAGACCAAACTGCAGAACACCCTTTCGAAGATCAAGCACGTCGTCATCGTCATCTCCGGCAAAGGGGGCGTGGGGAAGTCCACCGTCTCCTCCAACCTGGCCGAGGCCCTCGCCATGGACGGCTACCAGGTCGGTATCCTGGACGTCGACATCACCGGGCCGAACATCCCCAAGATGTTCCACGTGGAGGACCAGCGGCTCACCGTCGAGAACGACAAGCTCGTCCCCGTCCAGGTGCCCCCGTCCCTCAAGATGGTCTCGATGGCGTTCCTGCTCCCCAGCCAGGACGACGCCGTGATGTGGAGGGGCCCCGTCAAGATGGGCGCGGTCAGGCAGCTCCTGGAGGACGTCGAGTGGGGCAACCTCGACTACCTCGTGATCGACATGCCGCCCGGCACCGGCGACGAGGCCCTGTCCATCGTCCAGCTGATCCCCCGCGCGGACGGCTGCGTGGTCGTCACCACCCCGCAGGACGTGGCGCTGCTGGACTCCCGGAAGTCCATCACCTTCGCCCGGCAGACCGGCATCCCCGTGATCGGCCTCATCGAGAACATGAGCGGGTTCGTCTGCCCCCACTGCGGCCAGACGGTCGACATCTTCAAGTCCGGCGGCGGCGAGAAGACCGCCAAGGACATGAACGTCAGGTTCCTCGGCAAAGTTCCGATCGAGCAGGGCGTCATGGCCTCCGGCGACAACGGCCTCCCCATCGTGGTGGCCGACCCCCAGTGCGCCTCCGCCAAGGCGTTCATGGACATCGCCTCCAAGGTCGAGGAGATCGTCGAGAAGGAGCCGGAGTACCTGAGCGCCCAGCACGAGGCTTACGAGAAGGCCATGAAGGAAGCCCAGGCGAAGAACGGGCAGGGACAATGAAGTTCGGCATCGTGACCGAGGGGGACACCCTCGATTCCCTGGTGGCCGACGACTTCGGCCACGCCCCCTACTTCCTCATCGTCGACGGCGACACCCTCGACTACCAGGTGGTCGAGAACGAGTACGCCAGGGGCGAGGGGGCGGGGTACAAGGTGGCCAAGGCCGTCGCGGAGCTGAAGCCCGACCAGTTCATCTGCGGCGGGATCGGCACCCACGGGCTGAAGATCCTCCAGGATGCCGGCATCCGCGTGTGGTACGATTTCGACGACACCGCGGAGAACTGCATCAGCTACGTCAAGAACAAACTGGCCCTGGAAGAGAAGTTCAAAGGGAAGCAGTGAAGGGGGCTCAGACCCCTTTCCTGTCTCCCCATATGATTTTGTGGAGCTGCGGGAGGACGCGGACGTCCAGCCTCTTGGAGATCACTTCGTTCGCAAGTTTCTCCAGGCTCACTCCGCCCACGGGGCTGAAGATCACATTGGCCTCGGTGGGGTGCTTCGAAATGAATTCCTCGGCGTAAGCGAGGTCCTCCTCGTCGCCGATCACGAACTTCAGCTGGTCCTTCCTCTTCAGATGTGCCAGATTGTCCAGGTCCATGCGGTCCTGCATGCCCGAGGAGGGGCACTTGATGTCCATGCTGACGATGAGGTTCTCGGAATCGGGAAGCCCCGCGATGCTCATCGATCCGTTGGTCTCGAGGACCAGCGTCTTGCCCGCTTCGATCGCTTTCTCAATGAACTCGCGGGCGTCCTTCTGAAGGAGCGGTTCTCCGCCCGTAAGGCATATCGAATTGACATCACCGATGAGTTTCAAAACCTCATCGGGGGTCATCTGGCACTTCGCATCCGAATCGTTGAGGGCGTACCCCGTGTCGCACCATGAGCAGCGCAGGTTGCAGCCGGCGGTCCTGACGAAATAGGTCAGGCGGCCCATCTGCAGGCCCTCGCCCTGGATCGACAGGAAGGTCTCGACGATCCTCAATGCTCCACGCCGTCCTCGTAGGGGATCTCGTCGTGATAGCCGGCTTCCTTGAACCCCTGCAGCCGCAGGCGGCAGGAGTCGCAGTGCCCGCAGGCCTTCTCCCCGCCGTTGTAGCAGGACCAGGTGAGCTCCAGGGGAGCGCCCAGCTTCTTGCCGAGGCGGACGATGTCGGCCTTGGAGAGGTACAGCAGCGGGGTCACGATCTTCACCGCGTGCCCCTCGACGCCCGCCTTGGTGCCCTTCTCGAGCATCCGCTGGTAGGCCTCGAAGAAGTCGGGGCGGTCGTCCGGGTACCCGGAGTAGTCGACGGCGTTGGCGCCCAGGTACACGAACTGCGCGCCGATGCTCTCGGCCAGCCCCGCGGCCACGCTCATGAAGACGATGTTCCGCGCGGGGACGTAGGTGATGGGGATCTCCTCGTCGAGCTCCCCGGGGCGGTCCATCGGGACGTCGATGTCCTTCCTGGTGAGCGCCGAGCGGAACGACGAGAGGTCCATGTCGATGACGACGTGCGCCACGCCATAGTGCCTGCAGACGTTCTCGGCGGAGACCAGCTCCTTGGTGTGCCGCTGCCCGTAGCGGAAGCTCAGGGCGGTGCACTCGCAGCCGTCCGCAAGGGCCTGCGCCAGCGTCGTGGTCGAATCGAGCCCGCCGGAGAGGAGCACGACCGCTTTCTTCGCCATCGGAACTCCTTCTCGTACCAGGCGGTCTGCCCGCGCTCCTCGTCGAGCCCGACCGCCAGCTTCCTGACGTTGGGCGGGAACTCGATCTCGGAGGCCAGCTTCTCGGCCATCATCTTGGCCATCTCCTCGGCGGTGGTGGTCGGCACGGGGAGCATGCGGACGTCCATCTTGGGGAACATGTAGCGCTTGCCGTTGCACTCGACGTGCACGTCCTCGCCGTCAATATCGATGTGAACTTCATCGGATTTGGCGGGCAGGAGCACCGCGTGGTCCATGGAGTCCACCATCTCCCTGAGCTTCTTCTTGAGGACCACGAAGTCCATCACCATGCCGTTCTCGCCGATGTCCCCCTCGAGCTTCAGGTGGATGATGTAGCTGTGCCCGTGGAGGCGGGAGCACTTCTCGTGCCGGGGGATGAAGTGGCAGGCCGAGAAGCGGATGCCCGAATAGCCGCCGTCGATCTCGATCCCGCTCATTTCTTCAGCCCCGCCAGCTTCATCGCCAGGACGATGGAGTCCGTGAAGTCGGTCTTGACCCGGGAGGTGTCGATGAAGACCTTGTCGGTGTTGAGCACCGGGGCGCCCAGCGCCGCGATGTTGCCGATGAAGTGCATCGACCTGAAGAGGAGGTTCCCGGTGATCCCCTCGGGGGCGATGATGATGTCGGCCTCCTCCACCGCGTCCTCGATGAGGATCTGCGCGTGGTAGGCGTCGTAGCCTTTCTTCACGAGCTGCCTGGTCACCTCGAGGGCGTCGGCGATGGTCTTGTCGACCGCCTCGTTGCGCCCGAGGTCGTCGGTGCGCCCGCCGGACATGACCGCGATCTTCTTCCGCTTGAAGCCGAGCTTGTCCGCCAGGGCGGCGCCCTCCTCGGCCATCTCGACCTTGTCCTTGACGGTCCAGCCCTCGTCGATGCCGACGGGGGCCATCATGAACACCCTCCCGCGGTACTCCATGAGGACGATCCTCTGGAGCTCCTCGAGGCCGAGCGCCTTCTTGATGTGGGGGAGGAGGACGGCGGAGGACATGTCCCCGCGGACCGCGGCGTCGATCTTCCCGTCGGCGAGGTCGTTGGCCAGCTTCACCGGGTCGGTGTAGATGACGACGTTGGGGTTGTTCATCACGCGGACGCTTGTCTCAACGAACTTCGATTCCGGGGCGCGGCCGATCCCCACCTTCACATCGGGGAGAGCGCCCGCGAGAAATTCATCAGACGATACCATGGGTCACTCCATCGTATGGCGGTATTTAAAAAGTGCACGGGCGCGCGCGATTCTTGGTATCAGGAGATGGTGTCGAACCTGTAATTGTCCCAGGAGCGGATGCCCAGCAGGACCTCGGCGTCGGTGACCGTCAGCATGGGCTTGGGGTACCGCGCCTGGTCGTCCATCGCCACCCGCGGGCAGGCGGTGCTCACGAAGGCATCGACGCGGTACGGCAGGAGCGCCTGCGGGGTGATCTCGTCGGTGGCGAGCATCACCACGTCCTTGCCGGCTTTGCGAAGAAGAGTTGCAATTCTATCTGCCTCGGAGCGGCGGTTCTGCCCCACCTTCCCGCAGACGATGACCATGAACCTCTGCGCGGATCTGGCACTTTCGATGGCGGCGAACCTCCGGCGGAGGATGCGGTCCCTCTCGGCGTCCACCGAGCGGGCCTCGCCGGTGACGGGGTTGAGGACCAGCAGCTTCTTCTTCACCCCGAAGGCGGCCGCGAGCGGGTGGAAGTCGCCCTCCCCGAGGAACAGGAAGCCGTCGACCTCGTCCTCCACGTTCGTGGCGGAGGAGCAGTCGCAGCCGAGGACCTGGCCGGGGTAGCAGATCCTGCCGTCCCCCTTGCCGATGATGGCGGTCTTCCCCGATTTCCCGATGATCTCCTTCGCCCTCGGCAGCAGGTGGATGTATTGGACCGAGGCGAGCAGGCCGACCCTGTCGGGCAGCTCGGGGAGGATCTTCTCTATTGCATTGTCAATATTGACGTCCGCCCTCGCTTCCACGAACAGGACGTCTGGGTCCTGCGGGAGGTTGGGTATCGGCGAATGCCCGAAATGGATGAGCGCCTGGGCGAACCTCCGGAAATCGGTGTAGAGGTCGCAGGCCCCGTAGCACGGGTAACCGAGAACGATGACTTCCGCGCCGGTGTCTTTGAAAATGCGTTCGGAAAGGACGTCGGCGCGGACCTTCAGCCCTTCCGGAAGCTGGAGGGCGACAGAGGTGTAACCCCTGCCGCGGATCCAGCTCTCGATATTCTCGATCTCAAGATCGAACAGCATCAGTGGACGAGTTCCTGCCCTTTCTCGATGTCGATGTAGCAGGAGGTGGGGAGCTTCATGGAAGCCCTCCAGAGAGCGTCCTTCGCCTGAGCGACCTTGTCGGGCGAGGTGTAGATGGTGTAGATGGCCTGGTCCATCTCGACGCGGGCGGCGGTGCCGACGGTCTTGCCGAAGGCGCGGCGCATTCCGCTCGAGACACGGTCCGCTCCTGCGCCGGTCGCGAGCTTGTTCTCGCGGAGGACGACGTGCGGGTAGACCCTGACCTTGAAGTGGTAGTCGGTAGGCCCGAGCTTGCCGAGGACCCTGTTCGCGGCGACACGTCCCGCCTCGATGGCGGTGTGCCTGATCTGGACGCGGGCTTTCACTTTGAGGGAGAGCTTCACGGGGAACTCGTCTTCCCTGGTGAGGTCTCCCATGTCGAACTGGCTGATCCTGACCGCCGGAACTCCGCCCATGTACTCGCGGCGAGTATAGGCCATTCCGGTGATCCTTCTGTACATCGATGCTGGCTTTCTTACCATGATACCACCTGCTGGTGTCTGAACGGAGCGAGTATCCCCGTTCCGTATTTAATCTCTTGGTTAGAGATAACCGAATCCTTCGCATAGGCACGCACAATATAAGGGTTGCGCATGCTGGAAAGCCTCGCGGAATCCAACAGACGGGTCCCTGGGACCCGGAAAACCACGAAAACCGCTCGGCGCAATGATTTATATCATCGTTGGGGATGGAGAGCCCGTTCAGTATGGCAAAGCACCCCACCCGTTCGACCGTCAGGAACATCGCCGAGGGCCGGACGGCCCGGCTGGCCGCCCTCGCCGAGGAGGCCGTCCGGGAGGGGAGGGAGGACCGCGCGGTCCGCTACGTCGAGATCGCGAAGGCCGTCTGCGCGAAGTCCCAGACGCACATGCCGGAGGGATTCGTCTACTGCAAGGAGTGCCTCCTCCCGCTGGTCCCGGGCGTCAACTGCACGGTGCGGCTGACCGGCCACAAGGTCGTCTCATCCTGCCCCCGCTGCGGGACCGTCCGCCGGATGCCGTACATCAGGGAACAGAAGGCCCGTTCCGCGGAACGGGAGGCATCGGAATGAGCGAGAGGGAAGCGAAGAAGGAACTGCTCAGGCGCGCGGCGGGCATCGATGCGACGGTGCGCATCGGCAAGGACGGCGTGACCGAGGGCATCGGCGCCGAGGTGACGGCGCAGCTCAAGAAAAGGCGCCTCATCAAGGCGAAGGTCCTGAACAACTGCGAGGAGGACCCGGACGACGTCGCGAAGAAGCTCGAGGAGATGTCCGGGGGAGTGGCGGTCGACGTCCGCGGGGGCGTCATCGTGATGACCGACAAGAGGACCTGGACCTCGCTGTGCCAGAAGAAGAACGATTGAAGGGAAACCAATGCTTGACATCAACATCATCCGGCAGAACCCCGACATGATCAGGGAGATGCTGAAGAAGAGGAACAAGACCACCGAGAGGCTCGACCAGCTCCTCGAGGCCGACGCCGAGTGGAAGAAGCTCACCAACGAGAACAACGACCTGCGCAAGACCAGGAACGCCGTCTCGAAGGAGATCAGCAAGATGCCGAAGGGCGCCGAGAAGGACGCCAAGATCAAGGAGATGCGCGGCGTCGGAGATAAAATCGCCGCCAACGACGCCCGCATGGCCGAGCTCGACGCCATCAGGAAGGACTGCCTCCTCAACATCCCCAACATCCCCGCCGACGACGTGCCGATTGGCAAGGACGACACCGAGAACGTGGAGATCAAAGTCTGGGGCGAGAAGCGGAAGTTCGATTTCAAGCCCAAGACCCACGGCGAGCTGATGAAGGACCTCGACATCGTGGACTTCGAGCGGGCCGCCAAGATCACCGGCTCCGGGTTCTACGTGCTCAAGGGCGACGGCGCCCGCCTCGAGAGGGCACTCATCTCGTTCTTCCTGGACACCCACCGCAAGCAGGGCTACAAGGAGGTCTTCACCCCCGTCATCGTCAACACCGCCGCCGTCACCGGCACCGGCCAGTACCCCAACCTCAAGGACGACATGTACCACCTCGAGAAGGACGACATGTGGCTCAACCCCACCGCCGAGGTCCCCGTGACCAACCTCCTTCAGGGCGACATCCTCACCAAGGAGGACCTCCCCGTCAAGCTCACCGCCTACCTCCCCTCGTTCAGGAGGGAGGTCGGCAAGCACGCCGACACTGCCGGGATCATCCGCGTCCACGAGTTCAACAAGGTCGAAATGGTCAGGTTCGAGGAGCCCTCAAAGTCCTGGGCGGCCCTCGAGGAGATGAGGGGCGACGCCGAGCAGCTCCTGCAGATGCTGGGCCTCCCCTACCACGTGCTCCTGCTGTGCACCGGGGACCAGAGCTTCTCCTGCGCCAAATGCTATGACCTCGAGGTCTGGGCGCCCGGCGAGGAGAGGTACCTGGAGTGCTCCTCGTGCTCCAACGACCTCGACTTCCAGGCCCGCCGCGCGATGATCAAGTACCGCCCCGAGCCCCACCTCAAGTCCGAGTTCGTCCACACCCTGAACGGCTCCGGGCTGGCCCTCCCGAGGACCATGGTGGCGCTGCTGGAGAACTACCAGAACGCCGACGGCTCGGTCACCATCCCCGAGGTCCTCAGGCCCTACATGGGCGGGCAGGAGAAGATCGTCCCGCCCGAGCAGAAGAAGACCTTCTGAGAAACATCTCATCCGGGGGATCTCCCCCGGTTCAATTTTTCATTCAAAATCCTCGTCCGGCATGCCCTCGCGCACGCCGTACGAGTAGATCCGCTCGGAGCCCGCTCTTTCCCTCAGGTCTTCGAGAATCCCTTTCATCTCCTGCACGCTCCCGGCGCAGGCGAGGGCGTTGCGGTAGGCGCGGCAGTAGCGGATGCCGGCGGCGAACCGCGGCACGTAGCTGCGGAGCTTCATGAAGCCGGTCTCGGGGCCCTTCTCCTCCAGGATCATATCCATCAGCTTGAGGCACCAGCCTACCTGCTGCTCCACGGTGGGGTTCGGGAGCCGCTCCCCGTCGCGGAAGAAACGGTCGATCTGGGTCACTAAGAAGGGATTGCCGATCCCGCCCCTCGCTACCATCACGGCGGAGGCGCGAGAGGACCTCACCGCCTTTATCGCATCGTCCAATTGGTAGATGTTCCCGGAGACCACCAAAGGCACCGACATCTCGTCGCCGAGACCTTCGGCGAGGTCCCAGTGCGGGTCGCCGGAGTAGCGCTCCTCCCGGGTACGGACGTGGAGCGCGATGCAGTCGACATCCGCCGCCTCCAGTTCCGAGATCACGTCGCGGAAATTGATCGAGGAGGCCGTCTGGCCCAGGCGGATCTTGGCGGTGACGGGGACGTCCACCGCCCTCTTCACGGCCCTGACCACCGCCCCGCAGTTGGCGGGGTCCTTCATCATGACCGCCCCCGAGAGGCTCCGGGCGATCTTGTTCACCGGGCATCCCATGTTGATGTCGATGAAGTCGATGTCGGGGTCGAAGTCAACGGCCGCCGCGGCCGCCTTCGCCACCAGTTCCGGGTCCGAGCCGAAGAGCTGCAGGCCGTAGGGGCGGGTGTCCGTCCCTATGTAGTCCCAGGAGCGGTCGGTGTTGTGGATTATCCCCGCCGCGGACACCATTTCTGAAACGTCGGCGGCGGTGCCGAACGGCTTCATGAACAGGCGGTAGGCGCGGGAGGTATAGCCCGACATGGGCGCGAGGACGGCGCGGCCGTCCACCGTCAGGTCCCCTACCTTCCAGCTCAAATGTCCATCTTCCGGAAGTCTTCGAGTATCTGGGCCGCCCCGATGCGGTCGCCGTAGCCGGGCGTCATCAGCTTGTTGCCGATGTCGCGCTCCCCGTCCCGCAGGGACTTGGAGGTGACGCCGTAGCAGATGGAGACGTGGGCCTCGATCCACGCGCCCATCCAGTCGCAGGCCTTCACCCTCTTCCCGTCGCGCGGGGGGTCCTCCGAATCGACGAAGGGCTCGTAGGCGAAGAACTTCAGCTCGTCCCGCCAGCCCTCGGGGATGAGGGGGATGACGCGCTTCTCCATGAGCTCCTTCTCGATGTCCCCCAACAGCTCCGGGAGGCCGCTCACGCTGGTCTTGACGGGGGTGATGACGTCCTTGGTCAGCACCTCCGGCAGGTCGTGGAAGAGGCCGGTGAAGAAGTCGTCGTAGACCTGCTTCCCGGTGACCCCCGCGTCGCGGTCGGCGAGGTACGCCGAGTCCGCTACTAACAACGAATGCCCGAGGACGGTGGTCTTGGGGATGCGGGGGGACCGCGCCCACCGCTGCTGGAACCGCAGCTGCCCCACCACGTCGACGAAGTGCCAGAGGTCCGAATCGGGGGACATCATCTCCCTCACCCCGGCGAGGTTCTCGTGCTGCGAAATCTGCTTATCGATCTCCCTGCGGGTGTCCTCGATGCCGTACACCGAGCGGTTGGCGTCGTAGATCTTCTGGAACTCCCAGCGGGTCGCCAGGTAGTGGGCGGCGCGGATGACCGCGTCCTCCCGCGAGGACTTCTCGGAGAAGAGGTACTCCTCGAAGCCCTTGGTGAAGTCCTCCGGCATGTCCGGGGCCCTCCTGCCGAACTCCTCGAGGACGTACCTGCTCATGCCCTCGGACTTCTCCCTCCCGATGCGGTGGTAGATCTCCGGCTTGAGGTCGGTCAGGGCGACCCGCTGGATGAAGGCGTAGAGGTTGTTCCTGATAAGCTTCTCCCAGTCGATCTTGTTACCCTCATCTTCCTCGCACTTCCCGAGGACCCACGCGATGGCGGCCTTGTGCGCCTGCTTGTCGAGCTCGGTGAGGTCGAGGGTGCGCAGGTGGTCGTTCCACCGGTGCATGTTGGAGGCGTCGAACATGTAGTACAGCATCTCGGCGTTGAGCGCCTTCCCGGAGGTCATGCGGAGGCCTCCTCTTTCTCCTCTTTCCCGCTGTCTGGCACATTCACGGCGGTGAGGTCCTCGAGGGTGGTGTCGGGCGCCTCCGTGACCTCCCCGGTGAGGTCGACGACGTAGTCCCCGTCGTCGGGGACGGCGGAGAGCAGGGCGCAGAACCTGACGTCCTTCTCGTAGTCCTCGATGGAGCGCTTCCCCTGCCTGACGGCAACCTCGAAGATGACGATGCCGGCGATGATCATCGCATATCCCAGATAGATGAGCACGCCCGGGACGGGGTTGCTCCATACCCCCGTGTACTCGAGGGTGGCGAAGACCGTGACGACGATGCCCACCGCCAGCAGGGTGATCGACGCCTCCGGGAGTCCGAACTTCATGGGGCTCCTTACCGCAGGCGCCCTTATTAAACTAGCATCCCGGATCGCAATGTGGGACAGCGCCCCCTTCTCTCGAACATTTATACCCCTCCGAGCATATGCCCAGGCCATGAACAGAGGCATGAAGGTCTCCGACAGGCTCCAGTCCGTCCCGATGTCCGGGATCAGGAAGATGTTCGACCTGGCGAAGCCTGATTCCATCAACCTCGGGCTGGGAGAGCCGGACCTCGACCCCCCGAAGGAGGCCATCGAGGGCATGAACGCGGCCGCCCTCGCCGGGAAGAACAAGTACTCGCCCACCGCCGGCATCCCCGAGCTCAGGGACGCCGTCGCGCAGAGGTTCTCCCGCTACAACCCCGACCTGAAGGGCAAGAACGTCATCATCACACCGAGCGGCTCGACCGCCCTCCTCGAGATGTCCCAGTCGTTCGTCGACCCGGGCGACGAGGTGCTCGTGCCCTCGCCCGGCTTCGTCATCTACGCCCCGCACGCCAAGCTCGCCGGCGGGAAGCCGGTGGAGTACCGCCTCACCGAGGGCGATTTCCAGCCCGATATTGACGACATCCAGTCGAAGATCACCGGGGACACCAAGATGATCGTCGTCAACAACCCCGCCAACCCCACGGGCGGGGTGCTCACCGAGGAGACCCGCAACGCCCTCGCGGACATCGCGCAGGACAAAGACGTGATGATCATGGCCGACGAAGTCTACGAGTCCTTCATCTACGAGGGGAAGCACCAGTCCTTCCTCCCCTACCTCGACCGCGCCGTGGTCGTCGGAGGGTTCTCCAAGATGATGGCGGTGACCGGGTGGAGGCTCGGCTTCGTGATGGCCAACGAGGACTGCATGGACGCCCTCATCAAGATGCAGTACCACGTGTGCGCCAGCCCCGGGATGCCGGCCATGTACGGCGTGCTCAACGCGATGCCGCACATCGACCCCTACCTGGACAACGCGAGGAAGGTCTACAAGGCGCGCAGGGACCTCATCTCGAAGCGCCTGAACGAGGTCCCCGGGTTCAGCCTCGAGCCCCCGAAGGGCGCGTTCTACGCCTTCCCCTCCTATGACATGAAGATGAAGTCCGCCGACCTGGCGGCCGAGCTGGTGAAGGCCGGGCTCATCTGCACCCCCGGCTCCGCCTTCGGCACCTACGGCGAGGGGCACCTGCGGTTCTCCTACGCCGCCAGCGAGGAGAAGATCTCCAAGGGGATGGACATCCTCGACGCCACCGTCAGGAAGCTCAGGAGGGAGTCAGCATGACCGACGAGGACCCCAACAGCTACCTCTTCGGCGGCGACGAGCCCGACGACATGAACGACGAGGCCAAGAAGGCCCAGGACTTCGTCTACGGGCTGAACGGCAACCGCGTCAGCGCCATGAACGACCTCTGGTTCGAGAACCTCTACGAGCAGGTCAAGGCCATGAAGCTCCCGAACGAGAAGGCCAGGATGCAGATGGTCTTCAAGATGACCGCCCAGGCGGTGCTCGACATGTTCGCCGACTCGCAGCAGCCGGAGACCGCCCCGGACACCTTCTCGGACTTCGACATCTTCATGGGCGTGGCGCTCACCAACATGCGGTACAAGGTGAACCTCTTCGCCGAGCAGCAGAAGGCCCTCGAGAGCGTCGACCCGGACAAGTACAAGGACAAGGAGGAGTACGCCCGCGCCCTCTCTGATTTCGAGGACGCCTGGTGGGACATCCCCCAGCCCCTGCTGGACGGGAGGAACCCCAACGACGCCATCAAGGAAACGCTGAAGAAGTACGGGCTGAACGAATGACCTACGTATCCGCGTCCGCTCCGGGCAAGTTCGTCGTCCTCGGCGAGCACGCCGTGGTCTACGGCAAGCCGGCCATCACCCTCGCCATGAACATGCGCTTCAGCATCCGCGTCAAGCGGAGCGAGAAGTACATGGTCAACGGGCAGCCGGCGGCCCCGTACAACATGAGCCCCCACATGAGGTACATCTCCGACAAGATCGGCAAGTCGCCGGTCTCCATCTTCGTGGACGGGAGGGTGCCCTCCGGCTCCGGTTTGGGGTCGTCGGCGGCGCTCTCCTGCGCCTATGCGGCGGCCATCAGCAAGCTCGAGGGGCTCCCGACCGACGAGGAGTCGATCGCCCGCCTCGCCTTCGAGGCCGAGTACGCCGCGCAGGGCCGGGGGAGCCCCATGGACACCTCCACCTCCGCGCACGGCCTCGGCATCGCCCTCAACGTGCCCTACGAGGACAAGGACTTCCTCTGGCACATCGAGAAGGAGGACAGGGCCTGGGACATCTCGAAGATCGACGTCCCGGAGATGCAGTTCGTCATCGGCAACACCGGGATCAAGGCCGCCACCGGCCCCCTGGTGGAGAAGGTGAAGAAGCTCAAGGAGACCAACCGCCTGGCGGCGGACATCATCGAGGAGATCGGCGACATCACCCTCGACGGCATGAAGGCAATGAGGAACAACGACCTCGAGGAGCTCGGGGCGCTGATGACCTACGACCACCGCCTGCTGTCCATTTTGGGCGTCTCCTGCAACGAGCTGAACCACATGGTCGACGCCGTGCTTCCGTACTCCTACGGGGCCAAGCTCACCGGCTCCGGCGGGGGAGGCTGCATGGTGGCCCTCACCGACCGCCCCGACAAGGTGGTGAAGGAGATCCGCGCCCACGGCGGGACCGCCTACGTGGTGAAGACCGGCGTGCCCGGGGTCACCGTCAAGCTCCGCGAGGGCGACGGGAAGAGCCGCCACCGCTGGCGCTCCAAGAAGCACAAGCAGAGCGGCGGGAACGGGGAGAAGAAGAAGGAAGAACCGTCTTCCTGAATCTCCTGTCTGGCACAATCGATTTACGGCCTAAATTGAGGCCGGTTTCAATACAATAAAAGCCGGGGGCCTTGCGGCCCCCGGAAATGTTTTTCAGATGAGGTCCTCGAACCCTTCGACGACCTTCGGGAACTTCTCCTTGATGGCCTTCAGCAGGTTCTCGACGTTCACGTGCTCGATGTCGGCGTTCTTGATCAGGTCGATGACCTGGTTGAGGGTGTCGTCGTCGAGCTCCGCCAGGCGCTCCTTCGCCATCCAGTCGCGGTAGAGGTTGTCCTCCATGCGCTTCTGGATCTTCTTGTCGTAGGCCTTCAGGGCCTTGGCGGAGTAGTCGCCGTTCTTCTTGCACTCGGCCAGCACCTCGCCGGCGTACATGCCGGACACGCAGGCGTGCCCGATGCCGCCGCCGGTGAGCGGGTCGATGAGCCTCGCGGAGTCGCCGACCAGCAGGACGTTGTCCGTGGAGTAGCCGTTCTCCAGGCCGGGGCAGGTGGAATCGAACCCGGCGTCGATCTCGATGACCTGGGCGTTCTTGAAGCGGGGGTCCTCGGCGATGAACTTGTCGAGGAACTGCTTGGGCCTCACGCCGTTCTTGCAGAAGGTGCCCATGATGCCGATCCCGACGTTGGCGATGCCGTTGCCCTTGGGGAAGATCCAGAGGTACCCTCCGGGGGCGACCTCGAGCCCCAGCCGGAACTCGCAGAACTCCATCGAGCAGTCCACGCCCGCCATGCGGTACTGGATGCAGGGCTCGATGTCGTTCATCTTGAGGGTGGTGTCGATGCCGCACCAGCGGCCCACCTGGGATTCGATCCCGTCGGCGCCGACGATGCAGTCGCAGTAGATGTCGAGCGGCTCGCCCATGGAGACGCAGTGCGCCCCGACGATCTTCTTGCCCTTCTTTATCGGCCCGGTCATCCAGGTGCGCATCAGGAGCTTCGCGCCGGCCTCGACCGCGAGGGCGGCGATGCCCTTGTCGAAGAGGTGCCTCTCCAGCACGTAGCCGACCTCGGCGCCCGCTTTGGATTCATCAAGCTGGAAGGAGGTCCCGTTGGGGGCGACGATGACCGCGCCCTTCATGTCGGCCCTGATCCACTCGGGACGGGGCTCGATGCCAATCTCCTTGAACATCTTCTTGGAGACGCCCTCGGCGCACCTCAGGGGGGCGCCGATCTCCGGCTTCTTCTCGATGAGGATGGTGTCGATGCCCTTCTCGGCGCACGACTTGGCCGCCATGCCGCCGGCGGGACCGGCCCCGACCACCAGCACCTCGCATTTCATCTGCTTCATCTGCTCGCCTCCAGGGAGAGGGCCCCGACGGGGCACAGCCTCACGCAGCGCCCGCAGCGGGTGCAGGCCTTGTCGTCGAACGTGAGGATGAAGTCGCACAGGAAGATGGCGTTCTTGGGGCAGGAGCCCACGCATCCCCCGCAGTGCAGGCATTTCTGGGTGTTGACCGCGACGTGCTTCGCGGGCGCTTTCTTCGCGGTCTTGGCCGCGGCGGACTTGGAAGCGGACTTCTGGGTCTTGGCGGGCGCTTTCTTCGCGGCGGTCTTCGCGGCGGTCTTCTTAGCAACGGTCGTCTTCTTGGCCGCGGCCTTGGGTGCGGCCTTCTTCGCGACCGTCTTCTTGACTGCGGTCTTCTTGGCGGCTGCCTTCTTGGCCGGCGCTTTCTTCTTCGCGACAGGCATTCTCTCTCCTCCGTTCCTTTCGGCCCTCAGGCCTTCTCCTCGGGCTGCTCCTCGGGGTCCTTCGGCACGATGAGGGCGGCCTCGAGCTGCTTGGCCTCCTCGGCGTGCGTCTTCTTCCACTCGGCCAGGGGCACCGAGAACTTCTTCTCGGTCTCGACGCGCATGTCGATCCCGCTGTTGTAGGCGCAGAACGGGATGACCTTGCAGTCGGGGGTGACGTAGTGGATGGAGCACCTCCTGACCCTCTCGATGTCGTAGTTGTAGGAGTCCTGGAAGTGCATGGCGCCGACGTACATGGCGCCCCAGGAGAACTTCGCGAGGGCGGTCTTGGACTTCTTGCTCATGATGCTGACCAGCGCGTCCACCACGTCGTCCTTGGTCATGCCCTCGGGGAGGTTCTCCTCGCGGATGCAGTTGAGCAGGAGCTTCCTGACCTTGAGCACGGTGAGCTTCTTGAAGGTGGCCTTCTCCGCCTTGCCGGCGAACTCGTCGAGGCCCTTCACGAACTTCTCGACCTCGATGATCCTCGGCAGCGGGGTCACTTTGCCCTTGTCGTCAATGAACAGGTAGGTGGCGAGCCCGCAGTGCGGGTGGGTCGGGAAGGTTATCTTGTTCTGGCCCAGGATGATGGACGCGTAGTTGGAGATGCCGGCCACGGTGGGCACGGGGTACCAGTCGCTCATGTCGGTGAAGCCGGTCTCGTCGTTGACCGCTTTCGCGACGTCGGTGAGGGTGATCCTGCCCTCGCTGACCTCCTCGTGGGTGACCCTGCCGGTGAAGGCGACGGGCTGGTAGTTGACTCCCCTGACGACGTCCATGTTCTTCATGGCGTACTTCAGGATGTCGCCGATCTGGTGGTCGTTGAGGCCGCGCACGGTGGTCACGACGAGCACGATGGAGGGGCTGTGGCCGGTCTCCTTCTTGAGCTTCTGGCAGTTGGCGATGACGCCCTCCTTGACCTTCATCATCTTGCGGCCGCGGGACCTCATGTAGATGTCGTCGTCGAGGCCGTCGAACTGCAGGTAGATGGTGTTCAGGCCGGCCTGGGCGCACTCCTTGAGCTTCTCGTAGTCCTTGGCGAAGACGATCCCGTTGGTGGCGATCTGCACCTGGGCGAAGTGCCTCTCCTTGGCGGCCTTGATGACCTCCACCAGCTTCGGGTAGACGGTCGGCTCGCCGCCGGAGAACTGCACCGCGGTGCATTTGATCGGCTGCTCGGCCCTGAGGGTGTCCAGCATCTTGCAGACGGTGTCGAAGTCGGGCTCGTAGACGTACCCGGCGTCGTTCGCGTTGGCGAAGCAGATGGGGCACTTCATGTTGCACCGGTTGGTGAGGTCGATGTTGGCCAGGGCGGTGGGGGACATCATGTCCACGCGCTGCCCGTCGATGACGACGTTGACGTTCTCGCCCTCTTTCAGGGACTTGTCCATGGGGTTGAGGAGGCCGGTGCCGTCCTTGGCGTACTTCTCGACCTCGAGGTACTTCTTGGCGTCGGACCAGTAGACGTCGCAGAAGCGGCCGTGCTCGGGGCAAGTCTTCTCCATGAAAACCTTCCCGTCCTTCTCGAAAACGTTGGCTTCGAGGATCTTCCCGCATTCCGGGCAGATCGACTGGGTCTTCTTCGGCAGGCCGGTGGCCGCCGAATAGGGCTTCACTGTAGCGCACATGACCCTGGCATTCCCTTAGGATTAAATAATGTTCGCCCGCGCGAACATTCGGGGGCTCTGCGTTCCCCTGATTGCAGTCCTGCCCTTTTATCAGCCCGTACCGACGAAACGTCTGCGATGACCAGGAGACGGGACAGGAACCGGAACAAGGGGAGCATGCCCTTCGCGTTCGCCGCGGTGGCATTGCTGCTGGCGGTCTCCGCCTACGGCGTTGTGGCGGCCGGGGTGGAGGACGCGGAGGACGGAGAGAGGAACTCGGAGATGTCGATGGCGGCGGTGGAAGCGGCCGCCGACGGGGTCTCCGCCTACATCGAGCAGGGGATGGGGGAGACAGTCAGAACAGTGAGCATCGAGAAGAACGGCGGCGGGCTGGACCAGCGGCGCGAGCGGTTCGGCGTGCTGATGGACCGCTGGATGGACACGATGTTCCCCAGGATCGATTCGGGGGTAAGAGTGACGCTCAATTCCTACGACATCAGATTGTCCGTGGAGGACCTGCGGACCACGGACGGGATGTACGCGGCCGACGGCTGCACCCCCGCCTACCTCTTCGCCGAGGGGACCGCCGACCTCGCCTTCGAGTCGGACGCCGGCAAGGTCCGGAGAACAGTGGATCTGCAGGCTGACGGGAGCTGCGCGCTCCCCCTCGCGCTCGGGCGCGGGACGATGTTCCAGAGCCTCCTCGAGGGGGACGGCTCGATGCTGACCCAGATGATGCAGTACCAGCTCGCCTCGCTGGCCGAGACGAGGGTCATGAACGGGTACGGGATCTACGCCGGCGGGGACAAGGGCACCGCCGGGATCATCACCCGCGACGACGTGAGGGAGGCGTACGACACCGCCCTCCGCGCGGCGGAGACGGTGGTCTTCCGGGACGCCGACGGGGAGATCGTCGGCGGGACCCGCGACATCGGGATGGACCTCGTCCGCTCCCGGGGCGGGCTGGAGGTCAGCCTCTCCGACATGTACGCGCAGGTGGCCGCGGGGGCCATGGACAAGCTCGTGGGGAAGTGGTTCGACTACTTCCTGGGCTCGGAGATCCTCGGGATGCTGGACGGCGTCGCGGACAAGCTCGCGGACGCGTGGGACTCACTGGTCTCCTTCCTCACCGGCAAGGAGACCGACTATTCGGCGGCGCCCTACATCGAGGAGGTGACCGGCCGCTCCGACTTCAGCATCGACGGGGAGTTCACGATCACCTTCCCCTCCCCGAAGGACGGGATCAGGGAGATGAGCTTCACCGTCCCCTACCCGCACACCGACCTGCTCCATTACGGTGCCATCGAGCACTTCAAGAAGGACTACCGCGAGAACACCGACGGCATCCTCGAATGGATCAAATCGGTCGCCAACGGGGCACTGTCCCAGATAGCGGAAGAGCAGTCGATGGGGACCGCCTTCATCGAGGACCGCGGGACCTTCGCGGAATCGCTGCGGGCGTTCGCCGCGGAGAACGCGGGGAGGTGCGACGCGGACTTCCTGGAGATCCTCCGCGCGGAGGCCTCCTCGACCCACTGCCCGGACCCCTTCTACGCGGCCATCTACGAGACCATCGAGGAGAACAAGGCAGACATCTTCTGCACCGACCCGGAGCGGATCCTCAGCGGGTACCTCGAGGGGTTCCGCGAGCAGCTCATGGCGGCCTATCTGGAGGACACCGGGAACGATATCATCGCGTCATTGGCCGCCGACAGGCAGATCAAGAACGTGCTGTCCTTCGAATGCAACCAGGCGCAGTTCAGGGAGTACTCCGTCAAGGTCGACGAGGTGGTGTACGGCCTCCGCGCCCTCTGCGACGTGGAGAAGCGGAACAGCACCGTCATCCAGGAAGGGTGCGCGCATCTCCTCAAGCTCCCGCTCATCGCCACCTCCTTCGACACCGAGGCGCGCTTCGTGGAGATGGCGGACGAGTTCGCGGGCGCCCTCGGCGCCGACCCCTTCGAGGGCTGGTACGGCTACGGCGAGGAGGGGGATTTCGTGCTGAACGGCGAGAGGCCCGGGCGCGAGAAGCTGACCGTGGAGGTTGATTCCGACCCCTCGGTCACCGTGACCCGCAACAGCGGGGCGAGCTCCCACAACACGAAGCTCAACTCCTACGGGGCGGACTTCTGCTCGGTGTTCACCGTCAATGTGACGGATTACCTCACCTTCACGGTGACCGGCACCAGCGGCCTGCAGTCGATGATGGGGGAGGACGACTGCGCCTTCCGGGCGACGGTCCCGGTGGACCTGACCACCGACGTCCCGGTGGTCTCCGGGCTGCCGCTGGCGGGCTTCGAGTACTCCACCACCGAGAACTTCGCCGACGACGTCTGGAAGGAGATCGCCGAGCTGGGCGCTAAGCTCATCGAGCCGCTCATCCAGTTCATCCGCACGGTCGGGGAGCTGGGGGAGAAGTTCGCCACCGCGGTCTCGGAGCTGCTCGCCGACACCCAATTGATCGAGGAGCTCTACAACCTGCTCACCGGGCGCACCGCGCAGCTGGCGGACACCATCGCCCGGGCGGTGGACGACGCCTTCGGGAGCATGGCCTTCCAGCTGGCCAGCGAGGCCCGGGAGATCATCGACATCAAGGCCAGCCAGCAGACGGTGGGCTTCGAGTACATGGGCTGGACGGTCACCTTCACGGTGGACATCAAGAAGCTCGACAGCGCCAGCCACGATGCGCTCAAGGTGTGCGTCGACGGCACTCTCGGCGGGGCCGCCCTGAACACCTGGCTGACGGTCTCGGAGCACGGCGGGGACTACAGCACCCGCGGCGGCTTCGGGTACGGGAAGGGCGACTGGGGGATCGAGGGGACCGTCAACCCCTCGATGTACCGCTCCGACCGCATCGTGACGGTGGACGGGCACTACGGGGACACCGATTTCTCGGTGTCGATACCCGAGGTGTCGGACTACCGCGAGCTCGAGGTGCGCCTGACGGACATCCCCTGCCTGGAGCCGGTGCTCTCCAACCTGCCCTCGCCGGTCCCCGGCACCAAGATGTCGGTCGACGCGGGAGCGGAGCTGAAGTACAGCGTGCCCCTCGACCACGGGGTCATCGTCAACGAGGTGGAATCGAACCCGGATGGCGAGGACAAGGGCCGCGAGTGGGCGGAGATCCTCAACTTCTCCGGCACCGAGGCAGACCTCGACGGGATGTGGCTGGAGACGTCGAGGGGCAAGACCTACCCGCTCGACGGCACCCTCGCCCCGATGGAGCGGAAGGTGATCGAGTTCGCGGAGCCGTTCCTCAACAACCGCAACGAGACGCTGATGCTGAAGGACTCCGACGGCACTATTGACAGCACCCCGGAGTTCAGCGACTCCGACAACGACGACACGACGTACCAGCGGATCGCCGACGGCTGCACCCATTGGGGGCACTCCGCCTCCACGCAGGGGGAGCAGAACTCAGGCCTCTTCAGCTGGGACGGGATCGTCATCGAGGCGGTCAAGGACATCGTCAAGGACGCCGCCGCGGAGGCCCTCGACGAGGCCGGGCACGTGACCGACATGGAAGGGCTGTCGCTATTGTGCCAGAACATCGCTTTGAAGGTGATGGACACGGCCGTCGCGGAGATCTCCGGGTTCCTCGTGGAGGCCCGCCTCTTCGTCGAGTGCGAGGTATCCGACGCGACCGGCAGCGCCTGCGCCGGCTTCCAGGCCTACATCGGCGCCGGGCAGCCGGCGGCGGAGAGCTTCCTGAAGTACCTCTTCGGGAAGGCGGCGCAGCTGTTCCTGGACGTCGAGGACCCCTACGGGGTGGACCTCAGCGACGCCACCTGGGGCGGGATCTACGTGGGGGCGGAGGCCTTCACCGGGCTCGGGGCCCCGGACTTCGTCCCCAACCACGATTCGATGGAGGCCAAGGCGTCGATCGACGTCCGCGCCAACCTGGAGACGGTCAACGCCCTCCTCGGAGGCGAGTCCCATACCGCGTGGGAGGTGGACGCGGGGCTGGTGTTCAGGGACTGCCCGGCGGCCTGCCTGCCGGACGCGGGGGACCATCCCGAGAAGATGGACCACGACCTCTGGCTCATGCGCATCAGGGTGTCCGGCGAAGGCGACTGAGATCAGTCGATGGAGAAGAGGATGATGTCCAGGAAGATGCCGGCGGCGATGAGGATCCAGCCCACCGTCCGCCAGAACTCCTGCGACTCGGTGACGCTGTCGCCGCTGCTGACCTCCCCGCCGTACGGGAAGAGGACGAATCCCAGCCCGCTGATGACGGCCCCCAGGCCCGCCATCAGCACGGCGTCCTCCAGGAAAAAGGGCAGCAGGAAGACGATGAGGCCCAGTATCGCCATCCCCCACATGTAGAGGGCGCAGCGGTGGCGGTCGGCGCTGTAATCGAGCCACGCCGCCTCGCAGGCGGTGCTGCAGTAATCGTCCTCCCGGGGTATCTCCTTCCCGCAGTAACGGCACTTGCCCATCCGAGCCTCCTCCCGTTTAAGTCAGGGGTGTCGGTAGACCTCCTCGGATATAAAACGAGCATCCCGAAAAAGGAGCGCCGGGGCATCCTTATTTATGCGCGAACGTATGGGCACCGCATATGGCCGGAATGAACACGCAGCAGATACCGACGGTACTGTCCGCCGAAGAGCTAACGGACAAGGCATTCCGCAGGGCCAGCAGGATCAGCAAGAAGGGCAGCGACTCCTTGGACACCAAGAAGAAGACCACCCTCGCGCGGATCACGGCCTCGGGCGACATAGTCGAGACGACTCTCGTCGGCTACATCCAGAAGTTCCCCAGGATCGAGAAGGTGGACGACTTCTTCCCGCAGCTGGTGGACCTGGTCATCGGGGTCGACGCCTACAAGAAGGCGCTGGGAGCGCTCAACTGGTGCGCCGGGAGGACCGAGCTGCTGAAGAACCAGTCCCTGCGGGAGGTCCGGAGGACCAAGGACCCGGAGATCATCGACTCCATCCGCAAGAGCTTCTACGGGAGGCTTGGCTCCTACATAAACCAGATCTCCAAGGAGCTCCTCTTCCTGCAGGACGCCAAGAACAAGTTCAGGACCCTCCCGAGCATCGACCCGAAGGTCCCCACCGCGGTGGTCGCGGGCTTCCCGAACGTCGGGAAGAGCAGCCTGGTGACCTACATCAGCACGGCGGCGCCGGAGATCGCGCCGTACCCCTTCACCACCAAGGGCATCACCATCGGGCACATCAAGGACGACTGGCGGAAGTACCAGATCGTCGACACCCCGGGGCTCCTCGACCGGAGCTTCGAGGACAGGAACGATATCGAGAAGCAGGCGGTGCTGGCACTGCGGTACCTCACCGACATCATGGTCTTCATCCTCGACCCCTCGGAGACCTGCGGGTACCCCATGGAGAAGCAGACCGCCCTGCTCGAGACAATCAGGAAGAGCTTCGAGGGCGTGCCCATCATCGTGGTCGAGAGCAAGTGCGATATCATGAGGACGGACCACGACGCCATCCGCATCTCCGCGGAGACCGGCGAGGGCATGGAGGAGCTGAAGCAGATGCTCGTGGAACAGCTCCACGAAATCCTCCGCAACCGCCCCCTCGAGGAAGAGCCAGAGGCGCAAGAATGAGCGAAGTGGCGGTCAGCGACGAGATGCGGGCCTACTTCAAGAGGCTGCAGGACGAATCCGACGTCGTCTTCGACATCGCGGAGAAGGCGAGGAAGGAGGGCAAGGACCCCGTCGAGAGCGTCGAGATCCCCCGCGCCGAGGACCTCGCGTCCCGCGTCGAGGAGCTCCTCTCAGATTATCACGTCGAGGGAGTCGCCGAGCTGATCCGCCAGAAGACGAAAGAGTACGGGAACAGGGAGATCGTCGCCATCAAGGTGGCCGAGGAGTATGCCAGCAAGGGACTGGCCAGCGGCGAGACCAAGGAGAAGACCCTGGACCGCGCGGTGAGGCTGGGCCTCGCCATCATCACTGAAGGAATTCTTGTGGCGCCCCTCGAGGGGATCGCCACCACCAGGATCGGCAAGAACGCCGACGGCACCGACTTCGCCGACCTCGTCTTCGCCGGGCCCATCAGGGCCTCGGGCGGAACCGGGCAGGCGATGAGCGTGCTCATCTGCGACGTCGTCCGCCAGGCCCTCGGCATCGGGAAGTACATCCCGACCGAGGGGGAGATAGCAAGGTTCGACGAGGAGATCCCCCTCTACAAACAGTGCCAGCACCTGCAGTTCACGCCCACCTCCGAGGAGATCAGGACCATCGTCAGCGAGTGCCCCGTGATGATCGACGGGGAGGGCACCGAGCGCGTCGAGATCTCCGGGTACCGCGACCTCCCGAGGATCTCCACCAACCGCGTGAGAGGCGGAGCGTGCCTCGTCGTCGCGGAAGGGATGTGCCTCAAGGCCTCCAAGCTGAAGAAGCACGTCGACAAGCTCGGCATCAAGGGATGGGACTTCATCGGGAAGTACCTCGACATGCACAAGGCGGTCGACAGCGACGCCAAGACCAACAAGAAGGTCGTCGAGCCCGCCTACAAGTACCTCAAGGACATGGTCGCGGGGAGGCCCATCTTCGGCCATCCCTGCCGCTTCGGAGGGTTCAGGCTCCGCTACGGCCGCGCCCGCACCTCCGGGCTGGCGGCCCTCGCCTACAACCCGGCCAGCATGTACGCCATGGACGAGTTCATGGCCATCGGGACCCAGCTCAAGATCGAGCGCCCGGGGAAGGCCTGCGTGGTCACCCCCGTCGATTCCATCGAGGGCCCCACCGTCCTCCTGAAGAACGGCGACCTCGTCTACTGCGGCACCAAGGAGGAGTACCTCAAGGTGAAGAACATGGTCGCCGAGGTGGTGGACAACGGCGAGATCCTCATCCCCTTCGGCGAGTTCTGCGAGAACAACCACGTCCTGGTCCCCTGCGGGTACCCGATCGAGTGGCACCGCGAAGAGATAAAAGCGGCCAACGACGGTAAGCTCCCGGACGACTGGGAGGACCCGACCTACGAGCGCTCCAAGGAGATGAGCAGGCAGTTCGGCGTCGCTCTCCACCCCAAGTTCAACCTCTTCTGGTCGGACATCGACGTAGCCAGACTCCAGAAATTGAGGGATTATCTTGCCGAGAAGGGCAAATTCCAGGACGGGCAGATCTTCGTCCCCACCGACCGCACCCCGGTCCCCCAGAAGCAGGACGACGACCCCTCCATGAAGAGGGTCCTCGAGGACCTCGGCGCCCTCCACCGGATGCACGGGAACATCATCTGCATCGAGAAGAAGTACTGCCTCCCGATGATCGACTGCCTCGGCCTGAAGGTCGAGGGAGACAGGCTCGTGAAGAACGGCGAGTTCGGCGGGGAGGACTCCCTCGCCGCCGTCTCCAAAGCCGCCGGCTACAAGGTGATGGCGAGGGCGATGACCCGCGTCGGCACCCGCATGGGGAGGCCAGAGAAGGCCAAGGAGAGGGCCGGCTCGCCATTGTGTCAGTGCCTCTTCGCTTTGGGCGAGGAGAACAGCCCCAACCCGCAGAAGGACACCATCTCCGCCATCAAGGAGATGCACGAGGAGTCCATCGGCTCCGCCTCCAAGAAGGAGATACAGGTGGCCATGGGGGCGCGCCGCTGCCCCGTCTGCAACAAGGAGACCTACCGCTGCTGGTGCCGGGACTGCAAGGTCCACACCTTCCCCTTCGAGAAGCGCAAGGCGGAGGGGGCCAAGAACGCCACCGTGGCGGTCAACGTGGAGCAGGAGTACAAGGACGCCATGGAGGCGCTGGGCGAGCCCGAGAGCAAGCAGACGCTCAAGTGCGTCGCCGAGCTCACCTCGCACACCAAGACCCCCGAGCTCATGGAGAAGGGCATCCTCCGCCGCAAGCACAACGTGTCGATCTTCCGCGACGGCACCATCCGCTACGACATGACCGACATCCCTATCACCCACTTCCGGCCCCGGGAGATCGGCCTCAGCATCGAGAAGGCCCACGAGCTCGGGTACACCCACGACTGGGACGGCAAGCCCCTCGAGGACCCCGAGCAGCTCGTGGAGCTGAAGTGCCAGGACATCATCCCCGCGCGCGAGTGCGGGGACTACATGGTGCGCGTCTCGCAGTTCGTCGACGACGAGCTCGAGGAGATCTACCACCTCCCGCGGTTCTACAAGTGCGAGAACCGCAACGACCTCATCGGGAAGGTCGTCTTCGGGCTCGCCCCCCATACCTCGGGATGCATCCTGTGCAGAATCATAGGATACAGCAACGTCCGCGGATGCTACGGGCACCCGTTCTACCACGCCTCCAAGAGGAGGAACTGCGACGGCGACGAGGACTGCATCATCCTCGCCCTCGACGCCCTCCTGAACTTCTCGAGGGTGTTCCTGCCGGACCGCAGGGGAGGCCTCATGGACTGCCCCCTGGTCCTGACCACCAGGCTGGACCCCAACGAGATCGACAAGGAGGCCCACAACGTGGACTGCCGCCGCTTCTACCCAAGGGAGTTCTACTACGCCGCCATGGACATGAAGGACCCCAAGGAGATGGAGAAGCAGATGGACCTGGTGGGCGGGAGGATCGGCACTCCGGCGCAGTACGAGGGGCTGGGCTTCACCCACGACACCCCGGACATCTCCGAGGGGCCCAAGGAGTCCGCCTACACCACCCTGGGCTCCATGCAGGAGAAGATGTACGCCCAGCTGAACCTCGGCATCAAGTGCCGCGCGGTGGACGCCAAGGATGTCGCTCTCAAGGTGATCAACAAGCACTTCATGCCCGACATGATCGGGAACCTGAGGAGCTTCGCCACCCAAACGGTCCGGTGCACCAAGTGCGGCACCAAGTACCGGAGGGTGCCGCTGGCGGGCGTCTGCACCAAGTGCGGCCACGAGCTGAACCTCACCGTGCACGAGGCCTCCGTCCGGAAGTACCTCAACGTGTCGAAGGAGGTCTGCGACCGCTACGACCTCGACGATTACACCAAGGAGCGGATCGGCATCATCGAGGCGAGCATGAACTCGCTGTTCAACAACGACAAGGTCAAGAAGACCAAGCTCACGGACTTCTTCTGATATTGCAATCGGTATTGCAATCAAAGGTCGATATACGAAGACCCAGACGTTCTGAATTTTGAAAAGGAGAAGCCGGCCCCGGAGGGCCGGAAATGATTTTGATCAGTACGAGCGGACGGGCGCGGGGTGCTCCTCGGCGCCCACCAGCCCGTCGGCCTGCTCGGCGATGCCGAGGGCCTCGTCATGGAGGATCTCGACGGCCTTGTCGAGGACCTGCCTCGCGGTGAGCGAGCCGTCGGTCTCGAACTTGAACAGGAAGCTGTCGTCCTTCCAGGTGACCTTCACCACGGGCTTGCCGTCGTGCTGGAGCTCGGAGGCGGTGCTCCCGAAGGAGATGGCCTTCCACTTGTCGGCGACGGTGAGCTTGCCGTTCTTGACCTCGAACAGCCCGGGGCAGGTCTCGGCGAGCGCCAGGGTGTCCGTGTCGGAGGCCCACTTGGGGTCGATCTCGATCTCGGGCTCGTAGCTGTAGCCGACGCCGAAGGCGGCCTGCCACTTCACGTGCTGCTTGGCGGTGCCCATGACGGCGGTGGCGTAGATCAGCACCGCCTGGTTGTCGGTGAGCTCCACCAGGGGGATGAACTCGTCCTTCACCTTCAGCGAGCTGTCGCCGAGGGGGATGAGGTCCCCGGACATCACGGTGGCGGGCCCGTGCTTGTTCAGGCTGTACATGATGGTGCAGTGCGGGCAGCCTTCGCCGCCGCACTCGCACTGGTCCTGGAAGGTGAACTGCGAGTAATCCGTGGGCACGGGTACCATGCCCAGGCGGTGGGCGATGACCTCGTCGAAGAGCGAGGTCACGCTCTCGTACTCCTTGGCGTTCTCGTCAAGGTCGTTCTCGTCCTGGATGGGGCCCAGGTGGAACTCCACCTTGTCGATGGCCATCTTGGGGATGTCCTGCAGCATGGTGCGCCTGAGGGCGTTGGCCATGGCCGGCGAGGAGTCCTTCAGGATGAACTTGGCCTTCCTGTCCTCCATCTCGACGATCTCGATCTTCATGACGGGATCACCTCAGACCCTGCGTCCCCTGCGTCCGCCCTTCGGCTTGGTGCCGTCATGGGGTATCGGGGTGACATCCTCGATGCGCCCGATGGTCAGGCCGGCGCGCGCGAGGGCGCGGACCGCGGCCTGGGACCCGGAGCCGGGCGAGGTGCCCTTGTTGCCCCCGGGGGCCCTGACGCGGACGTGGATGCCGGTGATGCCCTTGTCGGCGGCGACCTCGGCGATCTTCTCGGCGGCCTTCTGGGCCGCGTAGGGAGAGGACTCGTCCTTGGCCTGTTTGACGATCATGCCGCCGGTGACCTTGGCCAGGGTCTCGGCCCCGGTGATGTCGGTCAGGGTGATCATGATGTTGTTGTAGCTCGAGTAAATGTTGGCGATTCCCCACTTCATCTGTGCCATCAGTTGTCAGCCCCCGTGATTCCTGCCTCGTCGGCGTCGGCCCTGGCGGCCGCGGCGTTCTCGGCCTCGGCCTGGGCGGCGGCGGCCTCCTTGGCCTCGGCGTTCTCGCCGGCCTTGGCGGCGGCGACGCGCATCGGGTGGTTCTCGTCGGTGAACGGGGAGGCGGGGTTGTAGGAAACGGAGCCCTCCTCCTCCCTCAGGACGATGTAGCCGGGCACGGTGACCTTGTGGCCGTTCACGAAGATGTGCCCGTGGTTGATGAGCTGCCGGGCCTGCTTGGGGGTCGCGGCGAGCCCCTTCTCGTAGACGACGGTCTGCAGGCGGCGCCTGAGGATGTCCTCGTCCTTCAGGATGAGGATGGAGTTCAGGTCCCCGCCGGTGACGGGGAGGACGCCCATGCGGGCGCACTTCGCGATCAGCGCGTCGGTCTCGATCTGGGCCTGCTTGTCGCCGGTCCTGAGACGGGCCTGGAGCTCCCTGGACTGCTTCCTGAAGTTCCTCAGCATGGTCTCGGCCTTCCAGACCTCGGTCTTGTTCTTCAGTCCGAACTGGCGGACGATCTCGTTCTCCTGCTTGATCCTCTCTCCCTGCCAAGGGTGCGAGGGGGTGTCGTAGGACTTCCTTGAGAATTTAGGATCTCCCATTCAGAACACCTCACTTCTTGTTGGCGTCGGCCGCCTTGGGGGCGGGCTGCGCGTCGGTCTTCTTCTGCACTCCGACGGCCAGGCCCTTCCTTCCGTTGGACCTGGTCCTCTGGCCCCTGACCTTGTGGTGGGACTCGTGGCGGACGCCGCGGTAGTTGCGGATCATCTTCATCCTGTTGATGTCGTCCTCCTGCATGATCCCGAGGTCCTGTCCGATGAGGTGCATGTCCGCGCCGGACTCGTAGTCCATCTGGCGGTTGATGGCCCAGGACGGGGCGTACTGAACGTAATCGATGACGAGCTGCTCGAGGTTCTTGACCTGCTCCTCGGACAGCGAACCGATCTTGGCGGAGCCGTCGAGACCGGACTTCTTCACGATGATCTGGGAAACCCTCTTCCCGACCCCTTTGATGCTCTGCAGGCCGATAGCGATGTGCTTCTGCCCGTCGATGTCCGAGTTGGCCATGCGGACGATGTAGTTGAAATCCTCGCCCTCGGTCTTCGCGGACCCTTTCTGCTGCTTCGCGGCCGCGGCCTTCTTCTTGTCGGCGACGGTCTTGGGAGCGGCCTCTTTCTGGTTGCTAGCTTTAGGTGCTGCCATTTTCTATCCTCCGTAAATGTTCCCCGCGCCTGCCGGCGGAGGGAAAGCTCAAGCGCGCTCCTGGCGGAGGCGCGCTCTCGGTGTTCGTTCCGATATGCGGGACGGGTCCCGAGTTTACGTGAGTGGCTCGATTGCCTTATAATATAAAAATAGAACGCCCGCCTTTATTTTACCTATAAAGGCGGGGACCGCACAGGAAACGCCCCTTCAATAAGGGGCGGAGGCGGAGGTCTGGCACATTTGGTTTTCGGTAGTGCCGACGGCCGGATTCGAACCGGCGAACCGCTAGGGAGCAGATCTTGAGTCTGCCGCCTTTGGCCAGGCTCGGCTACGTCGGCTTTGGGGAAAAGGTTTGGTCACGGGGAGGTGGTGATCTCCGCGCGCTTGCCGGCGATGTAGAAGGTGTACTCGAACTGGGACACCATCCCCTTGTCCACTTCCTTGAGGATGTTGAACCCGGAGAGCACGCCCTTGCGCATCAGGAACCTGACCCACTTCTCGGCGTGGTCGTAGTCGCAGGAGCGGGCGCAGAAGGGGGAGTCGGGGAACTCCTTCTTGACGTACTCGAGGAAGTTGTCCGCCTCCTCGTTGCCGGTCTTCTTGTCGTTGGTGACCTGCACGATGTTGCCCCACTTCCCGTTGACCACGTACCCGCCGCCGTTGGTGGCGAAGGGCTCGATGGCGACGGTCATGCCGGTCTCGATCTTGGTCTGGTCGCCCGCGTCGTAGGGCGGGACGGAGAACCCGGCGTGGAGCTCGTAGCGGTCGATCTGGTGGCCGCAGAGGTTCTCCACGACCTTGAAGCCGGCCGCCTTCACGGTCTGCTCGATGACGGCGCCGATCTCGCAGATCTTGACGCCGTCGCCGATGAACTCGCCGACGGTGTCGCGCGCCTTCTTGGAGGCGGCGATGAGGGCGGTGTAATCGTGGGTGCCGACCTCGACGGTCCCGGCGGTGTCGCCGATGTAGCCGTCCAGCATCCCGCCGCAGTCGATCTTCACGACGTCCCCGACCTCGAGCTTGGTCTCGTCGGTGCAGGACGGGGTGTAGTGGGCGGCCTCGTCGTTCCTGCTGATGTTGCAGGGGAAGGAGAGCCCGCAGCCGTGCTTGCGGATGTAGCCCTCGGTCTCCTGGGCGATCTCGTAGAGCTTCGCGCCGGGCTCGCACAGGCTCATCCCGTACTCCCGCGCCTCGCCGGAGATCACCCCTACCTTGCGGAGTTTCTCAAGACCTTCGGAATCAATCATTCAGAACATCCCTTATCATCTTGTCAGTGATCGGCCCCGGGCGCACGATCTCGTACTCGTTGTCCTTCAGCCAGACGATGGTGGAGGGCTTCCCCGAGGCGCTCGGCCCGGCGTCGATGTAGGTGGCGACGTTGTCCCCGAAGGCCACGCGGGCCATGGAGATGTCGACGGCGTCGGGGTGGAAATGCTGGTTGGCGGAGGTGGCCACGATGGGGCCGGCGCGCCTGGCCAGCTCGATGGCGAAGGGGTGGTCGGGGATGCGGATCCCGACCTTGTCGGAGGAGGCGGTGACGATGTCCGGGACGTCCGGCCGCTTCTTGATGATGATGGTCAGGGGACCGGGCAGGAAGGCCTTGATGAGTTTGTCCGCGTTCTCGTTGAGGTACGCGATCTTCTCCATCATCTTCCTGTCCGCGACCGCCACCGAGAGGGCCATGTCGAAAGGCCGGTTCTTCGCCAGGTAGAGCTTCTTGACGGCGGCCTCGTTGTAGATGTCCGCGCCGATCCCGTAGACGGTGTCGGTCGGGTATACGACGAGATTGCCCGCCGCGATGTCCTCGGCCGCCGTCATGGCGGCCTGCTTGCCCTCTTCCGTGAGCCCCTTGGAGCAGTCGCACCTGATTATCCTCAATACCATCCCTCTGTCATCATTACGGCTGCTTCCACGGCCTTATTGCCGTCGGAAGCCTCCGCGCCATGTCCAGGATAGAGGTGCTCAATTTCAAAATTGCGCAGGATTCCCAGCGATTGGCGCATCTCGTCCATGGAGCCTCCCGGGAGGTCCGTGCGGCCGAATCCCTGCGCGAAGACGGTGTCCCCGGAGAACAGGGCGTGCGAGAGCTCGTCGTAGAAGCAGACGCTGCCGGGCGTGTGCCCCGGGGTCTCGATCACCCTCAGCCTGCATTCCCCGGCGTCGAAGACGTCGCCTTCGTGCAGCGGGCGGCACTTGACCGGGCGCAGCTCCACGCCTATCCCGTCCGCGAAGGTCGCAGAGATATCCCCGGACTCGAAGGCGGGGATGTCCCGCGCCCCTAGGAAAACGGGGCATTTGAAGGCCTTTGAGACCTCCGCGGCGCCTCCGGCATGGTCGGCATGGCAGTGCGTGAGAAGAATCGCCTGCAGGGGCCTTCCGCGCAGGTAGTCGGAGATCTGCTCGATCACGTGCGGCGTGTCCGCCCCGCACCCGGTGTCGACCAGGTACGGCCTGTCGGAGTCGATGAGGTAGATGTTGCTGTTGAAGCCCCGGAGCGTCTCGATCCAACGGACAACCATGTTGGGAACGTAACTAGAGCAGGTACAAAAACGGTGCTCTGGCACAATGGAAATTGAAGAAAGAAAAGGAAAGGAAGAGAGATTTTCATACGAAACCTGTTTGACTGCTAGATCACATCCAGCGGCAAAGCCGTTAGTAAGCCAGGACTGAACATCTCGGCGAACCTCGATGCTTACATCCGGCTTCTATCAAACTCCTCATATACAGAGTGGCTTATAGTGCCTCTTTTTCAAGGTGGCTTCGAGCTTAGATGCTTTCAGCTCTTATCCACTACCGCGTGGCTACTCAGCCTGCCTTGTCAGACAACTGATAAACTAGTGGCGGCGAATCCATGTTCCTCTCGTACTAATGGATCCTTCTCGTCAGGCACTTACAATTCCATCAAAAAGCAACAAAACTGTCTCGCGACGTTTTAAACCCAGCTCACGATCCCTTTTAATGGGCGAACAACCCCACCCTTGGCAGCTGCTGCACCACCAGGATAGGGAGAGCCGACAGCGAAGTAGCAAGCCACGGGGTCGATATGAACTCTTGCCCGTGACAACTCAATTATCCCCAGGGTAATTTTTCTGATATCAATCGCCCCCATTTGGGAGGCTGATTGGTTCGCTAAGCCATAGTTTCCTATCTCCGAACCCTATTGTCTGGTTCCGAGTCAAGCTAGCTTTTACCTTTACATTCTTTGTAAGATTTCTGACCTTACTGAGCTAACCTTTGGGCGCCCTTGTTATCTTTTTGAGGGCGTGGCGCCCCACCCGAACTGCCCGCCTATAGCTGTCCCCTCGAAAGGGTGAGTCGTAAGAAGCGATAAGGTCGGTATTTCACTGATCTCTCGGAGCGATGCTAGCGCACCGTCCTGGGTAACGAGTCCCGACTATTCTACACATATCGCCTCCTACAACCACAACAGGTTGCAGTGAAACTCCATGGGGTCTTCGCTTTCAGATGGAATGATCTGGATTGTGCACCAGATTGATTGTTTTCACTAGCGTCAAGGTAGGGACAGTGGAAACCTCGTTGAGCCTTCATGCAAGTCGCCAATTAAGCGACAAGGTATTACGCTACCTTAAGAGGGTCATAGTTACCCCCGCCGTTTATCGGTCCTTCGACCGGTTGAAACCGGATTTCAGATGCCGACACTGGGCAGGCTTCGGCCCCAATACACATCCTTTCGAACTAGCTGGGACCTATGTTTTTACTAAACAGTCGGATTTCTCTTGTCACTGCGACCAGTAGCTCTCACTACTGGCACCCTTTATCCCGAAGTTACAGGGCCATTTTGCCGAATTCCCTTACCTTGATTATGCTAACACGCCTTAGGCTACGCACCTAGGGACACCTGTGTCGGTTCTTGGTACGAATCCTACAATTGTAACTATGGTGTTTTCACTGAGACCAGGGATTACCGGAAGCGGGATTACTCCCGCATCATCACGCTTTCGGGAGTTTCTCACCATTACGGTTCTTCGCTCCGTTACACGCTTAAACAAGCAGACAAACTTGCTCCAGCTACCCCGATCCTGCACCATAGGCAAAGAAAGTAGAAGTTCAGGAATATTAACCTGATTCCCATTCGATATCCTCGATTAAGAGATACCTTAGGATCGACTAACCCTTGGCTGACGAACATTGCCAAGGAACCCTTGCCCCTGCGGCGACATGGATTCTCACCATGCTATGCTGCTACTCACTCCATGATCCTCGTTGGTACACGGTCCACGGGACCTCACGGCCCCGCTTCTGCCCATGCACCACGCCCCGCTATCAAATTACATTGCTGTATTCTCAAGTATCGGTACTCAGTTTAGCCCCGTCCATTTTCTGGGCCCACAATCTAGACCGGTGAGCTGTTACGCTATCTTTAAAGGGTGGCTGCTTCTGAGCTCACCTCCCGGTTGTTTTAGACTGCTGACGCCATTTCATGTTACACTTGACTGAGATTTAGGGACCTTAACTTGAGTCTGGGTTCTTTCCCTTATGGTAACCAAGCTTACCCCGGGTTACCTTGCATCCGATGTCTACGGTGAACGCAAGTTCGGAGTTTGACAAGACACCGAGAGGTTTCCCTCCCTAAGCATCCAATCGGTGCTCTACCTCACGTTCCGCCTCGATCGAAGTCTAGCTGCGACTAGTTTCGCGGGGAACCAGCTATATCCGGCCTAGATTGGCCTTTCACCCCTATACCCAAGTCATCCAAACGATTTGCACATCAGAACTGGTTAGCTCCTCCACCTCCCCTTCGGAAGGCTTCAAGCTGCTCAGGCATAGATCGACCGGCTTCGGGTCTCCGCGCCATTGACTAAAGGCGAGCACACCTTGTCCCTCGTAGAAACTGCGGACAATCGGTTTCCCTTCGGCTACCTCATTTAAGAGTTAACCTCGCCAATGACCAGAACTCCATGGATCGGTTTTCTAACCGAACTACACAACACTGGTCCACCATTACTGGTTTCTTCCCTTTCATGCCATGTAAATCTATAACCGTATGGTTTCAGGTCTTTTCATCTCCCGTTAAGGGTACTTTTCAGATTTCGCTCACGCTACTACTGCGCTATCGGACTAGAGTAATATTTAGAATTGGAGGCAAGTGTCCCCCAACTTCACGCGAGATATCCAACTCACGCTACTCCGGACATCCATCAATCTCCGTACAGACCTTCTGCTAAGGGGCTATCACCCTCTATGGCGTAGTTTTCCAACTAACTTCGCATATCTCTGCCCAAGGAGTAAATGGGTCCACAACACCACATCTCCCCATGCTTTCACATGGGGATTCAGTTTGTTCTGTACCGCGTTCGATCGCCTTTACTAACGGTATCTCGGTTGATTTCTTTTCCTGCGGGTACTAAGATGCTTCAATCCCCCGCGTTCCCTGTCATTACTGACAATTCCGAAGAATAGGAAGTCCCATTAGGTGATCGTCGGATCATAGGCTTCTTGCACCTTCCCGACGCTTATCGCAGCTTGACACGACCTTCATCAGTTCTCTAGCCGAACCATCCCCCATACGGCGTAGCAACGCCGCTGGCGTATGATCTAGCACACGTCCAGGTTTCGTATGATTGATCTTCACCGGGTATTGTTCCGCCTCTCTTCCTGTGCGGTACCCTCAATCGCTTCCCCGCCCGAGGGGTCCTCGTCGGGTGCATGATGTTGAGCAGAAGTCGCCTTCGACTCAGCGAAAGATGCACAAGACAGGGTCATATTTAAACCTTATCGATGCGCCCTCTTCCGACGTGAAATCTCAGCGGTTTCCGGCTCGTCAATTCGCCGATGTTATCAGCGGATCACGTGATGCTTTGCATCGCGCATCCCCCTTTACACGCATGTTGTATTTATAGATTCTCGGCCAGCGTCTCTGGGGATCCCCGCATCAGGGGGTGAAAACGGGGAATACCAGGCCCGGCAGCAGCTTCTTCAGCTCCGCGAGGTCAGGATAGTAGAGGACGAGGCGGTCCTCGGAGTGCACCCGGCGCTTCAGAAGCCTCGAAATCACCGCGGTCTCGGTGGTCCCGTCGATCTTCCAGCAGGAGACCTCCCCCGATATGTCGGTGGTGATCAGCAGCGGGAGCTTCAGGAGGATCTTCTCCTCATAGGTGCAGAAGGAATCGAGGAGGTCTATCCCCTCCTTCGGGAACTCCACGGTCTCCCCGGAGCGCGTCTTGTAGGTGAGGTCCCCGTTCTCGATGTAATCGTCGAGGCTGCGGCGGGCGACCGGGAGGTTGGCGTTCATGTCGTGGAAAAGGCGGGCGGGGTCCCGGGGGTCCTGCTCGATGCCGTAGCGGTCTTCCATGTTCGGAAACTCTATCTTTATTATAATATAAAAATAAAAGAGACAAGGAAAATCGGAACGGGGAACGGGCTATCTGCGGAGGCATCACAATGCCCGGAGCGCGGGGACGTTCGGGCTTTATAGCGAATGACCCCATCGCAGGTCCGATGGACCCTGAGATCGAGAAAGCATTGGAGACCCACCCGTGCTACAACGAGGAGGCGCACCGCAAGTACGCCCGCATGCACATCCCCGTGGCCCCCAAATGCAACATCCAGTGCAACTTCTGCAACCGGAAGTACGACTGCAGCAACGAATCCCGCCCGGGCGTGACCAGCGAGGTCCTGACCCCGGAACAGGCGGTCGCCAAGGTCCGCTACGTGAAGGAGAGGGTCCCGAACCTGAAGGTCATCGGCATCGCCGGCCCCGGCGACCCGCTGGCCAACGAGGAGACCTTCCGGGCATTGGAGCTCATCGGGAAGGAGTTCCCGGACCTCACGCTCTGCATCTCCACCAACGGGCTGAAGCTCCCGGAGAACGCGCAGCGGCTGTACGACCTCGGGGTGCGCTTCGTCACCGTCACGGTGAACGCGCCCGACCCGGAGACAGGCGCCGAGGTGTACGGATCGGTGCTCTGGGAGGGGAAAAGGTACACCGGCATCGAGGGCGCGAAGATCCTGCTGGAAAAGCAGATGGAAGGGATCAAAAAGTGCGCGGATCTCGGCATGCTGGTCAAGGCCAACATCGTGATGATCCCCGAGAAGAACGCCGCGAAGATCCCCGAGCTGGTCAAGAAGGTGAAGGCGCAGGGCGCCTACATCGTCAACATCCTCCCGTTCATCCCCGTGAAGGGCGCGAAGTTCGAGCACCTCCGCCCGCCCACACCCGAAGAGCGCAAAGCGCTCATGGACGAATGCTCCGTGGATGCGCGCATGATGCGCCACTGCCGCCAGTGCCGCGCGGACGCCATCGGGCTGCTGGGCGAGGACCGCTCGGCGGAGTTCGAGGGCTGCGGGTACGGCTCCGGCAACGGCTGCGGGCCGGTCAGGGACATGCCCAACATGGTCTCCTTCGACACCGGGAGGTACACCGTCGGGGTGGCCTCCGAGAACGGGAAGCAGGTGGACAGCGGCTTCGGGAACGCCTCCCGCTTCCTCGTCTACCAGGTGGACGGCTCCGACGTGAAGCTCCTGCGCGAGGTCCGTCCCGGAGACCTCGAGGCGGAGGTCGCGGGGCAGTCGCACAAGGAGCACGTGGAGAAGGTCGTGACCCTCCTCGACGACTGCGACGTCATCGCCGTGAAGGAGATCGGGGACATGCCGAGGTCGGTCATCGAGAACCGCGGCAAGCGCGTCCTCGTCACTTCCGACACCGTCCGCAAGGCCGTCGTGGCGGCCGGCAAGAAGGGCGCCGCCGCATAAGTGCCAGACACTCAATTTTCTTTCAATGGGGAGAACCTTGTTCTCCCCTCCGACAATCTTCTACGATTTTTCTAAAATATATATGGGAGAACATTATAGGCGCGCCCATTGGAAGTGCCGATACATGGAAGCACAGGAACTCAGAGAAGCCTACATCAATTTCTTCAAGGCCCGGGGCCACGTCCAGATCCCCTCGGCCTCGCTCATCCCCGAGAACGACCCCACCGTCCTCTTCACCACCGCCGGCATGCACCCGCTGGTCCCCTACCTGCTGGGCGAGAAGCACCCCGCCGGGAAGCGCCTGACCGATTTCCAGAAATGCGTCAGGACCGGCGACATCGACGAGGTCGGCGACGCCAGCCACCTGACCTTCTTCGAGATGCTCGGCAACTGGTCCCTCGGGGACTACTTCAAGAAAGAATCGATCGCCTGGAGCTTCGAGCTCCTGCAGGAGGTCCTCCACATCCCGCCGGAGCAGATCGCCGTCACCGCCTTCGCGGGCGACGCCGACGCCCCCAAGGACACCGAGACAGCCGAGCTCTGGGAGCAGCAGGGCATCTCCAAGGACCACATCTTCTTCCTGCCCAAGGAGGACAACTGGTGGGGCCCCGCCGGCCAGACCGGGCCCTGCGGACCGGACACCGAGATCTTCTACATCGACAAGACCAAGAAGCCCTGCGGCCCGAACTGCCGCCCCGGCTGCCACTGCGGCTACTACACGGAGATCTGGAACAACGTCTTCATGCAGTACTTCAAGGACGCCGAGGGGAAGTTCTCGCCCCTGAAGCAGAAGAACGTCGACACCGGCATGGGCCTGGAGCGGGCGCTCCGCGTGGTCAACGGCGTGGAGACCGTCTACGACACCCCGCTCTTCACCCCCATCATCGCTAAGATCGAGGAGCTCTCCGGCAAGAAGTACCAGGACGACCTGAAGGCCTTCCGCGTCATCGCCGACCACATGCGTGCCTCCACCTTCCTCATCGCCGACGGCGTGGTCCCCGCCCGGATGGGCGGAGGGTACATCCTCCGCCGCCTCATCAGGAGGGCCAGCCGCTACATGAACCAGCTCGGGATCGAGGGCGTCCACATGGCCGAGATCTCCGAGGTCATCATCCGCGACTACTCCAAGGCGTACCCGGAGCTCGAGAAGAACCGCGAGAACATCCTCAAGACCATCACCGCCGAGGAGGAGAAGTTCCACGCGACCCTCAAGAAAGGGCTCCGCAGGTTCGACGAGGCCGCCGCCAACACCCAGCCCGGCCAGACGATGGACGGCGACACCGTCTTCCACCTGTACGACACCTTCGGCTTCCCCATCGAGCTGACCAAGGAGCTGGCCGCCGAGCGCGGGCTCAAGATCGACGAGCAGGACTTCCGGAACCGGTTCAAGCAGCACCAGGAGACCTCCAGGATGGACACCAACCAGGTCTTCAAGGGAGGCCTGGCCGACCACACCGTCGAGACCACCAAGCTGCACACCGCCACCCACCTGCTGAACGCCGCCCTGAGGAACCTCATCGACCCCAACATCCGGCAGAAAGGCAGCAACATCACCGCCGAGCGGCTGAGGTTCGACTTCAACTTCGACCGCAAGCTCACCCCCGAGGAGCTCGCGAAGATCGAGAAGTACGTCAACGACGCCATCAAGGCCGACATCCCGGTGGTCTGCGAGGAGATGACCCTCGAGGAGGCCCGCGCCCGGAACGCCATCGGCGTGTTCGACAGCAAGTACGGCGAGCGCGTCAAGGTCTACACCATCGGCGACATCTCCTGCGAGATCTGCGGCGGCCCCCACGTGAAGCACACCGGGGAGCTGCAGGGCTTCAAGATCATCAAGGAGCAGAGCTCCGCCGCCGGCGTCCGCAGGATCAAGGCCGTCGTCGGCAAGTTCGACTGAAACCCATTCGGGGGCATCCGCCCCCTTTCTTCTTCATTTCTGGCTCTGTCAATATTGACGATTGTTGGGAGTCCGTTTTATGCTCCCGCAAGCCTATACCCCATATCATGGCCGATGAGAAGGACGACATCAGGAAGGAGCTGGGGCTGGTGCAGATCTACACCGGCAACGGCAAAGGCAAGACGACCGCGGCCCTGGGGCTGTCGCTGAGGGCGGCCGGGAGGGGGCTGAACGTCCTCTTCCTGCAGTTCATGAAGCCCGCGAGCGGGTTCGGCGAGCAGATCATGTGCCAGCAGATCCCCGGCATCACCATGGTGTCCATGGGCCTCGACCATTTCGTGGGGAACAAGCCGACCGAGGGGGACATCGAGGCCGCGCACGAGGCCCTCGGCAAAGCGGAGGAGATGATGGCCTCGGGGAAGTACGACGTCGTGGTCCTCGACGAGGCCCTCAACGCCGTGCGCTACAAGCTCATCGCGTCCTCGGAGCTGCTGGAGGCACTGAAGCGCCGCCCGGAGCACATCGAGGTGGTCCTCACGGGAAGGGGGCTTCCCGACGACCTCGCGGAGTACGCCGACCTCATCACCGAGATGAAGCTCGTCAAGCATCCGTTCGACAAGGGGATCAACGCCCGGAAGGGCATCGAATACTGACGTCTGGCACATCAGTAGATGAGATGTAAATCAGTGAGAACAGAGAGGTGGACAGTGCGCGATTTGAACGCGCGGCCTCCTGCTTGCAAAGCAGGCGATCTTCCAGCTGATCTAACTGCCCGACCAAGGCTCCCATCGGTCGGACGATTATAAAGATTGCGTATTCCCGTGGGAACCATTAATTAATATGCTGGGTCCTTAATCCGAAGACCGATTAGGAGGTACCATGTACACACTGGGAGAGAAGCTCCGTTTCACCCTCTTCGGGAAGAGCCACGGCCCCTGCGTGGGCTGCATCCTCGAGGGCGTCCCCCAGGGCTTCCCCATCGACGAGGAGGCGATGGCCCGGGACATGGAGCTGCGCCGGCCCTCGAAGGGCATCGGCACCGGGAGGCGCGAGAAGGACGACGTCGTCTTCGTCGCCGGCGTGCGGGACGGGAAGGCGGACGGCAATCCCATCATCATGGAGATCGCCAACCGCGATACCGACGACTCCGCCTACCTCCGCTTCGAGGAGACCCCGAGGCCCGGGCACGCCGACCTCCCGGCGGTGCTGGCACTGCGCAAGTTCGACATCCGCGGCGGGGGGCAGTTCTCCGGGAGGATGACCGCCGCGATGGTCGCCGGAGGAGCGGTCGCGAGGCAGATGCTCGAGGAGAAAGGGATCCGCATCAGCTCCTTCTGCAGGTCCATCGGCATCGTGAAGGACACCGGGGAGAGGACGTTCTCCGATGCGGAGAAGTCCAAGTCCTTCCCCACCCGCGCCTGCACCCCGGAACTCAACGAGAAATTCACCCAGGAGATCCTCGCCGCGAAGGACGATTCCGACAGCATCGGGGGCACCGTCGAATGCATCGTGACCGGCCTCCCGATCGGCTTCGGGGGCATCTGGTTCGAGAGCCTCGACGCAGAGCTGGCACATGCGGTCTTCTCCGTCCCCGCCTGCAAGGGCGTGGAGTTCGGGAAGGGCTTCGCCATCACGGAGATGAGGGGCTCGGAGTCCAACGACGCGTACCGCATGCAGGACGGGAGGATAGTGACGGAGACCAACAACATGGGCGGCATCGTCGGCGGCATGTCGGACGGCGCCGACCTGATCTTCCGGGCAGCCTTCAAGCCCACGCCGTCGATCGGGAAGGAGCAGGACACCGTGGACCTCAAAACGGGTGAGAACGCGGAACTGAAGATCACCGGGCGCCACGACCCCTGCATCGCGCCCCGGGCGGCCGCCGCGGTCGAGGCCGTGACCGCGCTGGTCATCGCCGACCAGATGCTGAGGGGGCACTGAGATGGAAGACGAATACCTGGAGGAGAAGAGGGCGGAGATCGCCCAGACGGACAAGGAGATCATCGCCCTGCTCCGCAAGAGGCTCGACATCGCCACCGACATCGGCCGCTACAAGGCGGAGCACGGCATCGAGGTCTACAATCCGCAGGTGGCGCAGAAGGTCATCGACCGGTACCGCTACCTCGGGGCCGAGAACGGCATGGACCCCGACCGCTGCGAGGAGATCTGCCGCGCCATCATGGCCGAGTCCTGCGCCAACGAGGAGGTGGCGAAGGAGCCCGGGAAAGAGGATGTGCCAGACGATGAGGATGACGGGTTCTCAGAGAAGGCCGCGAAAGCCTCTCAGAACTTCCGGAACATCGGCATCGGCCTGACCGTCATCCTGTTCATCGCGTCTATCGCGGTGGCCGCTGTCTGCGCCGACGACGCAGGTGGCGCGGCAGTCATGGTCGGGCTCACCATCGTCCCCGTCGCCCTTGTCTTCATCGCCTTCTGGCTGGGGTACAACGACGCGAAGGAGTGCGCCAACGAGGATGATTTGAAGAGCCTGAGCCGCCGGACGTGGCTGTTCGGGGGCATCTTCGCCCTCATCGCCGTCGTCTTCATCGCGCTGTTCGCGACGGCCTGAATTTATCGAAACTTCAACAAAAAATGAAGGCGGGGGGATTCCCCCGCCTGAACAGTTTTTCAGTCTCCGCCCAGGTAGGCGCCGCTGACGCCGTTGCTGACCAGCTTCCGGTACTTCTTCTGGACGCCGGTCACCGGCCTCTCGACGACCTTCACCTTGGCCAGGCGGGCCTTCAGCTCCTCGTCGGAGAGGCGCACGTTGAGCTTCCTGTTGGGGATGTCGATGTCGATGATGTCCCCGTCCTGCAGGGCGGCGATGGGGCCCTTCTCGTACGCTTCGGGCGAGACGTGCCCGATGGCGCCTCCGCGGGTGGCCCCGGAGAACCTGCCGTCGGTGATCAGCGCCACGCTCTCGCCCAGGCCCATGCCCTGGATGATGCTGGTCGGGGCCAGCATCTCGGGCATGCCGGGGGCTCCCTTGGGGCCCTCGTACCTGATGACGACGCAGTCGCCGGCCACGATCTTGCCGGACTTGATGGCGTCGGTGGCGTCCTTCTCGGAATCGAAGACGCGGGCGCGGCCGGAGAAGACCATCATCTTGGGGCTCACGGCGGCCTGCTTGATCACGGACCCCAGGGGAGCGATGTTGCCCTTGAGGATGGCGATCCCGCCCTGCTTGTGGTAGGGGTTGTCGAGCGGGCGGAGGACGTTGGCGTCCTTCACCTCGGCGGCGTCGGCGATCTGGTAGATGGTGGTGCCGTTGACGGTCTGCGCGTCCTCCAGGTGGTCCTTGAGCCTCTTGAGGATGGCCGGCACGCCGCCGGCGTTGTCGAGGTCGCGGATGTGGTACTCCCCGGCGGGCCTCAGGCTGGTGATGTGGGGGATCTCGCGGGAGATCTTATCGAACTCCGCGAGGTCGACCGGGCAGCCGAACTCCTTGGAGATGGCGGGGATGTGGAGGGCGGTGTTGGTGGAGCCCCCGATGGCCATGTCCACGCAGATGGCGTTGTGGAAGGAATGCGAGTTGACGATGTCGCGGGGCTTGATGCCCTTCTTCACGAGCTCGACGATCTTCTTCCCGGACTCCTTGGCGATCTTCAGCTTCTTCTCGTCGAGGGCGAGCGAGGTCCCGCAGCCGGTGAGCGACATCCCGAGGGTCTCGGTGAGGCAGGCCATGGTGTTGGCCGTGAACAGCCCCGAGCAGCTCCCGGCGCCCGGGCAGGCCGCGCATTCGACGGATTTGAGGTACTTCTCGTCCTCGGCGCCGACCTGCACCTGCCCGATGGCCTCGAAAACGGTCTGGAAATCGACGACCTTGCCGTCGAGGGTGCCGGCCTCCATGGCGCCGCCCGTGACGATGATGGCGGGCACGTTCATGCGCCCGGCGGCCATCAGCATGCCGGGGGTGACCTTGTCGCAGTTGGAGACGCCGACCCAGCCGTCGAGGGCGTGGCCCTCGACCATGACCTCGCAGCAGTCGGAGATGACCTCGCGGGAGATGAGGGAGTACCGCATCCCCTTGTGGCCCATGGCGATCCCGTCGCAGACCGCGGGGGTGCCGAAGACGAACGGCACGCCGCCGGCCTCGCGGATGCCCTCCTTGACGGCCTCGACGACCTTGTTCAGGTGGATATGGCCGGGGACGATCTCGTTCCAGGAATCGGCGATCCCGATGAACGGTTTGGAAAAATCGTCGTCCTTCAGCCCGTCGGCGCGGAGCAGGCTCCTCGCGGGGGCCGCGTCCACGCCCTGCTTGATGACATCGCTTCTCATTTTATCAGCGTCCCTCAATGGCGACGCTGATTAATAAATGACGATAAAACGCCCGGATGAGGGGCGCTGAGCGCCCCCTCCGGGGCCCTTGCGGGTTGGAAAGGAAGAAAATTTATGGGTTTTCAGGCGCCGCGGAGGACGATCTCGATGTTCACGCCATCGGGGACCTGGATCCTCATGAGCTGCCTGAGGGCGCGGTCATCCGCGTCGAGGTCGATGAGCCTCTTGTGGATGCGCATCTCCCACCTGTCGTAGGTCTCGCTGCCCTCCCCGTCGGGGGATTTGCGGCAGGCGATCTTGAGCTTCTTGGTGGGAAGGGGGACGGGGCCGCGGATGGCGACGCCGGTCCTCTGGGAGATCCCTTTGATCTGGTCGCAGACGGAGTCGACCATCGCGGGATCGGTGCCGCTGAGAGAGATTCTGGCACGCTGGGACATTTGTCACACCTTGCTGATGTTTCGGGCCGGGAGGGGTCTCCCCCTCCCCGGTCCGGGTTCAGGCCTTCTCGACGGAGATGCAGACACCGGCGGCGACGGTCTGGCCCATGTCACGGATGGCGAACCTGCCCAGAGGCGGGAACTCCTTGACGGGCTCGACGACGAAGGGCTTGGTGGGCACGATCTTGACGAAGGCGATGTCGCCGTTCTTGATGTAGTCGGGGTGGTCGGCCTTGTGGGCTCCGGAGTGGGGGTCCACGGTGTACATGAGCTCCTCGAACTTGCACGCGACCTGGGCGGTGTGGCAGTGGAAGACGGGGGTGTACCCGACGGTGATGACCGAGGGGTGGTTCAGCACGACGACCTGGGCGATGAAGCTCTTGGCGACGGACGGAGGGTTGTCGAGAGGTCCGGCGACGTCTCCCCTCTTGATGTCGTTCTTGGCGACGCCGCGGACGTTGAATCCGACGTTGTCTCCGGGGACGGCCTGGGGCAGGGACTCGTGGTGCTCCTCGATGGACTTGACCTCACCCTTCACGTTGGAGGGCTCGAAGATGACGGTGGTGTTGGGCTTCAGGATCCCGGTCTCGACACGGCCGACGGGGACGGTTCCGACACCGGTGATGGTGTAGACGTCCTGGACGGGCAGCCTGAGGGGCTTCTCGGTGTGCTTCTCGGGGACCTTGAGGTCGTCGAGCGCCTGGAAGAGGGTCTTGCCCTTGTACCAGGGGGTGTTGGGCGAGAGGGTCTTGATGTTGTCGCCCATGTAGGCGGACACGGGGATGAAGGGGACGTTCTCGGGCTTGACGCCGACGATCTTGAAGAGCTTCGACATCGCCTCGACGGTCTCCTTGTACTTGGCCTCGTCGTACTTCACGGCGTCCATCTTGTTGACGGCGACGATGATCTGCTTGATCCCGAGGGTGGTGGCCAGGAAGACGTGCTCCTTGGTCTGGGCCTGGGGTCCCTCTACCGCCGAGCAGGTGATGATGGCCGCGTCGGCCTGGGAGGTTCCGGTGATCATGTTCTTGACGAAGTCACGGTGTCCGGGGGCGTCGATGACGGTGAAGTAGTACTTGTCGGTGTAGAACTTCTTGTGGGCGACATCGATGGTCACACCCCTCTCCCTCTCCTCCTTCAGGCCGTCCATGAGCCAGGCGAAGTAGAAGGTTCCCTTTCCTTTCTCCTCGGCCTCTTTCTTGTATTTCTCGACGAGGTGAGGGTCGATGGCACCGGCCTCCAGGAGGATCCTGCCGGTGAGGGTGGACTTCCCGTGGTCGACGTGCCCGATGATGACAAGGTTCATGTGTTCCTTTTCTGCCATTTTAATTTCTCCTTTCCAAACCCTTTATAGGGGTTACTTTTTGGTCGATAAGGCTGTTTATATTAAAAGGTTTAGGACCGAAGCCCGCTCTGGACTCTCAGAGTCCAGAGTAGTACTTCGCGTCGTAGGGCTCGGGGCTCAGGCCCTTGCGGGTCCTGATCTCGGTGACGACCTTGGCCTGCAGGTCGGGGAACATCTCCTCGAAGCCGGCGTTCTCGGTCGACCACAGGGCGCGGCCCTGGGTGGCGCCGCGGATGTCCGAGGTGAAGCCGAACATGTCGGCGACCGGGCACTTGGCGCTGATGGTGGAATCAGAGCCGTCCTGGCCCATCTCGAGGATGGTCCCGCGGCGCTGGGTGATCATGCTGATGACGTTGCCGGTGTAGTCCGGAGGCACGCTGATGAAGACGTGCTGCATGGGCTCGAGGAGGACGCGGTCCGCCTCGCACATGGCACCGTAGATACCGTCCCTGACGGCGGGGATGATCTGGGCGGGTCCCCTGTGGATGGTGTCCTCGTGCAGCTTGGCGTCGATCAGGACGACCTTGAGGCCGGAGCACTTCTCGGCCGCCAGCGGGCCCTTGGACATGGCCTCGTCGAAGGCGTCCGCCACGAGCTCCATGGTCTCGTTCAGGTACTGGATACCCTTGGTCGCGTCGATCAGCACGTTGTCGTTCTTGAACTTCACGATGCCCTTGGCCTGGACGGGGTCGGTCATCCCGAGGTCCATGACCTGCTTGGCGAGGGCCTTGGGGTCCCTGATCTTCGCGTCGGGGTCGATGTCGCCCTTGTGGATGGCCTCGACCACCCCGGGCTCCAGCTTGGAGACCACGAAGGTGAACTTGTTGTGCTTGTTGGGCGACCTGCCCTCGAAGCCCTGCGGGTTGGAGTTCTTGACGCACTCCCTGTACACCACGATGGGCGGGGAGACGACGATGGGGACTCCCTGCTCGTTCTCGATCCTGAAGACGGTGATCTCCAGGTGCAGCTCGCCCATTCCGGCGATGAGGTGCTCCCCGGTCTCCTGGTTGATCTCGATGGACAGCGAGGGGTCGGCCTTCCCGATGGTCCTCAGGACCTCGACCAGCTTGGGCAGGTCCTTGGTATCCTTGGCCTCGATGGCCTCGGTGACGACGGGCTCGGAGTAGTGGGCCATCTTCTCGAACGGGGTGATGTCCTGCAGGCTCGAGACGGTCGAACCGGCGATGGCGTCCTTCAGCCCGGTGACGGCGACGATGTTGCCCGCCATGGCGTCCTCGATGGGGATCCTGTCCGCACCGACCATGAGCGCGACGGTCTGGACGCGCTGGGGCGCGGGCTGGCCGGCCACGTAGAGGGTCTGGCCCTTCTCGATGGTCCCGGAGAACAGCCTGCCGACGGCGACCTCTCCGGCGTGCTTGTCCATGATGATCTTGGTGACCATCAGGACCACATCGCCGTTGGCGTCGCAGTCCAGGAGCTCCTTCCCGACCTTGGACTCAAGGTCTCCCTTCCAGATGATGGGGATACGGACCTTCTGGGCGAGGGTCGGGGGCTGGATGTGCTCGATGGCCATCTGCAGCGCGACCTCGTGCAGCGGGATCTTCTTGGCGAGCTCCTTCTGGCCGCCCTCCCTGCTGCAGTAGTCGAAGATGTCCGAGAAGGTGATCCCGGTCTTCTTCATGTACGGGGCGGAGATGGCCCAGTTGTTGTACGCCGACCCGAAGGCGACGGTGCCGTCCTGGATGCTGACCTGCCACTCCTTGTTGAGGGGCGCGGGCAGGTTGGCCTTGATCTTCTCGTTGAAGGAGGCGATGAGCTTCGAGAAGCGCTGGATCATCATGTCCTTGGTGACCTGCTGCTCCACGATCATCCTGTCCACCTTGTTGATGAACAGCATGGGGCGGACCCTCTCCTTCAGGGCCTGCCTGATGACGGTCTCGGTCTGGGGCATGATGCCCTCGACCGCGCAGACCAGGATGTAGACGCCGTCCAGCGCCCTCATGGCCCTGGTGACGTCGCCGCCGAAGTCGACGTGGCCGGGGGTGTCGATCAGGTTGATGAGATAGGACTTGCCGTTGTAGTGGTGGACCATCGAGGCCGACGCGGCGTTGATGGTGATACCCCTGGCGGCCTCCTGCTCATCGTAGTCCAGGACACGCTGCTTGCCGGCGAGGTCCTCGGACATCATTCCGGCACCCGCGATGAGGTTGTCGGAGAAAGTGGTCTTCCCGTGGTCGATATGCGCGGCGGTCCCGACGTTCCTGACGAACTCGGGGGTCTTCATGATGGTCGTCGCGTACTTGACGTTCTCTTCTTTACGTCCCATTCTCACACCTGATGTTTACTGTGTTTCTCTGTTCTAAGTCGGAATCACCTGGCGGACTGCGCCACGCGCTCCGATTCCTCTTTCTTGGCCACCGCGTAGGAGGTCATGTCGCCCTTGGCGGCGAGCATCAGCTCGTCGGCGAGGCACTCCTCGATGGACTTCTTGTTCTTGGCCGAGGCCGCCACGACCCCGGTCGCGATGTTCCTCAGCGCGATGTCGAGCCTCCTCTGGGGGGAGATGTCGACGGCCTTGGGGACGGAGATGCCTCCGAACTGCAGCCTGGTGACCTCCTCGCGGGGGGCGGCCTTCTCGATCGCCTGCACGAGGACCTGCACCGGGTTCTGCTTGGACTTCTTCTCGATGATCGCGAAGGCGTCCTCGACGGCCTTGTAGGCCTTCATCTTCTTGCCGGTGTACTTCTCGGTCCTCATGATGTTGTTGATGAGCCTCTCGACGATGCTCAGCTTGGACTTGCCGAACCACATGTTGGCGTGCTTGCCGCCGGAGTGGGGGACCGCGGTGGTGCCGAGGTCGATGTACTTGGCGAGCCCCGCGTCGCTGATGACGACGTCGGAGGTGTCGTATTTCCCGAAGACGGGCGCCCTGGGCGCGGCCTTCGGCTCGGCAGGGGCCTCGACGGGCGCCTGCACCTGCTCCTGAACCTGGACTTCTTCGTCTGCCATGTGATCATCTCGTGGGCTTCTGGACCCTGCCCCTGACCATCTCGTCCAGGGAGACGTTGTTGACCTTGATGACCTTGTAGCGGACCCCGGGGATGTCTCCGTAGGACCTCCCCATCCTGCCGCCGATACCCTCGACCAGCACCTCGTCGTGCTCGTCGATGAAGTTGATGGCGCCGTCGCCGACCGCGAAGGCGGTGATCTGGCGCCCGTTCTTGATGAGCTGGACCTTGACGCACTTCCTGATCGCGGAGTTGGGCTGCTTGGCCTCGATGCCGACCTTCTCCAGCACGATGCCGCGTCCCTGGGCCGAGCCCTCGAGGGGGTCGGATTTCTCCCTGAGCTTCAGCACCCTCTTCTTGTATCCCCTGTCGAGCCAGCGGAACTTCTGCCTGTCTGCCTGCATCTTGCGGGCAGTGAATAGACCGTTTCCCATTGTTGTTCACCTTTTTTCTTTGCCTGCCGCAGTGCGGCAGAAAGCCCCGCCGGAGATGCGATCCGCATCGCGAAGCGTGGCTATGGCTGAGGGTCGCTATTCACAGATGTTATTTAATGATTTACGCTCCGCACTCTTTTTATTAATAGGAAAATACACGGCGGAGACACTTTCGCAGCAAGCGGGAATGGTGCATTGCCGTAATAAGGATGCCGTTCCGTTTTTCACGTCAAAAATGTACAAACGGACACGGAAAGGGATGATTAAGCAACAAATGTTTAATACATTACAGCGATGAGAGTTTCCCGTTGATTTGAAATGAAGTTGATTTTCGTCAGCGGCGGAGTCATCTCCGGATTGGGCAAAGGCATCACGGCGTCCTCCATCGGCCTCCTCCTGAAATCGAGGGGCATCTCGGTGACGTCGATCAAGATCGACCCCTACCTGAACATCGACGCGGGCACCATGAACCCCTTCGAGCACGGCGAGGTCTACGTCCTCGACGACGGGGGCGAGGTCGACCTCGACCTCGGCAACTACGAGCGGTTCATGGACCTGCACCTCGGCAGGGACAACAACATCACCACCGGCAAGGTCTACCGCACCGTCATCGACAACGAGCGGCGCGGGGAGTACCTCGGGAAGACCGTGCAGATCATCCCGCACATCACCGACGAGATCAAGCGGAGGATCACCGCCGTCGCCCGCTCCTCGGGGGCGGACGTCGCCATCGTCGAGCTCGGGGGCACCGTCGGGGACATCGAGTCGATGCCCTTCCTCGAGGCCGCCCGGCAGCTCGGGAGGGACCTCGGAAGGGAGGAGAACGTGCTCTTCGTGCACACCACCCTCATCCCCATCATGGGGGCCGTCGGGGAGGAGAAGAGCAAGCCCACCCAGCATTCCGTCCGCGACCTCATGTCCGCGGGCATCAAGCCGGACATCATCGTCGGCCGCTGCTCGCGCGAGCTGAGCCCCGCCGCCAAGGCGAAGATCGCCATGTTCTGCGACGTCGACGAGGACGCGGTGATCTCCTGCCCGGACGCCCGCTCCATCTACGAGGTGCCGCTGATCCTCGAGAGGCAGGGCGTGGCCGATTACATCGTGCGGAGGATGAAGCTCTCCCCCATGACCTCGGGGAGGCACATGGAGAAGTGGGAGGCCTTCCTCGGGAGGATCATCAACCCGGCCTCGGAGGTCACCATCGCGCTGGTCGGGAAGTACACCGCGCTCGCCGACGCCTACCTGAGCCAGCTTGAGGCATTGACCCACGCGGGGGCGGAGCGCAGCTGCCACGTGAAGGTGCAGTTCGTCGACAGCGACACCCTCCTGAAGCAGGACCCCAAGGAGGTCCTGAAGGACGCCGACGGCATCCTCATCCCCGGCGGGTTCGGGGTGCGCGGAGTGGAAGGGAAGATCGCCGCCGCCAAGTACGCGAGGGAGAACAACATCCCGTTCCTCGGGGTCTGCCTCGGCTTCCAGGTGGCGACCATCGAGATCGCCCGCGATGTCCTGGGGCTGAAGGGCGCGGACTCCACCGAGTTCCGCCCGGACACCCCCGACCCGGTCATCTTCATCATGCCCGAGCAGCAGGGCGTCACGCAGATGGGAGGCACCATGCGCCTCGGGGCGCAGGACGTCGTCGTGAAGGACGGCTCGAAGGCCGCGGCCCTCTACGGGAGGACGCAGATCTCCGAGCGCCACCGCCACCGCTACGAGGTCAACCCCGACTACATCGGGAGGTTCGAGCAGGCCGGCTGGGTCTTCACCGGGAAGTCCGTCGACGGGACCAAGATGGAGATCGGCGAGCTGCAGGGCCACCCCTACTTCGTGGCCTCGCAGTTCCACCCCGAGTTCAAGTCCCGCCCGAAGAGGCCGTCGCCCCTCCACCAGGGGCTGGTGGACGCCGCCATGGAGCACGCCGAGAACAGGGCGTGAGTCGCCCGCGCGCGCACATACAATTTATAAGGAGGGCGCGATAGCCTGACCGTTTGAGGCGATAAAATGGGAGAAGAGGACGATTACATGGCCATGCTCGACCGGGCGAAATCGCAGATCCCCGAGGTCATCGAGCAGCACGAGAGGTTCGAGCTCCCCGAGCTGGACATCATCCAGGAGGGGAAGATGACGATCTTCCGCAACTTCATCGACATCACCGACAAGATCAGGAGGGAGCCGCAGCACCTCCTGCAGTACCTGCTCAAGGAGCTGGGCGCGCCCGGCGACCTCGAGGGCCGCAGGGTCGTCTTCAAGGCCAAGATCGCCCCGCAGCGCATCGACGAGAAGGTCCGCGACTACACCGAGACCTACGTCATCTGCTCCGAGTGCGGAAGGCCCGACACCCACATCGAGAAGGAGGACAGGATGTCCATCCTGGTCTGCGAGGCGTGCGGTGCCAGGAGACCCATCATGGTGAGGAAGGCCGCCAGGCCGGAGGACGCCAACACCCTCCACCCGGGCGACATCATCGAGGTCACCATCAACGATGTCGGGAAGAAGGGCGACGGGGTCGGGAAGTACATGGACTACCTCGTCATCGTGCCCGGCACCAGGCGCGGGAGCAGGGTCAACGTCAAGATCACCAACATCTCGGCGAAGACCGCCTTCGGCCTCCCCACCACCGAGCCCGTCAACCACTGACGCATGAAGTACTTCGTCGAGTCGTACGGCTGCACGATGAACTACGGCGAGGGCGCCGAGCTCGCGGAGCGCCTCGACTCGCTGGGTTATCTCAGGGCGGCCTCCGCGGAGGAGGCCGACCTGGTCGTCCTCAACACCTGCACGGTGGTGGAGACCACCGAGAAGCGGATGATCAAGAGGATGAACGAGCTCAAGGCCGCCGGCAAGCAGGTTGTTGTAACAGGCTGCATGGCGAAGGTGCAGGCCTCGCGCGTGAACGTGCGCCTGCCCGGCTCGCTCGTGATCCCGCCGGAGGATTACAAGGACTTCTCAAAACTGGTCTCCGGGATGTACGGCTGCGGCGAGCCGATCGAGCCGCCGCGGACGGAGACCACCGCCATCATCCCCATCGCCCAGGGCTGCCGGGGGAACTGCACCTATTGCATCACCCGCTTCGCGCGGGGGACCCTGAAGAGCTATGACCCAGACGACCTGAAGAAGAGGTTCGATGAGCTGGTGGACAGAGGCGCCAAGGAGATATTGATAACGGCACAGGACACCGGCTGCTACGGCCGCGACATCGGCACCGACCTGGGCGAATTGGTGCGCTCCCTCCTCGAGAAGGAGGGCGATTACCGGGTCAGGATCGGCATGATGAACCCCAACAGCCTGCGCCCGGTGCTGGATTCGGTCCTGGATGTCTTCGAGGACCCCAGGGTCTACCGTTTCCTGCACATCCCCGTCCAGAGCGGCAGCGACGCCGTCCTGGGGAGGATGAAGAGGCATTACACCGCGGAGGAGTTCTTCTCCCTCGTGGATCGGATAAGGGAGCGCTGGCCGGACATGAGCATCGCGACCGACCTCATCGCCGGCTTCCCCGGGGAGACCGAGGAGGACCACAGAGCCAGCATCGAGCTCATCAGGAAGCTGAGGGCCGATACCGTCAACATCACGCGCTTCTCCGCCCGCCCCGGCACGGAGGCCTTCTCCATGGAGCAGCTCAACGGGAGGATCCTCAAGGAGAGGTCCACCGAGCTCACCGAGGCGAAGACGGAGACCGAGGCCGACGTCAATTCGGCGCTCGTAGGCAGGACGTTCGATGCATTGGTGAGCGAGCGGTCGGCCGACGGCTCGGTCATAGCCAGGACCGGCAATTACCGCCCCATCGCGATCCGCGAGGACATCCCCCTGGGGACGTTCATCCGGGCCGAGGTGACGGAATCCCATCCCACCTACCTCACCGGCCGCCGCGCTGCGCGATTAATTAATAAAAGGACGTGCTGACAAGGAAACACAGTCCTGTGGTGTAGCGGTCAATCATTCGGGCCTTTGGAGCCTGCGACCCCGGTTCGAATCCGGGCAGGACTACTTTCTCCGATCTTCTGAATTGACAATGCGGCGAAAGAGCCAGCTATCCTTTTGAATAGTGGTCCCGGGGACACGCAAGGGGCGAGCCCCGGATGTTAGGAGGAAGAAAGAAAGTATGGAAATTGGCGTTCGGTGCTACGTTTGGTGCGTGGTAAGCTGCCACGGAACTGCCGGGAAAACCTTTTACGATTTCCCTTGCAATTTTTCGCTTTATATGTGTGAGGGTGGGGCCGAAGCCCCACCCTGCGTAGGAGGTGATCCATCTGCAGGTTCCCCTACAGATACCTTGTTACGACTTAACCTCCCTTGCTGAATCTCAGCTCGAATACCCCAAAAAAGGCAGCCTCACTGAAACCCGACTCGGGTGGTTTGACGGGCGGTGTGTGCAAGGAGCAGGGGCATATTCACCGCGAGTTGTTGATTCGCGATTACTACGGAATCCAGCTTCGTGAGGGTGAGTTACAACCCTCAGTCCGAACTACGGACGGGTTTCGAGATTACCTGCACCTTTCGGTGTCGGAACTCATTGTCCCGCCCTTTGTAGCGCGCGTGTAGCCCAAGAGATTCAGGGCATACTGACCTACCGTTGACCTCTCCTTCCTCTGACTTAGCGCCAGCGGTCCCGATAATGTGCGCCTGATCCGGAGATCAAGTTGGCAATTATAAGTGAGGGTCTTGTTCGTTATCTCACTTAAGAGAACGCTTTACAGTACGAACTGACGATGGCCATGCACCACTTCTCCAAGAATCGAGCAAAGTCATTAGCCTGGCTTTCATGTGATGGTCTCCCTTGGTGAGTTTTCCGGTGTTGAATCCAATTAAACCGCACGCTCCTCCCGTTGCGGTGCTCCCCCGCCAATTCCTTTAAGTTTCATCCTTGCGGACGTACTCCCCAAGTAGCAGACTTAACAACTTCTCTCCGGCACTGAATGTCCCCGTAGGACCTCCAACACCAAGTCTGCAGCGTTTACACCCTAGACTACCGGGGTATCTAATCCCGTTTGCGACCTAGGGCTTCGTCCCTCACCGTCGGATTCGTTCTAGTAAGACGCCTTCGCCACCGGTGGTCCTCCAAGGATTACAGGATTTTACCCCTACCCCTGAAGTACCTCTTACCTCTCCCGATCCCAAGCCTGACGGTCTCCTCGGACTTCGGACTGTTAAGCAGCCCGATTTACCCAAGGATCTATCAGACCGGCTACGAACGTTTTAGACTCAATAAAATCGACCACCACTCGGGCTGCGGGTATTACCGCGGCGGCTGGCACCCGTCTTACCCAGCCCTTATTCCTCCAGTTATCTACGCTGAAGAAAAGCTAACACAAATGTGCTAGCACTAGGAATTCCCTCATCGGGCTTTCGCCCATTGTGAAGTTTTCGCGACTGCTGCGCCCCGTAGGGCCTGGATTCGTGTCTCAGAATCCAACTCTGGGCTCCCTCTCTCAAGGCCCATACCCGTAATAGGCTAGGGGGTACACTACACCCACTACTACCTGATAGGCCGCAGACCGATCCTAAAGCGCCGGAACTTTGAGCCATAAGTCATTCCAGATCTCATGGCCTATGGGATATTATCCAGAGTTTCCCCTGATTATCTCCCACTTTAGGGCACGTTGTCCACGTGTTACTGAGCAGTCCGCCGAGATTGCTCTCTAGACTCGCATGTCTTAATCGAATTCCTATAGCGGTGGCCGCCGGCAGGATCAACCGGAGTCAAATCTTATTGACTAACGTCATCAGATGATGAAACTGAAACTGGCAGTTTACCACGTTTCACCTATGTCCCGTGACGGCACACACTAAGAATGTCCGTTTCACGAGACATTCGTAGCATCGAACGTCAGAGTTCAAGAGTGCACTTCCGGCTGACCCGGAAGGAGATCTTGTCTCTCCATATACGGATACAGATGTTATGAGGTTCTGCACCCGCGCATTCCCCTGTAAACAGGGGGGGTATTTAACCCTTTTCTTCCGGAATGTGTCTCAACACTTCGGAAGCACAGTGCAGTGTCGCAACGATTCAGAAGGAACCGTCTCGGTTGCGTTGTGTAAGGGCTGTGATTCCAGTGTAGTATATAACGATTGCGCGGAAACGGGCGGTTTCCCGCCCCCGAAACTTCCCTGCGGTGACCGCCTCCGAACCCGCTTTAAAAAGAGCTCTTGCAGGTGCGATCTGCGGGATGCTCCCCGAGTCCTCCGCCGCATCCAGGCGGGAAGCCCCGGAAGGCCGTTCTGGCCCCAAATCTATCATCTTTTAATAGGAATACGCATTATGCGCGAGCACGGGTGGAGGTGGCTCAGCCTGGTAAGGCGCCAGACTGCTAATCTGGTGTCCTATGGACCCGGGGGTTCGAATCCCCCCCTCCACGCCATGAACTTTCTCAGGAATTCTCAGTGCCCGGAGCTCAGGGCTCCGTCCGCAACTCCGATTACTCTTAAATTTCTATTATAATAAAGGGGGCATGGTCTGCGATGCCGCCCTCAGGGACTCGATCGTCGATGCGGTGAGGAGGTCCTCGGAGGGCCGCCGGGTGGCGGTCGCCTGCTCCGGCGGGCTCGATTCCGGGCTGGTCTCCGCCCTCGCCAAGCGCTACGCGGACTCCATCACCCTGTACACCTGCGGGACCGCCAACGCCTTCGACGTGGCGATGGCCCGCGACTTGGCTAATCGCCTGGACCTCCCCTGGGTCCACGTGAAGATCTCCCCTTCCAACATCGAGGAGATCGTATCGGGAGTGTCCGAGGCGGGGGAGACCGACGACCCGTTCACCATCTCCTACGAGCTACAGCTCTACTGCGTGCTCATGGCCGCCGAGGAGGATGTCGTCCTCACCGGCCAGGGCTCGGACGAGCTCTTCATGGGCTGCGCCAAGTTCGTCGGGGTATCCGACGACGATTTCCTGGCCCTCGAGGAGGCCTCCCTGGCCAGGTTGGACTCAATATCCGTCCCCTGCGAGCGGCGCATCGCCGCGCACTTCGGGAAGACCCTGCTCTACCCTTACCTCGACGAAAATGTGAGAAAAGAGGCCGCCAGGATCGGCCCGCTGGCCATGAAGCCGCGGAGCATGGAGTCCCGCAAAGCGGTGCTGAAGGAGGTCGCCGAGGACCTCGGCTACGGCTTCCTGGCGGAGAGGACCAAGAAATCCTCCCAGTACGGGAGCGGGACCACGGATCTGGTCCGCGCCATGGCCCGGGAGAAGGGGATGGGGTACGACGAGTACATCGCCTCGGTCTGCCGGAGCCCTCCCGGCTCCAAGCGCGGGGCGATCGTCTCCGCCCGCATCGACCCGGTCCTGAAGGCGAAGGCGGAGAAGATCCTCGAGGAGCACCACACGACGGTCTCCGACGAAATCGCATCATTGTACAAGCGTATCGTGCGCGAGGGCAGACCTTAAACGCTGTTGTATTTTGGCAATCGTTACAAAAGTTTACCAATGCAACAGAATTCATCTTATACCCCTACCGCCGATACTATCTGCATGAACGACTTTGACAGGCTCTGCAAAACCTTCGAAGACCTTGACCCCGCCAGCTACAGCGTGGTACTGGCCCAGAAATCCAAAGACGTCCTGGAGGGCCTCGCGGCCGTCACCGGGGACGTCCAGTCGGCCGTCGACCTCTACGTCGACATCGTCCTCATGGCGATCTCCGCCGACGGCAAGCTCGACAGGGAGGAGTACATCCTCGTCGAGCCCGGCCTCTCGGCCGCCGTGGGGCAGGACATCACCTACGACGACGCGAGGAGGATCTTCGCCAAGGCCAACCTCGACGCCCGCGACAACAAGGCCGCGGTCGACGAGATCGTGGACATGGTCGGGCAGGTCTCCCCCGAGATCAAGGACGACATCGTCCTCCTGACCCTGATCATCTGCTCCGTGGACGGCAAGGTCTCCGGCAAGGAGAAGGCCTGGATCAGGCAGCTCATCAGAGAGTGAGAAACCCCTTCGGCGGGGGCCTCCCCGCCAGTAATTTATAAATACGCTTATGTTTATTAGGTAAACAGTGTGAAAAGGATCCCGTGTCAGCGGGCTCCCTTTACGCTCCGGCCTATGGCATTCCCCCGATATCACACGCCCGCCGGAGCGGATTCACACAAGAAAAAACCGTGCGGGATGGATGCAAGGAATGACTGCGTCTGTGTCCCCATCGCAGGAAGCAAATCTGTCCGCTCCGCACGGGCCATTTCCGAAGGAAATGAAGGAAAAAGGTTGTTTTAAGGGGTTTTCCTGAAAATCAGAGGCTGTTCACGACTTCCTTGATGGACTTCACGTCGCTCACGGTGCACTTCCTGACGGTGTCCTCGGCGGCCGCGACCACACTCTTGTTCAGCTTCTCGTAAAGGCCCTTCCCGTCCTCGGAGAGGGTCAGGGAGCTGCGGCGCCCGTCGGTGGGGGTCACCACGATGTAGTCCGCGACGTTCTTCAGCGTGTTGGTCACGAAGGAACGGTCGACGCACAGCTCCTCTGCGAGCTCGATCTTCGAAATCCCGCTCTTGTTCCGCCCGATCACATAGATCATGAGGGCCTGGGAGAAGGTGAGCCCGAGCGGCCTCACCCTCGACTCGAACGCCCTGACGAAATTGGACCTCACGCGAATCACCGCGGAAATGAAGCGCTCTTCGCCTGCCATGCGAAACCCCATGCCGTTTACTATTTAATTAATTATTACAACAATATTCGGAATCATGTACTCCGACCCTGTTTGGAGTCATTCTCTTTACACATATTCTCCGAAGATGTCCATTTGCATCCCGACAGCGCCCTCCGGCGGGGAAGGAACGGGATAAGTACTGAATGGGCGATTTCCCGGCCATGAAATTCCTCGTCCTCACCGACCTCCACCAGAAGAAATCCCGGATCCCGTGGATCAACTCCCTCATCGACTCCGAGAAGCCGGACGCCGTCCTCTTCCTGGGCGACGTCACCGACATGGGCACCGCGGAGGACGCGAGGGAGATCGTCTCGTCCATCAAAGGAAAGGTCTACTGCCTGCCCGGCAACTGCGACCCGCTCGACCTCCCGCAGGGCATCTCCTCGGTGGCGGTCGACATGCACGGCAAGTCGGCGCAGATCGGGGACTGCTACGTGGCCGGGCTGGGCGGCTCCAACATCACCATCTTCGGCACCCCCTTCGAGCTGAATGAGGAGGAGATCGACGCCAAGCTCCGCCCCATCTCGAAGAAGGGCATGGTGCTCATGACCCACGCCCCCGCCTACGGCACCCTGGACCGCATCCCCGACGGGACCCCCGTGGGGAGCCCCGCCATCAGGAAGATCTGCGACGAGTTCCGCCCCGTGGTCGCCCTCTCCGGGCACATCCACGAGGACATCGGGGTCAGGTTCATCAACGGCACCCTCTTCGTCAACCCCGGCCCCGCCAAGGACGGGCACGCGGCCGTGGTGGAAGTGGAGAACGGGCAGGCGAGCGTGCGCTTCCTGCTCGCGAAGCCCGCTTCCGACTGATAATCATTAAATATACGTCCACGATAGCAGACCCGATTAACATGGCACTATGGCAGGGTAAATCCAACAGGAAATCCACCGGCGGCAGGCTCATCCTCGCCCGCAGCAAGAGAAAGTTCGAGATCAGCAGGGAGCAGCAGTACACCAGGATCGGCAACGAGTCCCTGAAGCAGTACCGCGGCCTCGGCGGCTCGAAGAAGGTCGGCGTCCTCTACGCGGAGTACGCCAACGTGGTCGACAAGAAGACCAACACCGTGAAGCGCGCCAAGATCATCTCGGTCACCGACAACCCGTCCGACAGGAACCTGGTCCAGCGTAACATCCTCAACAAGGGCGCCAAGATCAAGACCGACCTCGGCGAGGCCGTCGTGACCTCCAGGCCCGGCCAGAGCGGCGTCGTCAACGCTGTCCTCGTCGAGTGAAACCATACATGCCATGCGGCCCGGGGCCCTGCCCCCGGGCCTTTCATTTTTTCTCTGTTATCTGAAACCTCCTGGGTTCCGAATAAAACGATTATATCGGTCAGTCATATTCTGAGGCGATAGCATATGGCTTACGACGACGACACGGCCATCGTTCTGTGGCCTGAGTACTTCGACGCCTCGCTCACCCGCAAGCAGGGGAGGAGGCTCCCGGTCTCGAAATGCGTGAAGGACCCCTCCCTCGACATGATCGCGAAGGGCGCCATCATCCTGGGCCTCGATTACAAGATCTTCGAGGACATGGCGTACCCCTCCGACCGCCTGGCCAAGAAGGGGTGCGTGAAGGTCGAGAAGGGGAAGATGAAGAAGACCGAGATCATCCCCAAGATCGCCGAGATCCTGGTCAAGAACAAGGGGTGAGGGCGGATGATCTCGGCACTCGATTCCAAGGTCATGGACGCCAACTCCGAGGCCCTCGGAGTCGGGGTCGAGACCCTCATGGACAACGCGGGGAAGGCGGTAGCCGACCTCATCGAGGAGCGCTTCCCCGGGAAGAAGATCGTCATCTTCTGCGGGCACGGCAACAACGGCGGGGACGGCGCGGCCGCCGCCTGCCACCTCGACAAGGGCAAGGTCACCCTCTGCCTGCTCGGGAAGCCCGAGGACATCAAGTCGCACGAGGCCGCGGCGTACTATGCGAAAGCACAGTGCCAGAAGGTCTCCTTCGACGAGATCTCCGGCAAGTACGACGTGCTCGTCGACGCCGTCCTCGGGACCGGCATCAAAGGGAAGCTGAAGCCGGAGTACTCCGATTACATCGATTACACCCGGAGGTTCAAGGGCACCATCGTCTCGGTGGACGTGCCCACCGGGATGGGCGCCGACAAGCAGGTGCAGCCGGACATCACCGTCACCATGCACGACGCCAAGAAGGGCATGGACGGGAAGACCTGCGGGGAGATCGTGGTGGCCGACATCGGCATCCCCGAGAAGGCCTGGACCCACACCGGCCCCGGGGACATGCTCAGGTACCCCCGCCCCGACGCGGACAGCCACAAGGGCGCCAACGGGCGCCTGCTGGTCATCGGCGGAGGTCCGTTCTACGGCGCCCCCGCGATGTCCTCCATGGCCGCCATGAGGACGGGCGTGGACCTGGTCACGGTGGCCGTGCCGGAGGCCTGCTGGCACGAGGTGGCTGCCATCTCCCCCGTGCTGATGGTGCACCCCCTGAAGGGGAAGGTCCTCCGCCACGAGCACGTGAAGGAGCTGCTGGAGCTGGCGGACGCCAACGACGCCGTCCTCATCGGCCCCGGGCTCGGGCGCGACCCCGCCACCTCGGAGGCCGTGAGGGAGTTCACCTCACTGTGCCAGAAGCCCCTCGTGATCGACGCCGACGGGCTCAATGCCCTCGGCAACGATTTCCGCGCGAGGAACTCCGAGACGGTGCTCACCCCGCACCGCATGGAGTTCATGCGCCTGACGGGCGCGGACGGGTCCGCGGAGACCGCCGCCGAGTGGGCGAAGAAGATGGGCGCCGTCATCGTCCTCAAGGGCAAGGACGACATCATCTCCGACGGGGAGCGCCTGAAGTACAACTCGACCGGGACCGTGGGCATGACCACCGGGGGCACGGGGGACGTGCTGGCCGGCATCATCGGCGGGCTCCTCGCCAAGGGCATGGACGCCTACGGGGCGGGCTACCTGGGCGCCTACATCTCCGGGAAGGCGGGGGAGCTGGCCTTCGCCAAGCTCTCCTACGGCATGATCGCCACCGATGTGATCAAGTACATCCCGAAGGCGATCGGCAACGGGCTGGACCGCCTGCGCGTCTGATGGATGATATCCAGCCTGTTCCCGGCATCCCCGCCCTGAAGCTGGGCGAGGGGACGATGGTCATCGGCGACCTGCACATCGGAGTGGAGGCGCACATGGGCGCCAAGGGCGTCCACCTGACCTCCCACACCGACCTCATGTTCGACAGCATCATCGAGGCTGCTGGCACTGATGTCGACCGCATCGTGATGATCGGGGACATCAAGGATTCCGTCCCCGGCTCCACGCGGCAGGAGTACCGCGAGATCCCCAATTTCTGCGACCGCCTCCTGGAGCATTTCTCGGAGGTCTGGATCGTGCGGGGGAACCACGACACCTCCATCGAGGAGTTCGTGCCCGGAGCGGTGCGCATCTTCCCCGCCACCGGCACCTATATTGACGACATCGGCCTCGTCCACGGCCACACCTGGCCCTCGGCCGAGGTGATGGCGAAGAAGACCCTGGTCATGGGGCACTGCCATCCGACCGTCCTCTTCAGGGACGGGGTGGGGGCCCACATGTCGGAGCCCTGCTGGCTCCGCGGGAAGTTCGCCAAGGAGAGCGACGAGAAGTACCCGAAGCTGCCGGAATCCTTCATCGTGGTGCCCGCTTTCAATAGGCTCCTCGGGGGCTCCCCGATCAACGCGATCGGGACCCCGCTGCTGGGCCCGATCATGAACTCCGACATCGTCGACCTCGACAGTGCCAGAGTGTACCTTCTCGACGGCATCGACCTGGGCCCGCGGAGCTCGCTGATGGTCAAGGACCGGCAGTTCCGCAGATGGAACGACGACGAGAACTCTCCCCGCCATTCCGCGCTCTGAATATTCTGTAATCGATTCCCTGAAACAATATCAAAAATCGGGATTCGGAATCAATAGCTACCGCTGGGAAAACGTCAATTTCTGTCAGGGGCCGGTTTCCCGGCCCCCTGTGGCAGGAGTTGGTAAGGGGGCTTGCGCCCCCTCAAAGGGTTTCAGTTCCTGGTGATGGTGTCGTAGAGCGACCCGTCGCTGTTCCTGATCTCGGCGGTCAGAGGCATCTGGCCGGGGAGGGAGTGGGTAGCGCACGAGTTGCAGGGGTCGTAGGCCCTGAAGGCCATCTCCACCATGTTCAGGAGGCCGGGCGACACATCGTAGTTCTTGATGAGGGCCTTGGCCGCCTTCGCGACGTCCATGCACATGGCGCCGTTGTTGTTGGTGGTCCCGACGACCATGTTGCAGGCGGTGACGATGCCGTTTTCGTCGCAGGTGTAGTCGTGGGTCAGGGTTCCGCGGGGAGCCTCGACGCATCCGACGCCGCGTCCTCCGGGGACGAGGTCGGTCTGCTTGATGTTGGGGTCGGTCAGCTTGTCGGAGTAAGCGTCCTCCTTGAGCTTCTCGGCCGCGAACAGCAGCTCGATGAGCCTGGCCCAGTGGGTCGCGAGGGTGTACTGCACGGGCTCCCTGGCCTTGACGCCGAAGGTCTCGCGGAACACCTTGAGCTCCTCGTTGGCGAGCGGGGTCGAGATCGAGTCGCACACGTTGCACCTGGCGAGCGGGGTCGCTCTGTAGATGCCGGAGTCGGGCCCGTCGACGAGTCCCTTGTAGCCGGGGTTCCTCAGGTAGGGGAACTTCTCGTACGACCAGGGCTCGTCGGCCTCGGCGATGTGGTCGAGGTAGTCGACCGGGTCGTAGAGGTCGTGCTGGTTGCCCTTCTGGTCGAGCACGCGGATCTTCCCGTCGTGGAACTCCATCTGGTTCTTGTCGTTGACCATTCCCATGTGGTAGGTCTCGTGGTAGTAGATGTCCTTGTTCAGGATGATGTCCAGGTACTCCTTGTTGCCGAGGACGACGTCGTGGAAGACCTTCAGCGAGGTCTGCGCGAACTTGACCAGGTCGTCGGTGTAGCCCTGGATCTCCGCCGCCTCCTCCTTGGAGATGGCCTTGGAGACACCGCCGGGAACCCCCATGACGGGGTGGGTGGCCTTGCCGCCGATGATGGCCTGGATCCTCTGCGCGTTGGCGCGGGATTTCAGGACCGCGGTCCCGAGCTCGAGCCCGACGGTGCCGACGACGCCGAGGATGTTCCTCTGCGCGGCGGGCGCGGCGGGGCCCTCGACGAAGTCCGCCGAGGCGAGCGCGTAGAAGTGCGCGATGTGGCTGTGGATGAAGTGCGCCATGTAGAAGGTGTCGCGGATGTGGTACGCCGCCTCGGTGGGCTTGGCGTGATAGCACATGTCGATGGCCTTCGTGGAGGCGAGGTGGTGCGCGCCGGGGCACACACCGCACAGCCTGGCGGTGATCTGGTTCAGCTCGGTCACGCGGCGGCCGATGCAGAACCTCTCGAATCCCCTTACCTCGGGGACCTGCCAGTATGCGTTCTTCACGTTCCCGCTGTCGTCCAGGAAGATCTCGATCTTCCCGTGTCCCTCGAGACGGGTGATGGGGTCGATGGTCACGCGGTTGCCGGTGACTTTCTTCTTCTCGTCCCATATGATGGGTGCTGCCATTTGTCAGATTCCTCCTAGTTATCCTTCACTTCAGGCGGAAGGGGCCTCTTCGGTGACGGACCTGTTGATGAGGGACTTTCCGAGCGTGAACGCGTAGAAGTATCCCAGCGGGTCCTTGATGGTCGACATGATCTCGGTGATCCTCTGCTCGTCGATGAGCGGGTCATCGTCGAGGATGGGGAACAGCGAGGCGATAGCGCTGAGCGCGCTGGCTCCGTGCTCCTGGACGAAGTGGGTCGGTCCGTAGCAGCCGCGGCAGGGCTGGCCGGCCGCAGTGCAGCGGGCGTTGCAGCCGCCGACGGTGGCGGGGCCGAGGCAGAGGATTCCCTGGTCCATCAGGCACTTCTTGGGGTCGATGTTGACCTGGTAGGGCTCGTAGATGGTGGTGATCCTCTTGTACTCCTTCTCGCGCGGGCACTCGTCGCAGAGGCACTTCTCGGTGACCCCGATCTCGGTTCCCTTCGGAGGCAGCGCGACGCCGTTGTACACGAAGTCGACGACAGCCTTCAGCAGGTGCGAGATGGACTCCTGCAGCGGCGGGCAGCCGGGGATGTAGTAGTCCACGTCGATGACCTGGTCGAGGGTCTTCACGGTGTCGTACAGGACGGGCAGGGTGAGCTCTCCCTCGGGGGCGTTGTAGGAGGTCTGGGGCATCTGCGGCTTGTCAGCGTGGTAGTCCTTCTGGAACTGGGCGCTGGTGGGGGTCTTGGTGTAGACGTAGTCGAGGATCTCGTCGGCTCCGCCCTGCACCAGGTTGGCCAGGGCCGGGGTGCCGCCGAAGCAGGCGCAGGACCCGTAGCTGACGACGATGACGGACTTCTGCCTGAGCAGCTTGACCATCTCCTCGTTCTCGGTGTTCCTGACGGCCCCGTTGATGATGGAGACGGTGATCGAGCCGTCCTCCATGGCCTCGATGTCCTGCTTCTTGCCGTCCACGGCGATGGGCCACATGACGATGTTGGCGAACTGGCCGATGGTCAGGACCCTCTCGTTGGTGTCCAGCAGGGAGACGTCGCAGCCTCCGCAGGCGGCCGCCCAGTAGATGGCCAGGTTGATCTTGCCGTTCTTCGGGGGCTCGGGCAGGGTCTCGCCGAGGTCCGCGAAGGGGTACTCGGTGTGGCCGTGCTTGCCGCCGGCGGGCTTTCCTACCTCGGTGGAGGCCGCCGGGGCGGCCTCCGCAGTCTTCGAGGCCGGAGCGGCCCCGTTCTCTTCTTTCTTCTCCTTCTTCTTGAACAGGTTGCTGAACCATCCCATTTCTTCAGGCCTCCTTGGGGTGTGCCCTGAGGTTCTCCTCCTGGGCGATGGTCTTCTGGGAGGTGACGGGGGTCGGCCCGAGCGCCTTGATCTGGTCGATGAACGAGGTCATGACGGTCTGGAACTTCTCTCCCTCGGAAGCGGAGACCCACTCGAGCCTCAGCCTCTTGGGGTCGAATCCGTACTGCTCGAGGACGAGCCTGAGCAGGGCGATCCTCCTCCTGGCCCTGTAGTTGCCGCCGATGTAGTGGCAGTCGGCAGGGTGGCATCCGAGGACGATGACGCCGTCGGCGCCCTTAGAGAGGGCGCGGAGGATGAACTCGGGGTCGATCCTCGCGGTGCACATGGTCCTGATGATACGGAAGTTGGGGGGCATCTGGCGCCTCCCGACTCCGGCGTTGTCGGCTCCCGCGTAGGAGCACCAGTTGCAGCAGAACGCTACGATCAGGGGTTCGAATTCTTCGGCCATTGTAATCACTCCTCCTCCATCAGGGGCTTGTCGAACAGCGCATCGATCTCAGCGATGACCTGGCTGTTCCTGAATCCTCTCTGCTCCATCGCACCGGACGGGCAGGCGGCGACGCAGCATCCGCATCCCTTGCAGAGACCGGCGTTGACCTGGCTGATGGGCCGGCCGTCGGCTCCGTTCACGATGGTGATGGCGTGGTACTCGCAGCATCCCTCGCAGGTACCGCAGCCGTTGCACAGCTGGGGGTTGGCGACGGAGGCGACGATGCCCTCGGAGACCAGGTGGTCCTTGGTGATGATGGTGAGCATCCTGGAAGCGGCTCCGGAGCCCTGGGCGATGCACTCGTCCATGAACTTGGGCCAGTGGGCCGCACCGGCGACGAAGACGCCCTCGGTGGCGAAGTCGACGGGCCTGAGCTTCTGGTGGGCCTCGAAGTAGAAGCCGTCCTTGCTCAGCGGGACCTTGACCATGACCGCGAGCTTCTCCTTCTCCTCGCGCATCGGGGTGATTCCGACGGACAGGGCGAGGGTGTCCACGGGGATCTTCACGTTCTGGCCGAGGGTGCTGTCGTAGGCGGTCACGAAGTTGCCGTCGTACTCGGGGAGCTCGTTGTCGTTCGGGCGCCTGAGGAACCTGACGCCGAGCTGGCAGGCCTTGTAGTAGAGGTCCTCCCGGAAGGCGTAGGTCCTGATGTCCTTGTGGATGATGGTGACGTTGGCGGTCGGGTCGGCCATCTTGATCTCGATGGCGTCCCTGATGGCGCTGGCGCAGCACACGCGGCTGCAGTAGGCGACCTTGTCGTTCCTGCTGCCGATGCACTGGATGAAGACCACGTTCTTGCCCTTGAAGTTCCCGGAGAGGACCTTCTTCTCGAGCTCGAGGTGGGTCATCACCTTGGGGTCGGACCCGTAGTTGTACTCCACGGGCTTGTAGTCCTTGGCGCCGACCGCGAAGAGGATCGCGCCGGCGGGGATCTGCTCTCCGCTGGCGAGCTCGACGGTGAAGTTGCCGACGTAGCCGGGGATGTCCTCGATCACCGCGTTCTTGTGGACGGTGATGAGCGGGCAGCTCTCGACCTTCTTGATGGTCTCGTTGAGGAAGTCCGCGACCGGCTTGCCGTCCTCCTTGTGGACGAAGTTGCGGGCGAAGCCTCCCAGCTCGGACTCGCGCTCGAACAGGTCGACCTTCACGCCCTGGGCCGCGACGTCGAGAGCGGCCGTCATGCCGGTGATTCCGCCGCCGACGATGGCAGCGGACTGGGTGACGGGGATCTCGGCTCCCTCGAGAGGCTCGAGGAGGCAGGCCTTGGCGATGGCCATCCTGATGAGGTCCTTGGCCTTCCTGGTGGCCGCCTCGGGGGCGTGCATGTGGATCCAGGAGCACTGGTCGCGGATGTTGGCCATGTTGAAGAGGTACTTGTTCAGCCCTCCGTTCCTGCAGGCCTCCCTGAAGAGAGGCTCGTGGGTCCTGGGGGTGCACGAGGCGACGACGACCCTGTTCAGGTCGTACTGCTTGATGAACTCGGAGATCTGCGAGAGGGTGTCCTGGGCGCAGGCGTACTTGGTCTCGGTGGAGACGACGACGTGCGGCAGGGTCTTGGCGTACTCGACGCAGGCGGGGACATCGACGACAGAGCCGATGTTGATACCGCAGCGGCAGACCCAGACACCGACACGGGGCTCCTTGCCCTCGACGTCCTTCTCGGCCGGGTAGACCTTGGGCTTGCAGGGCACGAAGTCGGGGTCCTTCACGATGTAGGCGCCGGCCTTGGCGGAGGCTCCGGAAGCCTCGGCGACGGAGGTCGGGATGTCCTTGGGCGCCGCGAAGGCGCCGGTCACGAAGATGCCCTTCCTGGTGGTCTCGAGCGGGTGGAAGACGGTGGTCTTGGCGAACCCGTACTCGTTGAGCTCGATGCCCAGGGTCTGGGCGAGCTGCTCGGCGCCCTCGGGGGGCTCCAGGCCGACGGACAGGACGACCATGTCGAAGGTCTTCGACTGGGGGTTGTTGTCCTGGTCGGTGTAGTTGACGGTGATCTGCTTGGTCTCGGGGTCCTCCTCGAGGTTCGAGACGCGGGCTCCGCGGTGCATGTGGATGCCGTACTCGTCCTCGGCCCTCTTGATGTAGCCCTCGAACTCCTTCCCGTAGGACCTGATGTCCATGAAGAAGATGTCCTCGTCCACATCGCCGTGCTCCTTGGTGATCTGCGCCTGCTTGGTCGCGTACATGCAGCACACGGACGAGCAGTAGGTCCTCCACTTCTGCTTGTGGGACCTGGAACCGCAGCACTGGACCCAGGCGACGGACTTGGGTCCCCTCTCGCCGGCGCCCTTCTGGGCGACGCCGAACTTGTCGTACACGATGGTGGACGGCACGGGGATGTGCCCGTCGAACGGACCGGCGGCGCCCTCGAGCCTCTCGTACTCGATGGCGGTGACGACGTTCTTGAAGCGGCCGTAGCCGTACTCGGTGGCGTTCTTGGCGTCCCAGACGGCGAAGCCGGCGGCGACGACGATGGATCCGACGTCAAGGGTCAGGTCCTCGTCCTTGTCCTCGTAGTTGATGGCCTGCTTGCCGCAGACCTTGGCGCACACGCCGCACTTGTTCTCGTTGAGCTTCTTGCAGTACTTGGCGTCGATCAGGGCGACCCTGGGCACTGCCTGGGAGTGCGGGATGTAGATGGCCCTCCTGGTGGTGAGTCCGAACTCGAACTCGTTCGGGATGCCGCGGGTCGGGCACTTGGCCACGCAGTCTCCGCACGAGGTGCAGAGCGTGGGGTCTACGTACCTGGCCTTCTTGGTCACGGTGACCTTGAAGTTGCCCGCGTCCCCGTCCACCTTCTTGACCTCGTGGTAGGTCATGAGGGTGATGTTGGGGTGACCGGCGGCGTCCGCCATCTTGGGCGACAGGATGCACGCCGAGCAGTCGTTCGTGGGGAAGGTCTTGTCGAGCATGCACATCTTCCCGCCGATGGAGGGCAGCCTGTCCACGAGGTAGACGTGGATGTTCCTGTCCGCAAGGTCGAGAGACGCCTGTATACCGGCGATTCCTCCGCCGATCACAAGAGCAGATTTGGTTGTCAATTCATTACCTCCGTTCCCAATTTTTGGTTGGAATGAATATTAGAAAGGCAAGGACTTATTAAATCCCGATTATGGAAATTTTATATAGATTGGTAGCTATAATATATTTTCAATTGAGAATTTTCCAGTAAAAAATCGACCTTACAAATTTTAGGTAGGCTGAAAAATCGAGATAGCCAGCATTGACTTTTTAACCCTCTTTAAGCGGTTTATCTTTTAGGCTAATTTAACCAATTCCAAAGTACCTAAATTGCATAAGATTTTATGATTTCGTATGCGATTGAATTTAGCCTAAATTCATTATTTAGCCGACGCTAAATACCGAATCGTTAAATACCGTGGGTCATCGGAAATCAAAACCCTGTGATGCTGGCTTGGATGCATCCAATCATCCAACGCGAGTATCCAGACGGGAAAAACCGCATTCAGCGCGTTTTTCCGCCCGACCCCGTTCGCCGTGCCGCCGACCGGGCTTACTACGTCCGTTTTTCTACGAACCTGTTCAGTCTTAGCCTCCGCGACAACCCCCTCTGAACGGGCCCCCGGACGGCGAACGATTAAACCTGAGCAGGCGATGGAGACCCGAGATGACCGTCAAATCCAAGCGCGGAAGAAGGCGCTACGTCGCGTTCCGCGTCTCACCGCAGCTCACCGCTTCCTCGCTGGCCGCCGGGCTCCCGAGGCAGTTCCGCGTGATCCAGTGCGCTGAGGGGATGGCGGTCGTCAGGTGCGAGCCGGACACCAGGGAAGGGTGCATCGCGGCCGTCCTCCGGGCCGATCCGGGGGCGGAGGCGGTCCGCACCTCGGGGACCCTGCGCACGCTCCGGGAAAGGTACTCCGTGCTGAAGCGGAACGCGCCCCCCAAGCCGGCCCGCAAGGGGACCGGGCCAGTGAAGAAGAAGTGAGGGAGATTTCCCGCTTCGCTCTATTATAACACGGGCGCGATGTTTCTTATAGAACCCCGTTCATACGAGGCGCACAGAGGATTGTTCTATGCAACCAGGACAAATGGCATATGATCGGGGGATCACCGTGTTCTCCCCCGACGGAAGGCTGTTCCAGGTAGAGTACGCCCGCGAGGCCGTCAAGAAAGGAGCGACGACCATCGGCATCAAGTTCAAGGGCGGAGTGCTCCTGGTGGTGGACAAGCGTGTCTCCTCCAGATTAGTGGAGCCCGATTCCATCCAGAAGATCTACAACATCGACGATTACATCGGCTGCGCGACCTCAGGCCTCGTCGCGGACGCCAGGATCCTCGTCGACCAGGCGAGGAAGGAGGCCCAGATCCACAGGGTCAACTACGGCGAGAACATCGGCGTGGAGATGCTCACCAAGAAGGTCTGCGACTACGAGCAGAACTTCACCCAGTACGGGGGCGCGAGGCCGTTCGGCACCGCCCTCCTGGTGGCCGGGTCGGACGACCTCGGCATCCACCTCTTCGAGACCGACCCCTCCGGGGCCCTCGTCGCCTACAAGGCGAGCTGCATCGGCAGCGGGCGCACGGCGGCCATGGAGGTCTTCGAGAAATCGTACAAGGACGACATGTCCTACGACGCAGCGCTGAAGCTGGCCCTCGAGGCCCTGTCCGCCGCCATCGAGGAGGACCTGACCCCCGAGTCGGTCGAGATCGGCGTCGTCATGGAGAACGAGAAGTTCAGGCGCCTGGACGACGACGAGAAGGCCAAGGCCGTCGCCAAGGTCCCCAAGCGCAAGGACGAGAACGGCGAGGACAAGAAGGCCTCCAAGCCGAGGAAGAAGAAGGCCGAGACCGAAGAGTGAGCCGGAATGGTCGATCTCGACGATGCGATCGTCGCGCGGCTGGAGAGCCACGGGGAGAGGTTCGAGATACTCCTCGACCCGAAGGCGATGGACCTCATCAAGCAGGGCAAGGACGTGGACCTCACGGAGTATCTCGCCGTGGAGGACGTGTTCAAGGACGCCCGCAAGGGGACGAGGCCCACCGAGTCGGCGATGAAGGAGGTCTTCGGCGATTCCGCCGGGGACATCACCGCCGTCGCGAGGCACATCATCGAGAAAGGCGAGGTCCAGATCACCGCCGAGCAGCGCCGGGAGCTGATCGAGGCCAAGCGGAAGCGCGTCATCGCTTACATCGCGGCCAACGCCATCAACCCCCAGACCAAGCTCCCCCACCCGCCGATGAGGATCGAGATCGCCCTCGAGGAGGGCAAGTACCGCTGCGACCCCAAACGGCCGTTCGATAAGGAGGTCGAGGAGGCCATGAAGGTCCTCCGCCCCCTCCTGCCGATCAGGTTCGAGAAGAGCCGGGTGGCCATCAAGCTCAGCGGCGAGGACTACGGGCGCTGCATCGAGGAGATCGCGAAGTACGGCATGGTGGACCGCGAGGAGTGGACCCAGGACGGTTCCTGGATCGGCACCCTGGAGATCCCCGGCGGGCTCATCAACGAGCTCACCGGGGCCCTCAAGGGGCGCACCCACGGCCGCGCCCAGGTCAAGCTCATCGCCTCGTGACCGGCCTTCCGGGATTTACGGACAAGTGATATCATGGCTTTTGAGAGGAGAGGCCCCGGGCCGTACGGCCGGGGCCCCGAGGGCCCCCGCGAGAACAGGGGGCCGAGAAAACCCCGGGAGATAGTGGTCCCGGGCGACGTGCTCGGCGAGGCGGGGAAGTACACCGCCGGCGAGAACGCCTACGAGGCGGAGGGGAAGATCCGCGCCGCCGTCACCGGGCTGAAGAACTACTCCGGCGACGAGATCGGCGTCATCCCCATGGGCGGCTGCTACATGCCCGTCCCCGGGGACACCGTCATCGGCATCATCAACGACATCGGGCCGTCCAACTGGATGGCCGACATCGCCGCGCCCTACCCAGCGCCCCTCCACGTGAGCGAGGTGCCCTGGAAGGTCGAGTTCGGCGACACCTCCCGGTTCCTCACCGTGGGGGACGTGGTCCTGCTGAAGATCCTCATGGTCGACGAGGCCAAGAAGATCTCCGTGACCATGAAGGACTCCGGCCTCCGCAAGATCGAGGGCGGGCTGCTGGTGGACATCGACCACAACAAGATCTCCCGCGTCATCGGGAAGGCGGGGTCGATGATCCAGATGCTGAAGAACATGACCGACTGCCGCATCTTCGTGGGGCAGAACGGGAGGATCTGGATCGACGGCGACGGCGCGAACGCCGAGGCGGCCGCCGAGGCCATCAAGATAATCGAGGCCGAATCGAGGTCGGCCAACCTGACGGAGCGGGTGCAGAAGTTCCTGGAAGAGAAGCTGCCCGCGTCCGGAGAATCGGAGGGAGACGAATGAGCGGACATACGGACATGGTGCTCGTCAACGAGGACGGCATCAGGATCGACGGAAGGAGATGCGACGAGAAGAGGCCGATCAAGATCGAGGCGGGCGTCCTGAAGAACGCGGACGGCTCGTGCTATCTGGAGATCGGCAAGAACAAGGTGCTGTGCGCGGTCTACGGGCCCCGCGAGTGCCGCCCCAAGCACCTGCAGGACCCCACCAAAGCGGTCATCCAGGTGAAGTACAACATGCAGGCCTACTCGGTCACCGACCGGAAGCGGCCCGGGACCGACCGGAGGTCCGTGGAGATCTCCAAGCTCATCAGCGAGGCCCTGAACTCGGTGGTCATGACCGAGCTCTACCCCCGCGCCTCCATCGACGTGTACATCGAGATCCTCCAGGCGAACGCCGGCACCAGGTGCGCCGGCCTCTCGGCGGCCTCCGTGGCGCTGGCCGACGCGGGCATCCCGATGCGGGACATCATCCCCGCCATCGCCTGCGGGAAAGCGGACGGCCACGTGGTCCTCGACCTCAACAAGGAGGAGGACAACTACGGGCAGGCCGACGTGCCGCTGGCCATCATCCCCAGCACCGACGAGATCGTCCTCCTGCAGATGGACGGGAACATGACCCGCGAGGAGCTCGACCACGGGCTCGACATGGCCTTCAAGGCCGCCCACGAGCTCAACCAGATCCAGCGGGACGCCCTCAAGCGCAAGTACGAGAACAAGGCGCAGAAGGAGGAAGCGGAATGAGCAGCAACTACATCATCTCGCAGATCAAGCGCGACCACCTCCTCAACCTGCTCGCCGAGGGCAGGAGGGAGGACGGCCGCCAGCTCGACGAGGTCCGGAAGATCACCTACGAGACCGGCCTCATCGCCTCCGCCGAGGGCTCCGCCAGGGTGCACCTCGGGGACACCGACGTCATCGCCGGCGTGAAGGTCATCCCGGGCACCCCCTACCCGGACGCGCCCGGCGACGGCGTGCTGACCACCGGCGCGGAGCTCATCCCCATGGCCCACGAGTCCTTCGAGCCCGGGCCCCCGTCCGAGGACGCCATCGAGCTCGCCAGGGTCGTCGACCGCGGGATCAGGGAGTCCGGCATGATCGACGTCAAGCAGCTCTGCATCAAGAAGGGCGAGGAGATCTGGATGGTCTACATCGACATCTACGCCATCGACTACGACGGCAACCTCTTCGACGCCTGCAACCTGGCCGCGGTGCTCGCCCTCAAGACCGCGATCGTCCCCTGGAAGCAGTACGGCAAGAGCCGCACCGACGACGAGGGGAACGTCACCGAGATGGACGATTGCCCCATGCCGGTGACCTGCACGCCCATCTCCGTCACCGAATGCAAGATAGGCAATGATTTAATAGTAGACCCTAATTTCGACGAAGAAGCCATCTCCTCGGCCCGCCTGACCGTCACCACCGACGACAACGGCAACTTCAGGGCCATGCAGAAAGGCGGAAAGGGATCGATCACCCGCGGTGACCTCTCGCTCTGCCTCGACCGGGCCGTCGAAATCGGCAAGCAGATCAGAAACATCATCGGGTGATTAAAAATGGCAAAAAGAACCAACAAGGCCGGCACCTCCGGAAGGTACGGAGCGAGGTACGGCGTCGTCGTCCGCAACAGGGTCAAGACCATCGAGGCCCACCAGAAGGCCAAGCACGAGTGCCCCGAGTGCCACCACATGGCGGTCACCAGGGTCTCCTCGGGCATCTGGCAGTGCAGGCACTGCGGCAACAAGTTCGCGGCCGCCGCCTACAGCCCCAGGACCAAGAAGACCACCGACGCCCTCGTCGCCGCCAAGGCCGCGAAGGCGGCGGAGGCCCAGGCCGCCCCCGCTCCCTCCGAGGAAGCGGCCCCGGCGGCCGAGTGAGGCCTCTGGCATATGTACAGATGCGCCAAGTGCAACGAGCCCCTCAGGAACACTTCCGCCATCGGGCTCCAGTGCGACAAGTGCGGCTCCAAGATCTTCATCAAGGAGAGGCCCAACTCCAAGAAGACCCTGAAGTCCGACTGAGATGCCCGACGCCGTCCTGAGGATAGAGGGCCCCCGGGCCGCGGAGATCTGCTCCGCCCTGGCCCCGGAGGTGCGCCGCGACCTCCTCAGGACCCATGCCGAGATAAGGATGGACGGCGGTGACGCGGTGCTGACCATCAGCGCCTCGGACACCGCGGCGGCCCGCGCCGCTTTGAACTCCTACCTCGAATGCGTGGCCGTGGCGGCGAGCGTCGGAGAGATAACCGAGGAATCGAAATGAACGGAATCAGCCCCCAGCTGCAGAATCAGATCACCCAGTTCCAGCAGGTACAGCAACAGCTCCAGACGGTGCTGACCCAGAAAGGCCAGATGGAGGCCCAGCAGCGGGAGCTCCAGCGCACCGTCGACGAGCTCGGGAAGGCCAAAGGGGACGTCTACCGCAACGTCGGCGTCCTGCTCATCAAGGTGGACGACAAGGACGCCCTGAAGGCGGAGCTCGAGGAGAACCTCGAGACCGCCGGCATCCGCATCCGCGGGCTCGAGAAGCAGGAGAAGGACCTCCGCGCCAAGTACGAGTCGCTCCAGGACGCCATCAACAGCGCCATGGGCAACGCGCCCGCCCCCAAGCCCAAGTCCTCGTCCAAGGCCAAGAAGAAGGCCGAGGAAGACGACGAGGACGAGGACGACTGAACCAAACCATTCCAGCGGGGCGCGTAGCCCCGCCATCTTTTACTATAAAGCCCCCAATCAGTGCATATGGACGCTTTGGTCCTGACTGACGTCCGCAAGTGCTACGGGGGGCACGAAGCGGTCAAGGGCATCAGCTTCCGCGTCGCCGAGGGCGAGATCTTCGGGCTCATCGGCCCCAACGGGGCCGGCAAGACCACCACCCTGCGGATGATCTGCACCCTGCTGAGCGTGACCTCCGGCTCGATCGAGGTGTGCGGGCACGACGTGATGACCGAGGGCGACGCCGTGCGCCGGATCATCAGCTACCTGCCCGAGGATTCGGGCGCCTACAAGGACCTCACCGGGAGGCAGTACATCCGCTTCATGGCGGGCTTCTTCGCCTCCGGGGAGGAGTTCGAGAGGATGGTCGAGAAGGGCATCGCCATGGCCAACCTGGGCGAGCGCATCGACTCCAAGGTCAGCACCTACAGCAAGGGGATGACCCGCCGCCTCCTGATCGCCAGGGCGATGATGCCCTCGCCGAAGCTGGCGGTCATGGACGAGATCACCTCGGGGCTCGACGTGCTCAACGCCTACGACATCCGCGAGACCGTGCGGAGGATCGCCGAAGGCGGCACCACGGTGCTCATCTCCAGCCACAACATGTTCGAGGTGGAGAGCCTCTGCCACCGGGTCGCCATGATCAACGACGGGAGGATCGTCGAGTACGGGACCCCCGACGAGCTGAAGAAGAAGTACGGCGCGAAGAACCTCGAGGAGGTCTTCGTGAAGGCGGTGAGGGGATGAACCACCTATTGAACATCACCCAGAAGGAGCTCCGGGAGCTCATGACCCCTGGGACCATCGCGTCGATGCTCATCGTGGTGGTCATGTTCGCCGCCCTCGGCACCGTCATCGGCGGGCAGGTCGAGGAGAGCGGGGCCTCGCCGGAGATCGGCGTGGTCTACGATGGGTACGACGAGAGCTACACCGCGGACGACTACACAGCATGGCTGAGCACGATGACCGATGACGATTCATCGACGGTGCCGTCGTTCTCCTCGGCGAAGGACGTGATGTCCCTGGTGCTGCTGTCGTACATGGCCTACTACGGGACGACGAGCGTGGATGACGCGATGTCCGCGATACATTACCTGGATAACGTGTCGGCTGATGACCCAGATGCGATCACCTCCGCGGTCAGCGACGGAGACCTCCGGTACGCGATCTCGATCGATTCGTCCATCCTCGACAACGTTGCAGGCATCGAGAGCAACTACAACACCTCCTCCGCTGCCCAGTACCAGTCCGAGATCGGCACCTACTTCTGCTACGTCGACGAGGGCCTCTTCAGCTCGGTCTCGGCCTCCACCGGCGTCGGGCTGGTGAGCCAGATGAACACCTACCTGTCGGAGGTCATCCTCCTGAACATCGGGACGACCGACATCTCCGACGTGATCAGCCCCCTCACCTGGGGCGGGGAGCACACCTACACCGAGATCAACGGCACCGTCTACACCGACGTCACCCCCTACGAGATCTCCAGCTCCCTGTCGTCCCAGACGCTGATGATCCCCATCGTCATCACCATCGTCATCGTCATGGTGGGGAGCGTGGTCATCTCCTCGATGGGGAGCGAGAAGGAGAACAAGACCCTCGAGACCCTGCTGACCATGCCCATCAAGCGCACCACCATCGTCAGCGGGAAGCTGCTGGCGGCGGCCATCATGGGGGTGGTCTACGGCATCGCCTACATGATCGGGATGATGTTCTACACCGACGGGCTCATGACGGGCTCCGCGGAGGTCAACCTCGCGGATTACGGCCTGTCCATGGACGTGGGCGACTGGCTCATCCTAATGCTCATCCTCTTCCTGTCCATCTTCTGCGCCCTCGCGGTCTGCATGATCCTCGGTGCGTTCACGAAGAACTACAAGATGGCCCAGACCATGACCCTGCCCATCAGCCTGCTGGCCATGATCCCCATGTTCGTCTTCATGTTCATGAGCTGGGACTCGCTGCCGGCCGCCGTCCAGGCGCTGATGTTCGCCATCCCCTTCTCGCACCCGATGATGGCCATGAGCAACCTCATGTTCGGGAACACCGCCCTCATCCTCGGCGGCATCGTTTACCTTATAGTCCTTGACGCGGTTCTGGTGTGGCTGACGGTGAAGGTCTACAACTCGGACGTGCTCATCACCGGCTTCGACCGGAACGGGCTCGTCGCTAAGCTCAACAAGGCCTTCGGAGGGTCCGGAGATGGAGACGAAGGAGATAACTGAGGCGCTCGGGAAGGGCGGAAGGAAGGTCATCCTGGTCCACGGCAACGCGGACTGCGACGCGATCGGCTCGGCCTACGCGCTGGCACAGTCGTTCCCGCCCTCCGACATCTATGCCCCGGCGGGCATGGACCGGGTCGCCAAGATGGTCTCCGAGAAGCTCGGGATGAGGATCCTCGACAGCTGCGACCTCTCCGCTTACGACACGGTCGTGGTGGTCGACACCTCCTCCCCGGAGCAGCTGCAGAACGAGAACGTCACCGTCCCCGACGGGAGCATCGTCATCGACCACCACGCCCGCACCGGCAAGTGGGACGCGATGAGGACGCTCATCGACGACTCCCGCACCTCCTGCTGCGAGATCATCCTCGACCTCATCAACGAGAAGGGGGCGGAGATCGACCGCAACACCGGCCTCGCCCTCATCGGCGGGATGCTCACCGACTCGGGGCACTTCCAGTTCTCGGACGCCCGCGAGCTGCGCGCCTTCGCCGAGGTCATGGAGAAGTGCCAGATCCCCATGGACGTGGCTATGCAGCTGACCCGCGCGCCGGTCAACATGAGCGAGCGGACGGCGGCCATGAAGGCCGTCGGCAGGTCCCGCTTCGAGCGCGTGGGGGACATGATCGTGGCGGTCTCCGTGAGCAGCAGCTTCGAGGCCGCCTGCTGCCGCGCCCTGATCGCATCGGGCGCCGACGTAGTGTTCGTGGGCTCCCAGCGGGACGACGAGTTCCGCGTCTCCGGGCGCGCCACCCAGGAGGCGGTGCGCAGGGGCGTGAAGCTGGACGAGATCATGGGCTCGCTGAGCCACGAGACCGAGACCGACGGCGGGGGCCACGGCGGGGCGGCCGGGATGACCGGCACCGGCGACGCCGAGGCCATGCTCCACATGTGCATGATGAAGACCATGGACGTCTTCCGCGAGATCAAGGCCAAGATCGAGGCCGGGGAGATCCCCGCGAAGGAGGAGGACGGGGAGTCCTCCTGAACGTCTGGCACATTGATTCTGAAGTCAATATAGAAGGGTAAGGTAAGAGGTTTCGAGAGCTCCGTTCTCAGCGGAGCTTCTTGACCGAGGCGAAGATCTCCTTCATCCTCTCGTAGTTCTCGGGGTGGGCCGCGAAGTACTCCGCCACCGGCGCGAGCAGGGCGTTGATGGAGTCCGCGATGCCGGTCTTGAGGTCGACCGGGCTCAACTTCCCGCCGAAGTAGGCGTCGGTGAGCTCTTCGTAGGACGAGTAGGAGACGTCCCCGCCGTACTTCTCGGGGCGCTTGATGTCGATCCTCCCGAAGCGCGGGAAGATGATGTAGCGCGCCATCATCAGCATGGGGTTCTCGTTCTCCTTCTCCTTCTCGGGCGGGCAGTAGGCCTTCTTGATCTTCTTCCGGACGTCGTCCGGGGTGTCGTGGATGTTGATGCTGCTGGTCGGGTCCGACTTCGACATCTTCATCTCGATCATGACGGACGCCTGCTCCTCGATGCCGGGCTTCTTCTCATCGAGCTTGCAGACCTCGACCTCCGTCTTCTGCAGCTCCTTGACCCCCTCGGGGTTCATCCTCGACCCGCCTTTCAGGCCGGGGATGAGCGGGGTGTGGAGGGCGATGGGCTTCTTCCAGCCGAGCTTGTCGGCGGCGTCCCTGGCGAGCATGTGCGCCCTCCTCTGGTCGATGCCGGCGTAGCAGAGGTCGACCTTCAGGTGGAAGATGTCGGTGGCCTGCATGAGCGGGTAGATGACCTTGGAGGAGTCGAGCTCCGCCTCGTCCTCCTTGCGGCCCATGATGGTCATGGCCCGCTTGACGCGGGACATGGTGGTGACCTTGCCGATCTTGATGAGGTCCTCCCAGTAGGTGAGGTCGTCCAGCACCTCGCTGGCGTACTTGAACTCGACCTTGTCGCGGGGGACCCCCAGCGCCACGAAGCAGTCCTCCATGTACCTGGCGCAGGCCTGGATGTTGTTGAGATCTCCTCCAAGCTTGTCGTTGATGGCGGCGTGCCAGTCGGCCCAGAGGATGATGACCTTGAAGCCGGCGTCGCAGAGGTCGCGGATCTTGGCGGTGACCAGCGCCCAGCCCATGTGGACGAGGCCGGACGGCTCGAACCCGATATACGCGAGGGGGTGCTCCTTCTCGGACAGGAGCTTGCGCAGCTCCTCCTCGTTGACGACCTCCATCGCGTTCCTGGTGACCAGGGCGTACCTCTCTTCGACATCCATGTTATCGGGCGGTTAAGGCGCGTTCCCTCATAAATAGGAAACGGGCGCGGGCGCGCCTTTTTTACGCAAGCAAGGGAATCCCGCAGGCATGTACGAGAAGCTGGTCAGGAGCTTCGAGGAGTGCCCGGTGGTGGACCGCAAGGGATACCCGTACTTCGTCCACCCCCTCACCGACGGGGTGCCGCGGATGGACCCCGAGGTGCTCGAGGAGGTCCTGGACTGGATCATGCGGACAGCGGACCTGGACTGCGACGTGCTCGCCCTCCCGGAGGCCATGGGGCTCCCGCTGGGCGTGCCGATCTCGCTGCGCTCCGGGATACCGTACACGGTCATCCGGAAGAAGGAGTACCTGCTGCCCGGCGAGGTCTCGGTGGAGCAGCACACCGGGTATTCGTCCTCCATCATGCACATCAACGGCATCTCGAAGGGGGACCGGGTCACCGTCATCGACGACGTCGTGAGCACCGGCGGGACGCTGATCGCCATCATCAAGGCGCTGCAGGAGCAGTGCGGGGCTATCATCAAGGATGTGGTTGTGCCGGTCGACAAGGCCGACGGCCGGAGGACGGTCAAGGAGGCCACGGGCGTGGACGTGAAGACGCTCGTGGAGGTCACCGTCGATTCTAACCGCAAGGTCCACTGCAATCTGTGCGACAAGCGCTGACTGCAGTATCCCCCTTTCTTAAAGCGCGTCGCGTCTGGTCCCCGCCGTGGGGCCCGAGATAATCATGCTGGTGCTGGCGGCCTCCGCCGCCGGCGCCCTTATCGGCACCTTCACGGGGCTGGTCCCGGGGGTGCACGTGAACACCCTGGCGGCGATGCTGCTGGCCGCCTATCCCTCTATTGAAACTGCAGTTTCAGGGATAGCGCCAGAAGGTTACGCCGCGGTGCTGGTCAGCTGCTGCATCATGTCCGCCTCCGCGGTGCATTCCTTCGTCGATTTCGTGCCCTCGGCGTTCATCGGCGCCCCCGACCCCGAGGACGCCCTGACGGTCCTCCCGGCGCACCGCCTGCTGATGGAAGGGAGAGGGATGGATGCCGTGAGAGCGGCCGCCATCGGGAGCGCCGTGGGCGCAGCAGCCGCCTTGGCCCTTGCGATCCCCATGCAGTGGCTCCTCCTGCAGGGGCTCGGGCCGGTGCTCGACACCGTCACCTTCGGGGTGCTCTGCGTGACCCTCGCGGTCATAGTATTGACCTCGCGGAGACCCCTCGTAACAATGCTACTGGCACTTGTCGCCGGAGTGCTCGGTTACTTCGTCATGAACGAAGATATTCCCTGCACGGGAATACTCGGGGAAGGGACGCTCCTCTTCCCCTTATTGACGGGGCTGTTCGGCATCCCTCCGCTCCTCGAGATTCAGAAAGGGGCGAGAATCCCCGAGCAGAGGGACAGCGGGGAGGACCCCGTCGGCCCCGTACCGGGGCTGAAAGGGGTGCTCACGGGGTGCCTGGCGGGCTGGTTCCCCGGGATCACCGCCACCGCCGGGGCCTCGCTGGCCTCCGCCTTCTCCGGGGAGAAGGACCCTGCCCGCTTCATCTCGATGACCGCCAGCATCGGGACGGTGACCTCGGTGTTCTCGATAGTGACTTTATCCGTCTCCGGCAGCGGGCGCTCCGGCACGGCGCTGGCCGTGAAGGAGATCATCGGGGACTCCCTGGACGGCTTCTGCTCCGAGGCATTCATCCTGATACTGTTCAGCATCGCGATCGCCTCCGCGCTGGGTTATGCCATCACGATACAATCGGGAAAGGTTATGGCGGGGGTCTCCTCTTCCGTGCCTGCGGAAATTCTCGCGGACGCGGTATTGGTCCTGATGGTGATCCTCGTCCTGCTCCTGACGGGGCCGTGGGGGCTGATCGTCCTCGCAATATCCGCGGGGATCGGCATGCTGCCTCCCGCCCTGGGCGTCAGCAGGGTGTGCCTCGCGTCATGCCTAATCATCCCCGCGATGATGAGCCAAATGGACATAATCCGATTCGGTAAACCATGAATCGGGGGATTGTACAGTAAAATCCTGATAATGTGTGGTTAACACATACGACATCTGTCTGGTTTGAAATCTGTATATTTCAAATACTCGCTTGACGCAATATACCGCTTCATGGCCCAAACCTACCTGGACAGGAAGCATACTGCGATGATGCTCGCGGTCGTCTTCTTCGCCACGCTCATGGACGGCCTCGACGGGAGCATCGTCAGCGTCGCCCTGCCCGACATCGGGACCGACCTCGGCGTCGACACCGCGACCAGCTCCTGGGTGACCATCATCTACATGATGGTCCTCGCCGGGGTCCTGGTGCTGTTCGCCAGGATCGCCGCCGACCGGGGCGTCAGGAAGGTCATGGCCTGGGGGCTCGCCATCTTCACGGTCGGCTCGCTCTGCTGCGGCATCTCGCCGAACTTCTGGATCCTCATCGCTTCGCGCGCCCTGCAGGCGGTGGGCGCCGCCATGATGGCGGCCGCCGGCCCCATGTGCTGCACCGAGCACCTCCCGCCCTCGAAGCTGGCCACCGGTCTGGCGGTCGTCACCATCGGCTCCTCGGTGGGCTTCGCCCTCGGCCCCGCCCTCGGCGGGGTCATCGTGGACATCACCACCTGGCACTGGATCTTCCTCATCAACGTCCCCATCGGGATCCTCGTCGCGCCCCTCATCCTGAAGGCCATCCCGCCGTCCGCGGAGAAGGGCGAGAAGAAGAAGCTCGACCTCGCGGGCACCGCTCTCCTGTTCGTCTCCATCGCCGCCGGGATCTTCGCCGTGGAGACGCTCTCCTACAGCGACATGCGGCTCGTCTCGGCCGCCGCCGCGGTGGTGTTCGTCATCTTCCTGGCACTGTTCGTCAGGTGCGAGCGGAGGCAGGAGCACCCCCTGCTCCAACTGCGGATGTTCCGGAGGAAGGACTTCTCGGCCATCTTCGCCTGCCTGCTGCTCATCAACCTCTCCTACATGGGGATGCTCTACCTCATCCCGTTCTACGGGAAGACGGTCGAGGGCATGACCTCCTTCGAGGTCGGGATGTTCCTGCTCGAGGCGGCCATCATCACCGCGGCCTTCGGGATGCCCATCGCCCGGTGGTCCGACCGCAGGGGGAGGAGATGGTTCTGCGTGGCCGCCGGCCTGCTGACGGCGACCGCCTTCGCGATGTTCGCGGCCTTCGCCGGGGACATCGACTTCGCCCTGTTCGCCTTCATCATGATCTTCCAGGGACTCGGCTGGGCGTTCGTCGGCGGGCCCATGGCCTCGCGGCTGGTGGAGCACGCGGACAGAGAGGACCGCGACATGGCCTCCTCGCTGACCAACGAGGGCTATTACATCGGCGGCGCGCTCGGGACGGCGATCGCCGCCACGGTGTTCACCTTCTTCTCGGGCACGGACGGGATCGACATCAACGATGTCGCCAGCTCCGCCTTCGTCGACGGGTTCGTCCCCACCGCGGTGCTGATGGCGCTCTGCGCGGTGGCGGTGGCCGTGATCTCGTGGATCGTGAAGGACGCGAAGAAGGACTGAGAAAAATCAGTCCAGCTTGGCGTTGGCCTTCGCCATGAACTTGTCGGAGTGGACCCTGAACCGCTCGTGGAAACCGGTCCCGACATCGCCGAACTTGTCCGTGACGGAGACCTTGAACCTGATGCGGGCGCGGTCGACCTCGACGACCTCGACGCGGCAGACGACCTCCGACCCCACGGGGCTGGAGGAGACGTGGTCGATGTCCACCTTGGTGCCGACGGTGGTGTCCCCGGGCTCCAGGGCCCCCTCGAGGGCGTCCATGGCGGTCTGCTCGATGAGGAGGATCATCTTCGGCGTGGCGAGGACCGGCAGGGTGCCGCTCCCCCAGGCGACGGCGGTGTCGCCCTCCCCGACCTTCAGCTTCCGCTCGGCCTTCATACCGACTTCTATCATGACCCAGACCATCAGAGACCGCTATTTAATCGCGTTGTTCTTACACACGTTTTAATACGGCTCCAACTTTCACCGTTCCGAGAAGGGTGGGAACCTTATGAAGGGTATCGAGGAGAACCTTTACAACGACCTCGTGCAGCTGCGCGAGAAACTGCGGGAAGAGCACACTAACGGCAACGGCCGCGCTCCGCAGATCTGCTCGGACGAAGCATTGCTGGAGATGGCGCGCCGCATCCCGACCAAGCCGGAGGACCTGGCGGCCATCGACGGCATCGGGCAGCGTTTCGTGGAAACTTATGGGGACGATTTCCTGTCCGTCACCCGGCGCTACGCCGTGACGGCCGCCCACGGGGCGAAGCTGGACAAGGACGTGGCGATGACGCTGCGGGAGCTCCAGAAGAAACTGGTCAACGTCAGCAAGGGGAACCGCCTGCTGTACATGCCGCGGACCAGCGTGAAGACCTCGGTGGACCTCACGCTCACCGTCACCAGCAGCAACATCATGGACTTCATCTTCGGGAAGCTCAACAAGGTGCAGGTGTGCGACAAGACCTTCGGGAAGGAGGACGCGAAAGCGTACACCCGGGTGAACAACATCTTCCGCGAGGTGAACCGCGAGGTCAGGGAGAGGGGTACCAACGACCTCTACGTCGCCTACCCGTTCTGCGAGGGGAAGCTGGAGGGGGACGACGAGTTCCTCATCAGGGCCCCGCTGGCGCTGATCCCGGTGAAGGCGGAGCGGCACCCGAACACGTTCTCGATCGTCTACGACGACACGCGCGACCCCATCTACAACACCACCCTGATGCTGGCCGTGATGAAGGCCACCCGGCACAACAAGATGCTGCCGGACAGCGCCATCGAGAACCTCGACCGCTCCACCTTCATCTCCGACCTGCTCACCTACTACGCGGAGGCCGGGGTGGAGCTCACCTGCGACCGCAAGCGGTCCACCCTCGAGCAGTTCGCCGAGTACCGGGCCGGCGAGTTCCCCGACTACGAGGAGGGAGAGCTGAAGGTCACCTACAACGCGGTGCTGGGCATCTACCCGTCGTACTCCAACTTCATCCAGCGGGACTTCGACGAGATGCTCTCCGGGAAGGAGATCAACTCCACCCTCGCCGACCTCATCCGCGACCTCAACAAGGAGGACTACTTCGCCGACGGCCCCGCCCCCCTGAGCGACGCCGACCTCCAGAAGGAGGGCATCGAGACCTCCGAGAAAGCCCTCACCTACATCAACAAGCTCAACTCCGCCCAGGAGAACGTGCTCACCGCCATCCAGAAGAAGGACGAGATCGTCGTCGAGGGGCCCCCGGGGACCGGCAAGTCGCAGGTCATCACCGGGCTCATCTGCTCGGCCGCCATCCAGGGCAAGACGGTGCTCATGGTCTCCGAGAAGAAGACGGCGCTGGACGTCGTCTACAGCAGGCTCGGGAGCCTCTCCCGCTTCTGCCTGCAGATCGACGACACCTCCGACAAGGACCGCTTCTACAAGCAGCTCGCGACCATGATGCAGATCCGCCCGCTGGCCATCCCCAAGGGCACCGACGACATCTCCGAGCGCATCGACCAGGACATGGCCAAGCTCACCGAGATCGCCCAGGACCTCTACACCCCGGACGACTTCGGGATCGCCCCCGTGCGCCTCTACGGGATGGACCCCTGGCTGAACTCCGGCGACCGCAGCCAGTACGAGACCTACAAGATCTACGAGAAGGACGTCAGCCCCTCCCTCCTGAACGAGAAGTACGACAGCGTGAAGGCGCTGCACTCCAAGTTCGCCTACCCCACCCTGGTCAGCAACTACCGGGAGTACTTCGAGATCGTCGAGAAGTCCCCCTGGATGAACATCATGAAGCAGGACCTGAGCGGCTTCGACATCGCCGAGATGCGCTCCGACCTGGAGCGCCTGGACGGCGAGGTCGCCGACCTCAACAAGAAGGGCTTCCTGTCCCGCCTGTTCTCGAAAGGAAAAGTTACCAGGGATGCCACCGCGGTGGTCAACAAGTACTTCCAGAACTACGACAGCAAGACCATCGAGAACGTCATGGCCGACCCCATGAAGGTCGCCGGCGCGATGGACGACTACGAGACCTTCGAGAACCGCTCCACCGTCTACCACGACCTCACCGTCCCCGAGCGGGAGTACGGCAAGGACCTGCTCTCGGTATCGAAAGATTTGCACCTGCCGGACTCCGAGGCCAACGACGGGATCTACAAGTACCTGCTCAACAAGCGCCTGCAGACCTACGACTCCACCCACCGGCAGATCCTCCAGATGCTGCACGACTTCGACGGCATCATCAGCGACATCGACTACCGCATGGAGCAGAAGCGGGCCGCCACCAGGAAGATCCTCGAGGCCAAGCTGGCCGACTCGCTCCGCGTGATGAACGAGTCCAAGCGCCGCGGGGACATCGCCCGCATCATCGACAACAAGCGCAAGTGGAGCCTCAACAAGTTCATCGGCCGCTACAGCTACGAGCTGTTCGGAGCCGTCAAGATCTGGCTGCTTACCCCCGAGGTGGTCTCGGAGATCATCCCGCTGGACATGGGGCTGTTCGACCTCCTGGTGTTCGACGAGGCCTCGCAGATGTACGTCGAGCGCGGGGTGCCCTCCATCTACCGCGCCAAGAAGGTCGTCGTCGCCGGCGACCACAAGCAGCTCCGCCCGTCCTCGCTGGGGACCGGGAGGATCACCTACGAGGAGGACGAGGACGCCGACGAGTCCGAGGACGTCGAGGTCAACAGCGCCCTCGAGGAGGAGAGCCTGCTGGACATCGCCCGGGCACGGTACGACAGCATCCTCCTGAACTTCCACTACCGCTCGCGGTACGAGGAGCTCATCGCCTTCTCCAACTACGTCTTCTACGGCGGGAGGCTGTACGTCTCCCCCAACATGGAGGTGCCCGACCGCCCGCCCATCGAGGTCATCAAGGTGGACGGGGTCTGGAAGGACCGGAGCAACGAGGCGGAGGCGGACAAGATCGTCGAGCTCCTCAAGCGCTTCTCGGTCGAGCGGAAGAACCGCGAGACCGTGGGGATCATCACCTTCAACGTCTCCCAGCGGGACCTCATCAACGACAAGCTCGAGGACGCCTGCGCCAAGGACCCCGAGTTCGACACCTGGGTGGCCGAGGAGAGCCGCCGCTACGAGAACGGGGAGGACGTCGGCCTGTTCGTGAAGAACATCGAGTCCGTCCAGGGTGACGAGAGGGACGTCATCATCTTCTCCATCGGCTACGCCAAGGACCCCGACGGGAAGTTCCGCCAGCGGTTCGGATGGCTGAACGCCCGCGGCGGGGAGAACAGGCTCAACGTCGCCGTCTCCCGCGCCAAGCGGAAGGTCATCATCGTCTCCTCCATCGAGCCGGAGGAGCTGCAGACCGATAATCTGGAATCGGAGGGCCCCAAGATCCTCAAGAGCTACCTCCAGTACGCCCGCGCCATCAGCAACGGGAACCGGAACGAGGCGCAGGCCATCCTGCGCTCGTACACCCCGCCCGACCTGCACGAGGAGGAGGAAGAGGAGCAGGCCAAGATCCCCGTCATCGACCGCGTCTACGACACCCTCATCCGGAAGGGCTACACGGTCGAGCGCAACGTCGGGATCGGCGGCTACACCATCGACCTCGCCGTCAAGCAGGACGGCAGGTACATCCTCGGCATCGAGAGCGACACCCGCATCTACTCGATGGGAGCGGGCACCCGCGAGCGCGACTACCACCGCCAGAAGTACCTCGAATCGAGGGGCTGGCACATCCACCGGGTATGGACCCCCGGGATGTGGAAGGACCCCGAGCTGGAGATCGCCAAGATCGTCGAGGCGATCGAGAAGGCCCAGAGCGGGACCGCCTGATTCCAAACCTCTCCCCGGGACGGATAAGCCTCCGTTCCGGGGTTCTTTTCCCCGATTTTTTCATTGCAATATAGGCAGCAGACTGCGAGGGAGATTGTATCCATCCCATCGCAGAGCCCGATGGTTAACAATCGACAGGTCAAGTTGCTGGTATTGCAACAAAACAAAACTTAGGCTAGACGAAACTTTTTATCTACCATGCCCTGTTTTGCAACCATGGCAAAACTGACTCTCAAGATCGAGAACATGATGTGCGAGAACTGCGTCGCGAACGTCACCAAGGCCCTCGAGGGCGTGGACGGCGTCTCCGGCGTCAAGGTCAAGATCGGCTCCGCCAAGCTCGAGTACGACGAGTCCAAGACCACTCCCGAGAAGATCGTGGCGGCCGTCGTCGACGCGGGCTACCCGGCCAAGGCCAAGAAGGGCCTCTTCGCCTGAAAACGAAATGACCCAGAAGGAGATCCTCCGCATCGGGGGGATGTCGTGCGCCGCCTGCGCCGTCAAGATCGAGGACTCGGTCAAGAAGGTGAAGGGCGTCACCGACGCCGTCGCCAACTACGGCAACAACACCGCCACCGTCACCTACGAGGACGGCACCGACCGCGGCAAGATTGTCAGGGCGATCGAGAAGGCCGGCTACACCGTCATCGAGGGCGACGCCAAGGCCATCGCCGAGGCCGACCGCAAGGAGGCCGAGTACAAGAAGACCAACCTCATCATCGCGGTCGTCTTCGCCATCCCCCTGAGCATCTACGCCATGGGGCCGATGTTCGGCCTCGACATGCCGTTCCGGGACGACGACCCGTTCATCTACGCCTGCATCCAGCTGGTGCTGTGCACCATCGTCCTCATCGCGGGGCGCCGCTTCTTCACCCGCGGCATCCGCGGGCTGCTGATGCTGAGCCCCAACATGGACTCGCTGATCTGCCTCGGCTCGGGCGTGGGCTACCTGTACGGCATCTGGAACACCTACTGCATCTGGACCGGCGACCTCGACGCGGTCGAGAACCTGACCTTCGACTCCGCCGGCATGATCATCGCCTTCATCTCCATCGGGAAGTACCTCGAGGCCCTCGGCAAGGTCAGGACCAACGACGCCGTCTCCGGGCTCCTCAACATGGAGCCCCAGAAGGCCACCGTCATCAGGGACGGGAAGGAGGAGGTCATCCCCGTCGAGGAGCTCAAGGTCGGCGACACCGTGCTGGTGAAGCCCGGGGAGTCCGTCCCCGCCGACGGGACCGTCCTCGAGGGCGAGTCGAGCGTCGACGAGTCGATGCTCACCGGGGAGTCCGTCCCGGTGCTCAAGAAGCCCGGCGACAAGGTCTTCGGGGCCACCGTCAACGGGACCGGCAGCCTGCGGTTCAGGGCCGACCTCGTGGGCAAGGACACCGCGCTGTACCAGATCATCGGGATGATCGAGGGGGCGCAGGGCACCAAGGCGCCCATCGCGAGGATCGCCGACCGGGTGTCGGCGGTCTTCGTCCCCGCGGTCATCCTCACCGCCGTCTGCGTCTTCCTGCTGTGGTACTTCGTCGGCGGGAAGAGCATCGCCTACTCGGTGACCGCCCTCATCTCGGTGCTGGTCATCGCCTGCCCCTGCGCGCTCGGGCTCGCCACCCCGCTGGCCATCATCATGGGGACCGGCAAGGGCGCCAAGTACGGCATCCTCTTCAAGAGCGCCGCCACCCTCGAGGCCTGCGGGAAGATCGACACCGTGGTGCTCGACAAGACCGGGACCATCACCGAGGGGCATCCCGAGGTGACCGACATCGTCGCCGTCGGTATCGATAGAAACGAGCTGCTGGCACTTGCCGCCTCGGCCGAGTCGGACTCGGAGCATCCCATCGCCGCGGCCGTCGTCAAGAAGGCCAAGGACACCAAGATCGAAATCCCCGCCCACGGGGACTTCGAGAGCGTCACCGGGAACGGCGTCGCCTGCACCGTGGACGGGAGGAAGGTGGCCGTCGGCAGCGCCGGGCTCATGGAGTCCCGGGGCGCGGACGTCTCCTCCCTAAAGGAGAAGTACTCCGAGCTCGCCGGGCAGGCCAAGACCTGCGTCTACGTGTCCGTTGACGGCAGGGCGGCCGGCCTCATCGCCGTCGCCGACCCTGTCAAGGAGACCTCGAGGTCCGCCGTCGCGTCAATGAAGGCGCTGGGCGTCTCCCCCGTCATGATCACCGGCGATAACCGCGAGACCGCGCTCGCCGTCGGGAAGAGCGTGGGGATCGAGGACGTGCGCTACTCCGCCCTCCCCAAGGACAAGATCGACGCCGTCAAGAAGATGCAGGTGCAGGAGAAGACGGTCGCCATGGTGGGCGACGGCATCAACGACGCCCCCGCCCTGACCCAGGCGAACGTCGGCATGGCCGTCGGCTCGGGCACCGACATCGCCATCGGGGCGGCGGACGTGGTCCTCATGAACCCCGACCTGCGGAACGTCCCGGCGACCGTGGAGATCGGCCGGGCGGTGGTCAAGAACATCCACCAGAACCTGTTCCTGGCGCTGATCTACAACTCGATCTGCATCCCCATCGCGGCCGGGCTCCTGACCGTGCTCGGCTTCGGCGAGTTCGACCACATGCCGATGCTGGCGGCGGCCGCCATGGCCTGCTCCTCGCTGTCGGTGACGGCCAACGCGCTGAGGCTCGGGAGGTTCAGGCCGCAGTCGCTGGAAGAGGCCCAGCAGGCCGCCCGGCCCCCTTCCGCCGAGGCTGCGGAAGCCTGAACCCGTTAAATTGACAGGGCGCCCCCGCAACTGTTTTCATACGGGGGCGCCTAGGCTCCTCCGGAGATACCCCGGAGGAACATGCATGAGGTACACGAAGACCGTCGACTACGCCCTTCACACGGTCGCGGCGATGATGGAGGACGGCCGCGAGGGGAACGCGGCGATCGAGGTCCTGGCCGCGGAGGTCGGCATCGGCCGGCCCTACCTCTCGAAGATCCTCGCCATGCTCGCCAAGGCGGGCATCGTGGCCTCCGCCCCGGGCAGGAACGGCGGCTACCGCCTCCGGGAGGGGTGGGAGGACATCACCTTCCTGGAGGTCATCAGGGCGGTGGACGGGGAGGAGGAGTTCGCCTCCCCGGTGTGCCGCTCGGAGTCCTGCCGCATCCGCGACGCGATGGAAGAGGCCGAGAGGCGCTCGGAGGATTACCTCGGAAGCCTGCGGATCGCCGACGTCGTCGGCGCTTCTCATTGAGAAGCTCGGAATAGTAGCCGTCCGCCATGTGGAGGACGGCGACGGTGTTGTGCGCCAGGGCGAAATCCTTGGCCACCAGCGTCGAGACGGGGGCCTCCGAGTACTTGGAGAACAGGGCGTCGTGGCCCACGCAGAGCCCGATGATGACGTTGTAGTCGGTCTTCTCCCGGTTCATGATGAGGGCCTGCATGATGGGGTTGCAGGACGATTCCCCGGGGAACGGGTCCTCCTCCGCGGAGATGCCGATCTCCCCCTTGTCCATGGTGCCGACCTTGCAGTTGACGCCGATGCACTCGAAGCCGTTGGCCTTGAGGATCTTGGAGAAGGTCCGGGCCTCGTTCAGCAGGGCGTAGCAGGTGGCGACGCCGATCCTCTTGGCGCCGATCTCGCGGAACAGCTTCAGGAGCATCTCGACCCTGGTCGCCTGCCCTCCGTGGATGCCTTTCTGGTCGATGCGGTAGAAGCCCTGCGCGATGCGGAGGTTCTCCTCCTCTTGGTACAGCTCGGCGGCCTTCTCCGCCTCTTCCCTGAACTTGCCGGTGAGGCAGTACCTCGGCAGGCCCCCCTCCTCCTTCCCGGCGTCGCAGTCGATGCACGAGCGGAGCTTGCAGTCGGTGCAGAAAACCCTGATGTCTTCCATGGGCGTTAATTGTGGACATTGTATATCCATTATTCCATGGAATCGATGTGCTGGGACATATCGGGAACCGCCTGCCGGCAGCCGGCCGACATCAGCAGAGCTCTCTGACCCTCAGCGTCCCGGAGCCGTGCTTCCATTCCTTCTCCGCCGAGACGATCCTGAGGCGCCGCGAGTACATCGGGGCGTACAGCGCCATCGACTCGTACTCCCCGCCCTCGCCCATGATGCTGATCCCGTGCTTCGCGCGGAGCCTCTTCAGGTCCTCCACCGCCTGCCGGTCGATCCGCCTCCCGAGCCAGGACTCGTCGAAGCCGTCGGCGTAGCAGCCGACGATGACCGCCTCGATGCCGGCGTCGAGCATCTGCTCCATGAGCATGTCCTGGTCCTTCCGCCAGAGGGGGGCGATGAACTTCAGCCCGAGGTCCCCGCAGACCATGTTCATCCGGTCCCACTGGTAATCCGACCAGACGGCGCCCGAGACGACCCCGTCGACGTCGAGCCCGTCGAGCGCGGCGCGGAGCCCCTCCATGTCGCTCCCCTCCTCGCCGGACGAATGACCCAGCACCAGCTTCTTGCCCATGGCGCCAGCCATCGCCGGGACCGCGTCGAGGTTGGGGGTGTGGAACAGCCACGAGTCGCTCCGCCGGGGGATGACGTTGACCAGGTAGGGCACCTCGTGCCCCCGCTGCTCCGCCAGGTAGAGCGAGAATGCCGAGTCCTTGCCGCCGGAGAAGAGCGATGCCAGCCTCATGAGGGAACGAACCTGCGCTACCCTTATATGATTTTTCGTCCATCCGCGCCCTCATATGCCAGATGCCAGTGCGATGAAGAAGGCGGCAGCCGAGCGCGCGGTCGACGAGTACGTCGAAGACGGGATGACCGTGGGGCTCGGGACCGGCAGCACCGCCTACTTCGCCATCCTCCGGGTGGGGGAGCTGGTCGCGCAGGGGTGGAAGCTCAAATGCGTCGCCACCTCCGAGCAGACCGAGGAGATCGCGAGGCAGCACGGCATCGAGATCGCGGACCTCAACGATGTCGAGGGCATCGACGTCACCATCGACGGCGCCGACGAGATCGACAAGAAGCTCAACCTCATCAAGGGGCTGGGCGGGGCGCTCCTCCGCGAGAAGATCGTGGCGGCCGCCACCGTCACCGAGGTCATCGTCGCAGACGAATCGAAGACCGTCGACCTGCTGGGCACCAAGGCGCCCCTCCCCGTCGAGGTCTGCAGGTTCGGGCACAAGAAGACCGCCTACGGCCTCAAGCGGAACGGCTGCGAGCCGGTCCTCCGGATGAAGGACGGGGAGCCCTTCGTCTCCGACGGCGGGAACTACATCTACGACTGCAGGTTCCCGAACGGCATCGAGAAGCCCTACTTCATGCAGTCCGCCCTCGACACCATCCCCGGGGTGGTGGAGTGCGGGCTCTTCCTCAACACCGCGGCGGCCGCCGTGATCGCCCATTCCGACGGGACGATCGAGGAACGCAAGGCGTGAAAAAGAGGGGCCCCACAGGTCCTTCCTTTTCCTTACATTATTAAATACAACCTCGGTATAGCAGACCTAGTCGCTCCGGCGTACGCTATATCGCGTATGGCCCGGAGAACATTCAAGGTGATACGTATGAAGATGCCTAGGACCATCAAGACCTACTGCCCCTACTGCGGCACCCACACCATGCACGCGGTGGAGAGGGTCAAGAAGAAGAAGGCCAGCGAGCGCAAATGGGGACAGAGGAGATTCAGGGAGGTCACCTCCGGTTACGGAGGCTTCCCGAGGCCTAAGCCCGAAGGAAGGGAGAAGCCGACCAAGAGGGTCAACATCCGCTACAGGTGCGAAGTGTGCAAGAAGGCCCACCTCACCTCCTGCATCAGGGCGAAGAAGTTCGAGCTCACGGAGTGATCCAGATGGCCGGAAACTTCGTCAAGGTAAAGTGCCCGGACTGCGGCGCCGAGCAGATCGTCTTCAAGAAAGCAGCCACCAAGGTCCTCTGCAGCATGTGCGGATCCGTCCTCGTCACCCCCAAAGGCGGCAACGGCGAGATCTCGGGCGAGGTCCTTGAGGTGGTCGGCTGATGTCCAGGGCCAGCGGCTATCCCGACAACGGCGAGCTCGTCGTCTGCACCGTCACCTCCGTCAAGAACTTCGGTGCCTTCGTCACCCTTGACGAGTACGGCGACAAGGAAGGGTTCATCCACGTCAGGGACATCGCCACCGGCTGGGTCAAGTACATCAAGGATTACGTCAAAGAGGGGCAGAAGATCGTTTGCAAGGTCCTCGGGGTTGACTCCCAGAAGGGCCACATCGACCTGTCCCTCAAGTCCGTCAACGACCACCAGAAGCGGGAGCGCATCCAGCAGTGGAAGAACGAGAAGAAGGCGACGAAGCTTTTGGAGATCGTCGCCGAGCGCCTCTCGGTCAGCGTCGACCAGGCCTACAAGGACTTCGGCGACACCCTGCTGGAGGAGTACGGCTCCCTCTACGACGCCTTCGAGGCGGTGGTGGCCCAGCCCGAGGAGTTCAGGAACTACTTCGACGGGTACTGGGTCGACAAGTTCGTCGAGGTCGCGACGGAGAACATCGCGCCTCCCAGCGTGGAGATCGAGGGCGTCCTCGAGATGACCTCCAACGCGCCCGACGGCGTGGTCCGCATCCGGAACGCGCTCGAGGCGGGCCTGGAGGCCGCGGACGGCGCCGACGTGAAGATCACCAGCGTCGGCTCGCCGCGCTACCGCGTGGTGGTGAAGGCGCCCGAGTACAAGCAGGCCGAGGAGATCATGAAGCACGTCTCCAAGGCCGCCATCGACAGCCTTGAGGGAGACGGCGGCTCCGCCGTCCTCAAGCGCGAGAGCAAGTGAGATGGCCTCCCGTCTCCGCCGGTGCCCGAAGTGCGGGCGCTACACATTATCTGGCACATGCCCCGCGTGCGGGGCGGCGTCCGTCTGCGCGGTGCCCCCGCGGTTCTCCCCCGAGGACCGCTACGGGAAGTACCGGCGGGAAGGCCTGAGAGAGGAGATGGGCATCGGTGACGGACAGCATCGTTAAGTTCGATTCCAAGCCGGTCCTCGAGCGGCCGGTGCTCATCGAGGCGCTCCCCGGGATCGGCAACGTCGGCAAGATCGCCGGCGATTTCCTGGCCGAATCACTGAAGGCGAAGAGGTTCGCGAGGATCTATTCAATGAACTTCCCCGCCCAGGTCACCCCGGACAAGGACTGCGTCGTGAAGATGGCCTCCAACGAGCTGTGGTACGCGAAGCTCCCCGACGGGAGGGACGCGGTCTTCCTGCGCGGCGGGTGCCAGGCGAGCACCCCCGAAGGGCAGTTCATCGTGGCCCAGAACGTCATCGACATAATGCTCTCCTACGGCATGTCCCAGGTGGTCACCCTCGGCGGCTACGGGACGGGCCTGATGGCCGACAACCCCCACGTCTACGGGGCGGTCACCCGGGCGGAGCTGAAGCCCGCCCTCGAGAAGGCCGGGGTCACCTTCAACCCGGGGCAGCCGCAGGCCGGCATCATCGGGGCCGCCGGGCTTTTGCTGGGCTTCGCGCAGATGAACGGCATCGACGGCTACTGCCTCATGGGCGAGACCTCGGGGTACTTCGAGGACCACAAGAGCGCCCTGGCGGTGGTCGAGGTCCTGCTGAAGCTCTTCGGCATCAAGGGCGCCAAGAAGAAGAGGCTGCAGGAGCAGGCCAAGAAGATCGACGAGCTGTCCGCCCAGGTCAAGGCGGCCGGGGAGCAGGAGCCCGGGCCGAACGACCTCGGCTACATCGGATGAGCCAGCCAGTTAACTTTTTATATCGTAGCAATATGTTCTGAGATAGTCCCCACCTAGCTCAGACTGGCTAGAGCGGCTGACTGTAGAAGTGTTCTCGGAGAATTCCGATACAGCCGCTGAAATCAGCAGGTCCCCTGTTCAAATCAGGGGGTGGGGACCAATCTCATCGCCTGGCAGCAGTCCGTTTTCGTTATATAGGGTCCGCCCGATGGCGTCCCGTGGAAGCAATCGCGGTTCTCCTGCTGGCCGTCGGTCTCGCCATGGACGCCTTCGCCGTCTCCGTCTGCAAGGGCCTCGCCATCGGCAAATCCTCGGTGCGGGCGGGGCTCATCGTCGGCGCCTGGTTCGGCTTCTTCCAGTTCCTGATGCCGGTCATCGGCTTCTACATCGGGAGCTCCTTCAGCGGCATCATCGAGGACTACGACCACTGGGTCGCCTTCATCCTGCTGGCGCTCATCGGCGCGAACATGATCCGCGAGTCCTTCAAGGGCGAGGACGAGGACATGAGCGGCAGCCTCGGGTTCCGCAACATGCTCTTCTTCGCGATCGCCACCAGCATCGACGCGCTGGCCTCCGGGATCTCCCTGGCCATGACGGAGGACTCCATCTGGATGCCGGCCGTCGCCATCGGCGTGGTGACCTTCCTGATGTCCTTCGTGGGGACCTACATCGGATGCAAGGCCGGCTCGAGGCTGGGCCCCACCGCGGAGCTCATCGGCGGGATCATCCTGATCCTCATCGGCATCTCGGTGCCCCTGGAGCACCTCGGCTACATCTGAGAGAATTCATTCCTGGCTCTTCTGCATCTTCCACAGGTTGCGGATGAGCCGCGAGAAGCGCCACTTGGTCATCGTCCCGATCTCGTCGTAGACGGTGCCGATGCTCTGCGAGAAGCAGGCGAGGCGGTCGAAGTTCCCGCTGCCGATGCCGAACCGCTCCTGCTCGGCAGGGGAGAAGAGGTCGCCGATCTTCTTCATCTGCGGGTCCTCGGCGACCTCGGGCAGCTTCACGACGGTGATGCCCGGGGCGCCCTTGGAGTAGACCTCGAACTTGTCCCCGTCCTCGTCGCCGTTGACCAGCACCACCGCCCGCTCCTCGATGGTGTTGATCTCGGCCAGGGTCTCGGCCATCCCCGAGTTGGAGTTCCCCAGGCCGTTGACCGGCAGGAAGTCCAGGTGCACCCGGGCCCCGCGTTCCTCCATCTCGGAGGAGAAGGCATTGAGGACGAAGTACTCCTCGAAGCCGATGACGAAGACCAGCTTCCGGCCCTCGGTGCGCAGGTAGTTGCGGTTGACCGTGAGGCTGTCGAGGACCGGGCGCAGGATGTCGTGGTCCTCCTCGCCGATCTTCATGAAGTTGTTGTAGATGATGGCGCTGCCGTTCGAGCGCGGGCTCACCACGCGGATCTCGTCGAGATGGCGGATGTCGATGGCCATGGGGTTCTGGGTGGCCAGCACGAAGGTCAGCCCCGAGCTGCGCCCGAAGTTGCGGATGACTTTGGTGAGGTAGCCCACCGTCGAGTAGTTCAGCATGTTGCCGTACTCGTCGATGAGGATGATGTCCCCCGGGAGGTAGTTCTTCCGCCCGAAGAGGAAGATGAAGAAGTCGAAGAGCCAGCGGAACCCTTCCGACTGGTGGTCGATGTCCAGCAGGCGGTCCCCGCTGTAGATCTGGAAGGACAGCACGGTGGAGTCCATGTCGATCCTGAAGGTGTAGTTCCCGGTGGCCGGGCCGAGGAGGGTGTTGAAGTTCTCGGCGATGTCCCCCAGCAGGTAGTTCACGTTCTTCTCGAGGGTCTTGCGGGCCTTCTTCCCGTTCTTGTAGGCGTCGGCCAGCATCGAGAGGGTGCAGCCGGCCGCCCCCAGCAGGTCGATCATGCTCTTGCTGGGGTTGTGGGGGTCGCAGGCGAGGTCGCTGCTGTGGAGCTTGGCGTACTCGTAGCGGAAGACCCGCTGGCTGATGTAATAGCCGTAGCGCTCGGCGAAGCGGCTGGAGACCGATTCGTAGGAGATGCCGAAGACGTCGAACATGGGGTCGTCGGGGTACCGCTCGAGGAACTGCAGGAGGTTGATCCACGACCTTCCGTACTTCAGCGCCATGTCCGGCTCCTCGGAGAGGACGGCGACGCACATGTCGACGAAGAAGGTCTGCTCGGGGCGGGGCCCGGTGTCGCGGACCGCATTGAGCATGTTCTCGTCGAAGATCTCCAGGAACTGGATGCCGACGTCGATGTACTGGCAGAACTGCTCCCGGGTGATGGTCTTGGAGGTGATCCTGATGGGGATGCCCTGATCGTTGTACTCCTGCTCCACGAGGGCGGTGATGTACTCCGAGGCGCGGTTGGTCTCGTCCGCCTTCTCGAGCACCGCCAGCCACTGGCGGAACAGGTCGAAGCTCTGCTTCGACTCGATGGCCTCGATGAAGCCCTCGATGGTCAGGGGCTCGGCCATGGCGTCGTACTTCCCGTCGGCCACCACCATCTGCAGGACGGGCTCGCGGGGGTCGTCCACGAAGTCGCAGTAGTCGTCGGGGCGGATGATGTCGCGGTACCAGGTCTCGATGGCGCGGAGGACGTTCGACTTACCGCAGTTGTTGGCGCCGATGAGGGTCACGATGCCCCCGATGGCGTTCCGCTCGAGGCCGCGGTTGATGTCGATGCGGACCCGGTGCTGGCGGCCGTTGATGATGGGGCCGAGGTTGCGGAAGCTCGAGACCTTGAGGTAACGGGTCTCCCACTTCTCCTCCTCCTTGGGGGTCTCCTCTTTGGCGGCCCCTTCCGGGCCCCCGCCTCCGTTCTTCATCTCCGCCGCTGCTCCTGTTCAATATATCTGGGTCATCCCTCGCGGGTCGGCGTAGAAGGTGCCGATGATGTTCTTCCCGTCCTCGGTCAGGTCGTACTTCGACCGGGGGTCGTCCTTGGCGATCCACCCGCGGGACCGCCACTCGTCCACGTAGTGGCGCTGGTAGTACATGGTCTCCTTCTGCCCCTGCGGGGTCCGCTCCGCGCCCTCCTTGGCGGTGTAGGTCCAGAGCCCCTTCTCCTTGAGCGCCGCGATGACCGTCGGGGCGCTCGCCTGGGAGTTCGCCCCGCGGAGCTCGGCGTAGACCCGGAGGCTGCGCACCATGTTCTCGTCGGGGGGCTCGATGGGGAAGTCGGTGATCAGGCGCGGGTCGTAGGTGTCCTCCGAGAGCCCGACCGGCTCCCCGTCCCGGAAGTACAGCTTCTCGATGTCCTTCTCGGACACGGTGTACTTCCTGGTCCCCACCGTGAAGGCGCGGGCGCCGGTCATGAAGCAGGCCACCACCGCCGCGGCGGTGAACTGGGCCGGGCCCGAGGAGGCGTTCACCAGGATCTCCCCCGCCCCGGATTCCCTGGCCTCGCGGATCCCCGCGAGGAGGGCGCGGAGCATCTTCGGGAAGTCGTAGATGGGGTCGCTGGCGTACTCGACGATGCGGACCCCCGGGATCTTCGCCCGCAGGTCCTTCTCGACCTGGTCGTAGAAGCGCCCGTAGATCTGGTCCTTCCCCTCGCGGCTGTAGTGGAAGAGGCGCACCTCCTCCGCCCCGTAGTACACGGCGGGCTTCACCACCATGACCGTCTCGAACGAGACGCATGCGAACACGGTTACCCTGCGATCCATACTGCCACTCCCGGGGGCCCTCCCCCGATAATCGTATGGATGTTATGACGGGTCAGCGAATAAACGTTATTGCGTTATGCTCCGGCGGCGGATCCGCGGGAAGGGCCAATCGGAGGGTATAAAACACGACACTTGGCTTCGCTTACTCTTACGCGGACAAAGAAGAAATACTGCGCAATGCGACTTCTTCCCGATGACCGACCTTACAGCCGCCGCCTTCGTCACCGCCTTCCGCAAGGTGCTCAGGGAGAAGCCGTACGACCAGGTGAAGGTCACCGAAGTGGTCGAGAGGAGCTTCTTCTCGCGGCAGACCTTCTACAAGCACTTCGGGGGCGCCTTCGACATGGTGATATGGGTCTACGCCCGCGAGCCGGGGACGCCCGTCCCGAACTGGAAGGCCCGCACCGCGGAGGCCTTCCGGACCACCTGGGAGTACCGCGACATGATCTCCGCCGCCTACCGCTCCTCCGTCCGCCCCAAGCTCCGGCATTACTACCGGGTGCTCGGGCGGGAGATCGGCGCGGGCGCCGCCAAGGAGCTCCGCGACCGCGACGACGCGGTCATGATGGGGCATGTCTGCGGGAGCGTCTTCGAGGCCTCCATCTGCGACTGGATCGCGAGCGGCATGAAGGCCAGCGTGAAGGAAGTGACGTGGTACGTCCTCCTCTCGATGGGCGCCTCCCTGCGCTTCACACCTCCTGCCCCGCGTAATATCCTGAATGGGCGAAGCTGATATACGTCACGCGCGATTCTTCCCCGAGACAGGATGACGTACGCACTACAGGGCCATGTATGGGATTTCATCTACGCGGTGTTCACCGTCATCGATATCCTGATCATGCTGGCCCTCATCCTGGCGCGCCGCTCCACCGTCCGCCGCCAGGTCATCTGGTTCATCGTCATGCTGATCAACCCGGTGATCATGTTCGCGGCCTACATCATGATCGGGAAGCCGGTCTTCCGCCGCCGCTTCCGGACCTACCGCAACGAGGGCATCGAGACCATCGACCGCTACATCATGGCGCGGACGGACATGGCCGAGCCCCTGGGGGCGGCCCGCGCCCTCGCCCGCTCGGGGGCTTTGGAGTTCACCTACGACAGCTCCGCCACCTACATCCCCGGCGGGACCCAGTACTTCGGCTCCCTCTTCGGCGATCTGAGGAGGGCGGAGCACCTCATCGCCGTCGAGTGCTACGTCATCCGCCGCGACCGCACCGCCAAGGAGTTCATGGACATCCTCGAGGAGCGGGCGAAGGCGGGCGTGCGGGTGTACGTCTCCTTCGACGATTACGGGTACGACGGCGGCGACATGCGCTTCGTCGAGCGCCTGAAGAAGGCGGGCTGCCACCTCTCCTTCTTCCACAACATGAACCGCACCATGTTCAGCCCCAAGAAGAACTGCCGCGACCACCGCAAGACCGTCGTCATCGACGGGCGGATCGCCTACCAGGGCGGCTACAACATCGGGAACGAGTACCTCGGGGACGGTCCCTTCGGGGAGTGGCGGGACGCCGCCGTGCGCATCACCGGCCCCCAGGCGAAGAACATGCTCCGGCTGTTCCGCGACCTCTGGCTCTATTCGGAGCGGGAGGAGATTGACTTCCCCGAGCTGAAGGCCGAGGTGCCCGCCTCGGACAGCCCCGTCCCCATGCAGATCATCCCCGGCGACCCCGTGGCGCCGGACGACAACCCCGTCGGGATCGAGTTCCTCACCCTCATCGGCTACGCCCGCAGCAGCATCTACATCGAGACCCCCTACTTCACCCCCACCCGCCCCGTCCTCAAGGAGCTGCTGATGAAGGCGAAGTCCGGGGTGGACGTGCGCATCGTCATCCCCGACGTGGCGGACCACCCCTGCGTCTTCTGGGCCAACCGCCACTACGCCGACATGGCCATCAAGGCGGGCTGCAAGGTCTACGAGTACCACGGCGGCTTCCTGCACTCCAAGACCATCGTCGCCGACCGCTTCTACGCCTCCGTCGGCACCGCCAACTTCGACGAGCGGAGCGTGAAGATCAACCTCGAGTGCAACGTGCTGATGTACTCGCGCGAGATGGGCGAGCGGGTGGCGGACGAGGTCCTGCAGGACATCTCCAAGAGCACCGAGTACACCCACGAGATGTACGCCTCGCGGACCGGCTGGGAGCGGGTCAAGACCTTCTTCTCGATGCTCAACTACGACCAGCTCTGAGCGCCGTTTATTTACGCGCCCGCGTCGATGCGGGGAAGCATGGTAACTAAGGCGGAGGCGGAAGCCATCAAGAAGAAGCTGTGGGACGCCCAGGCAAGGGTCCTGGTCGAGAACCTGAGGGAGAGGCAGTTCTCCGCCGAGTACGTGGACACGGCGGAGCAGGCGGTGGAGAAAGCCCTCTCGTATATGCCGCCGAAATCCTCGGTGTCGTGGGGCGGGTCGGTCACCATCGACGAGATCGGCCTGCTGGACCGCGTGCGCGCCGGCCCCTACAAGGTCATCGACCGCGCCGAGGCCTCCACCCCCGAGGAGCGCGAGGGGCTCATCCGCAAGGCCTTCGACGTGGACTTCTACCTTACCAGCTTCAACGGCGTCGCGATGGACGGCACCATCTTCAACATCGACGGCACCGGGAACCGCGTGGCGGCGATAACCTACGGCCCGCGCAACGTCATCGCCGTGGTCGGCATGAACAAGGTCTGCCGCGACCGCGAGGGCGCCCTCATCCGCGCCCAGGACCGGGCGGCCGCCACCAATGCGGCGCGCTTCGGGATGGAGGAGACCCTCTACACCGAGCGCGACGTGACCGACGACACGCTCGTCACGAACTCCATCTGCAACTTCACGGAGCAGATCACGTTCTGCCCCAAGAAGGGCAGGATAAAGGTCATCCTGGTCGGCGAGGACCTCGGCTTCTGAAGCGCCCGAAGCGGTCCCTCAGGACCTTCGCCCCCTTCTTCATGGAGCGGTGCAG